>JAPOYG010000234.1 GCA_026706755.1 Acidobacteriota bacterium
GACGGCGTGGTGGACGATGGGCCGGCCCGGCAGCGACGGCCGGACCTCGAGCGCCCGCACCCAGCGATCCTCGGTCAGCCCCGTCTCGACGATCGGCTGGTACCACTGGTCCTGTCCCGCGGCGGCCTGCGTCCACGGCGTCGAGCGGACTACGATGTCCGGCTCGCCGAGCTCGGCGTACTTGTCGGCCAGGCGCCAGATGTCGCCAGCCGGCCAATCGATGGGCGGCGGCATGTCTGCGGGATCCCCCAGCGGCGCGCCGGCGTCCACCCACCGCACCACGGCGTCGATCTCCGCGTCGCTCAGCGAGATGTCGTTGGCGAACTCGCGGACGCCGACCGTCTTGTCGATGTGCCACGGGGGCATCACGCGGTTGGCCACCTTCTCCCGGATCGAGCGCGCCCAGGGACGCACCTCCTGGTAGGTCACCAGGGACATCGGCGCCATGCTGCCGGTCCGGTGACAGCCCTGGCAGCTCCGCTGCAGGATCGGGGCCACGTCGCGCGCGAAGGTGACGTCCGCGGGTGCCTGTGCGAGGGCGGGGGCGGCGGTCGCGACGAGCGCGCCGAGGGCCGCGGCGGCGATCTTCCTTCCGGTGGTCATGGGCTGACTCCTCACCTCACGTCGATATCCAGGTACGCGTTCGTCCAGCAGCACTGGAAGCCGCCGGCCATGATCGGGCCCTGCGGCCCCGAATCGTCCCACGCCAGGACGCGCAGCACGTAGGCGCCGGGAGCGCTGAACGTGGCGGTCGTCGCCGCTTGGCCGTCCGCTCGCACGGCCGGCCGGGCCTCGCTGAAGGTCACCTCGCCGGGCCCCCGGAACTTGCTCCAGACGAGTCCGAGCCGCGGCGGGTTGCCGGTGGGCCGCTTCTGGACCCCGTCGTCGCTCGCCCAGACGGTGACCGGCACCGGCTGTCCGGCTTCGCCTTCGAGCGCCGAGCGGATGCCGCCGGGACCCTGCGCGGCGTCGCCGTAGGGTTCGAATCGCAGCATCGGCGGCCGGTTGCCGCTCGTGATCTCGTGCAGCGCGTCGATCTCCCATTCGGGGCGCAGGTGACCGGTCACGGCGAACGTCTCGCCGCCGGCCGTTACCGACCAGGTCAGCGTCCGGTCCCCGAAGTCGGCCGGCACCGTGACCGTGAAGATCCCGGTGTGCCGGCGGGGCAGGAAGTGCGTCGGCTGGCCGCGATCCGCGGGGCCCGGCTCGAAGCGGTTGGCGGACCCAACCGCGATGTCGAGCGCCTGGGCGTAGTTCCGGTTGAAGTAGCCGAACGACAGCGTGAACGTGCCGTCGTCGTTGGGGTACCACCCTTCGAACGCCGGGTTCACGCTCTGCCCGACGTCGTGCGGAATGGGAGCATCGCGCGACTGCGCCGCGGCGGGAACGGACGCGCCGAGCACCGCGGCGCACGTGACGACGACGATGGCCACCGACCCTCGTGGAGACACGACCGATCAGTATACCGGCCGCCTCGTCATCGAATCCAGACGCGACGCCGGAGCGGGACGAATCCGGACGCGACGCCGGAGCCGGGACGCATCGATCGCGCTCTGGCCGGAGGCGAATCGAGGGGGTTGTCGACCGGCCGCGACCGGACCGAGCCGGGTCGCTCGCCTGCTGCTTGGATTCGCGGCTGCTTCGGCCTCGGCTGGGCGACGAGTTCCTTCGTGATGTCCGACCACGCCCCTGGAGCGATACGTCGTTTCCGGCGACCACGGCACGGGCTTCCCGCAGCGACTATGATGCGGGAGCGTACGCCTGTGCAACGGCCGGTCTGCCGGAGCCGCCGGGTCCCGGCGGTCGGCGCACGGAGGAATCATGCAGACCGATCACGCCCCCTGCCCCGTCGAGCCGGGGACCCCGGCCGGTCCCTCGCGCCGGCGCTTTCTGCAGGCCTTCGCGGCCGGCTCGGCCGGCGCGCTGGCCTCGGCGGCGAGTCGAGTGCAGGCGTCGCCGGCGGCCCCGGCGCTCGCCGGAGCCCGCGGCGGACAGGACACGGCGGAAGACGCAGACCCGGAGGCGGCGTACTGGGAGCGGGTGCGGCGCGAGTTCCTGGTCTCGGACGAGCTGGCCTACCTGAACAGCGGCACGCTCGGGCCGATGCCGAAGCCGGTGTACTACGCGGTGGTCGACGCCTACCGCGCGCTGTCCGCGGACCCGGGCCGCGAGAACACCCGGCACATCCGGGCCCTGGGCGGCCTGCGGGAGAAGCTCGCGGCGTTCGTCGGGGCGGACACGGACGAGATCGCCCTGACGCGCAACACCACGGAGGGGATGAGCTTCATCGCCAACGGGCTCGATCTCGCGGCGGGCGACGAGGTGCTGCTGTCGCACCACGAGCATCCGGGCGGCCTCGAGCCGTGGAAGCTCAAGGCCAAGCGGCAGGGCATCATCGTTCGGGAGCTGCCGTTCCCGATCCCGACCCCCGACCCGGCGGACATCCTGAACCGGTTCGAGGACGCGATCACGCCGCGCACGAAGGTCATCAGCGTCAGCCACGTCACGTTCCCCACCGGCTGCATGCTGCCGGTCCGGGAGCTCGCCGCGCTGGCCCGCCCGCGCGGGATTCTGACGGTGGTCGACGGGGCGCACGCGATCGGCATGCTGGCCCTCGACATGCACGACCTCGGGGTCGACTTCTACGCCTCGAGCCCCTACAAGTGGATGGGCGCCCCGGTCGGGACCGGCATGCTCTACCTGCGTCGGGAGTCGCAGGAGCGGGTCTGGCCGACGGTCGTCACGGCCGGCTGGGACGACGAGGAACGCGGCGCCGCGCGCTACGACCGGCTGAGCCAGCGCGCCGGTCCGCTGCTGGTGGCTTTCGATTCGGCGCTCGACTTCCAGTCCGGCATCGGCCGGGAGCGGATCGAGGCTCGCGTGCGAAAGCTGTCGACCACGCTCAGAGCCCGGCTCGCCGAGATCCCGCAGGCCAGGGTGCACACGTCGAAGCACCCCGCGCTCGGCTGCGGGCTCACCGGGTTCGCGCTCGAGGGATTCGATCGCCGCGCCGTCGTCGACACCCTCTGGCGCCGGCACCACGTCTGGGTCCGCCACACCGACCACGACCTGAACACGGTGCGCGTCTCGACGCACCTCTACAACACCGAAGAGCAGGTCGAGCGCCTGCTCGAGGGCATCAGCGACATCCTGGCGAACGGCGCGCTGCCGCTGGACACGGCGTAGCAGCCTCTACCAGTCGAGCTGCAGTGAGAGCCGGAGCATGCGGCCCAGGGCGTAGCGGCTCGGCTGCGCCCAGACGGCCGACGTGTAGTTGGTCGAGGCCTCCGCGTACCAGACGTCGCTGTTGGTCAGGTTGTAGATCTCGAGTTGCGGGCGGAGCTCGATCCCCCCGGCGCTGAAGACCCGCTGCAGGCTGAGGTTGACCAGGTTCGTCCGCGGCAGGGTGTGGAACGTCCCGGCGGGCGCTACGGGCACCGTGATCGACGACTGGACCATGTCGGGGATGACCGGCATGCCCGGCCGGCATTCCTGGCCGTTGATGACGGCGCCGCGACAGGTCGGCTGGCGCCCGGTCGGGCCGCCGTCCTCGGTGTAGACCGAGTTGGGGGTGATGATCCAGTTGACGGGCAGCAACTCGTCGACGCGCTGAATGTCGCCCGTCAGGCGGCCGGTCACGCTGTTCAGGACCAGGCTGACCTGCGCGCCGTAGGGCAGCGGGAAGAAGCCGCCCAGCTTGAAGTCGTGCTTGAAGTCGACGCCGTCGTACGCGACGGAGGTGCCGCCCGGCAGGCTGACGTTGTAGCGGTTGACGTCGGTGCGGTCGCAGAAGCGGTCCCCGTTGGGGTCGCCCCGGGTGTCGCACTCGGTCGTGATCCGGCGCTGCGTCGTGAGGCTGCTGATGAGCTGCCCGCCGCCCGGCAGGCGCGCGTTCAGGGCGAGCTCGAAGCCGTTGTAGACGCTGGCGTGGCCGATGGGGTTGGTGACGACGTTGTCCACCTGCGCCAGCAGGTCCTTGCTGGCGATGTCGTACACCGTGAAGACCTCGCCGTTGAGCGGGTTGACCACCTCGATCTCGCGGAACGAGCCCGGCGCCTCCCAGTGCCGGTTGTAGAGGAACATCCCCTCGTAGCCCTGGTCGGTGAAGAGGATGTCCTTGAACGACCGGCGGTACCAGCCGGCGCTGAGCGAGACGTTGCGGGTGAGCTCCCGCTCCACGCTGAGCGACGTCTCGATGTTGTACTCGCGCACGAGGTCGGGGTCGATGTCGTCGAGCCTCCGCGTGCCGAAGTTCGCCGGCAGCCGGCTGAAGTCGAGCTCCTCGTCCTGCACGATGCTGTCGCCGTTGGGGTCGGTCCAGGGCAGGTTGACGGTCTGGATCGCCATCGGGTTGACCCGGTTGGGGAGCGCGGTGGTGGTCGGCGTCAGGTACTTGCCGGTGCTGAACTTGATCGCCGTCCGCGCGTCGCCGAAGACGTCCCACGCGATCCCGATGCGGGGTGACCAGGCCGGACCCCAGCACGGCACGCAGTCGACCGCCGCGAAGTCGCGCGGCCCGATGAAGCGGCCCGCCGGCATCGACTGCGGCGGGACGGACCCGTTCAGCCAGTCGGCTCGCAGGCCGCCGGTGACGGTCACCCGGTCGATGGTCCAGGCGTCCTGCACGAACCACCCGGTCTCGTTCACCGAGTTCAGTCGGATCCAGGGCCAGTTGCCCGCCTGGATCTCGTAGGCGGCGCCGTTGCGGATGCGGATCCGCCCGATGTCGCCGTTGTTGAAACGATGCTGCTCAGCCGTCCCCCAGGCGTACGAGAAGCCGGTCTTGAAGTTGTGGGAGCCGGTGACGTACGAGACGGCGGCCATCACCCGCTCGCCGGGCAGGTTCCAGGTGAAATCCTGCACCGCGTCGAACTGGATGTTCTGGTCGAGGTCCTCCTTGCGCACGAACTGCAGCCAGTTGTCGGACCAGCGCGGGAAGACCGTGTTCGGCTGCGGGTCGCTGCAGCAGTCGGCGACGCCCGAGCTGCCGTAGCCCGCCTCGAGCAGCAGCCGGTTGCTGACGGTCGACGTCCACTTGGCCTGGCCCTGCCAGTACGGCGCGTGGTGCCAGCCCTGCCCCTTGTTCTGGTAGTCGCGGGCGGTCTCGGGGTCGGGGCCCCGCTGTCCGGGAATGAGGAGCGCCGACTGGATCCAGTCCGAGTCCGGGCCGGCCCGCCACTGGCCCCGATAGCGCGACTCGTGCGGCAGGTCGATGTACGGGCCGCGCCGCTTGTTGAGGCGATCGAGCGAGATGCTGAACTTGTGGATCGGGGTCGCCTGGAAGGTGATCCGGGTGACGGTGGAGATGATGTCCTCTTCGTTGAAGAATTGGCTGCCGTCGTCGAACAGCCAGCCGGGCTCCGGGGTCCAGGCGCCCCAGTAGCGGATGGACTCGTGGAACCAGATCCGATCCTGGAGGATCGGTCCCCCGATCGAGCCGGAGTAGTCGAACAGCTTGTTGAAGTCGGCCGCCCGCGTCGTGCCCGCCTGCTGCAGCCGGTCGGAGTAGTTGTCGGCGATCCAGCCGCCCGCGGTGTGGCCGAAGTAGCCCTGCCCGCTGAAGATGTTGCCGCCCTCCTTGGGGACGATGTTCATCACGACGCCGCCCGCCTGCATCTCGGCGCTGCCGCCGCCGCCGCCGGCCTGGACCGCCATCTCCTGCGTCGCGAGGTCCTGGTTGTACATGACCGGCACGCCCTCGAGGGCCAGCAGGTCGAGGGTCATGCCGTCCTGCACGACGGTGGTGTGCTTGGCGTTGGCGCCCCGCGCCTCGAGCTGCAGATCGTTGACGTAGCGCGACCCGCCGACGTCGATCCCCGCCATCGAGACGCCCGGCACCATCATCGCCTGCGTCCACGGGCTGCCGGTGTTGACGACGTTGTCGAGCACCTCGCGGGAGAGCACCTGCACCCGCGCCGCCTGCTGCACGTCGACCACCGGGGCCTCGCCGGAGACGGTGACCGTCTCCTCGAGCGCCCCGACGGACATCCGGGCGTCGACCTCCGCCGTGAACTCCGAGGGCAGGTCGATGCCTTCCTGCACGACCGTGCCGAATCCGGCGAGCGTGAAGGTCAGGCTGTAGATGCCGGGTCGCAGGTTGATGATGCTGTAGCGGCCCTGGCCGTCGGTGACGGCGACGCGGCTGCCCTCGATGAGGGCGGGGCTCGCCGCCTCGACGGTGACGCCGGGCAGAATGCCGCCGGTGTCGTCGCTCACCTGGCCCCCGATCGCGCTCTGGGCGGCGGCCGATGCGGGCCAGAGGGCCGCCGCCGCGAGCAGCAGGCCGGGTGCCGTTGTGCGAACGCAACGCATGGTTCAGGCCTCCGAATCGGGGACGGTAACGGAATCGGTCGACGCACGAAACATCGGGGTGATCGGTCCGCGAGAGCGCCGGGCATGGGCACCGGCGCGTGGGGAGCGGGAGGGGCGTCGACGGTCGCCGGGGCGGCGATGAAGAGCCCTGTGCAAGTCGCTTCCGAGGTTTGGTCGCCGGCCGGCGCCTCCGCGCCGCAGCTCTCGCGCTTGACACCCTGTTCGCGCGCCTTCGATAATATCGGATTCCAGAGTCTGCGCCGCGGATCACGCGGCACAGGAGTTCGCGCCAGCGCGGGCTGCCGACGCGCGCCTCCGGGCGCGCCGGCGCGGTGCCGTTGCACGCCGCAGCGCGGGAGGGCTCAGTGCGGACGACATCCGGACCGCGGCGCACCCTGAGGAAGCTGGCCGCCCTGGCGTTCGCCGGAGCCCTGTTGCCCGCAGTCGCGGCACCGGCTGCGGCCCAGTCCACCGGGCTCCCTGCGGCCCCGCCCGGCGCTTTCGCCGCGGATGCGGCCGAGTTCCGCACTGTTCTCGACCGCTACTGCACGGCGTGCCACAGCGACCGCTTGCGCACGGCGAACCTGACGCTGGAGTCGCTGGACGTAGCGCACGTCGGCGCGGGCGCCGAGACCTGGGAGAAGGTCATCCGCAAGCTGCGCGCGCGCGAGATGCCGCCCCCGCGGCGACCCCGGCCCGACGACGCCACGTACATCCGGTTCGTCGACTGGATCGAGGGCGAGCTCGACGCCGCCGCGCTGGCGGATCCGAATCCGGGCGCGGAGACGATCCACCGGCTCAACCGGACCGAGTACACGAACGCGATCCGCGATCTGCTGGCCCTCGAGATCGACGGCCGGGAGCTGCTGCCGGCGGACGACCAGAGCTACGGGTTCGACAACATCGCCGACGTTCTGTCGCTGTCGACCTCGCTCCTCGAGCGCTACATGCTGGCCGCCGGCAAGATCGCGCAGCTTGCCGTCGGGAGCCCGTCCATCCGCAAGACGACGGCCGTCTACACCACCTCCCCCGTGCTGCGGCAGCACTACCGGATGAGCGAGCTGCACCCGTTCGGCTCGCGCGGCGGCTTCGCCACCCGGCACTACTTCCCGGTGGACGGCGAGTACGAGCTGCGCGTCACGCTGGAGCGGACGCACGGCGACGCCATCAAGGGGCTGCAGCGGCGGAACCGGCTCCAGGTGCGGTTCGACCGGCGCCAGGTCGCCGAGTTCCTGATCGGGGGCGACGGCCAGCGGGAGGCATGGAGTGCCGTCTTCGACCTGACCCCCTACGAACGCGAGGCCGACGAGGAGTTGCGGCTCCGCCTCCCGGTGACGGCCGGAATGCACGAGATCGCGCTCTCGTTCCCGCGCACCAGCGCCATCGCGGAGGGGGTGCTCGAGCCGGTCAGCGCGGCGGAGACCTACCACTACGCGGGCGACCGCGACGCCCCGATGGCGGTGTGGATCGTCGAGATCGAGGGACCGTTCGAGGGAGCCGCACCGACCGCGGGCACGGCTCCGTCCTCGGCGGCCGCACCTTCCGCGGCTGCCGCCCGGTCCGGGAACGCTGGCGCGGGCGCCGCCGTGTCCGCGGACGCAACGCCGAGTCGGGAGCGCATCTTCACTTGCACCCCGCGGGATCCGTCCGCGGAGGCGGAGGCGGCGTGCGCGGCCGACATCCTCGGGACGCTCGCCCGGCGCGCGTTCCGGCGGCCGATCCGGAGCGGCGACGTCGACGCGCTCATGGCGTTCTACGACGCGGGACGGGTCCGCGGAGGCTTCGAGGCGGGCGTCGAGTTCGCGCTGCGTGCCATCCTCGTCGACCCCGAGTTCCTCTTCCGCATCGAGGTCGACCCGGCGGGGACGCCCCCCGGCGCCCCGTACCGCATCTCGGACCTCGAGCTCGCGTCGCGGCTGTCGTTCTTCCTGTGGAGCAGCATTCCGGACGACGAGCTTCTGGCCCGGGCGGAGGCGGGCGCGTTGCGCGAGCCGGGCGTCCTCCGGGCTCAGGTACGCCGGATGCTGGCCGACCCGAAGTCGGCCGCGCTCGTCGACAACTTCGCCGGGCAGTGGCTCTTCCTCCGCAACATGCGGAGCGTGAAGCCGGACCCGATCGCGTTCCCCGAGTTCGACGGCAACCTGCGGGAGGCGTTCACGCGGGAGACCGAGCTCTGGTTCGAGAGCCAGGTGCGCGAGGATCGCAGCGTGCTCGACGTCCTGACGTCCGACTACACGTTCGTCAACGAGCGGCTGGCCCAGCACTACGGCATTCCCGACGTGCACGGCAACCACTTCCGGCGCGTTACCCTGCCCGACGACACCCGGCGCGGCATCCTCGGCCAGGGCAGCGTGCTGACGGCCACGTCGTACGCCAACCGCACGTCGCCCGTGAAGCGGGGGGTCTGGGTGCTCGAGAACCTGCTCGGCGCGCCGCCGCCCCCGCCGCCGGCCGACGTGCCGGGCCTCGAGGACTCGGAATCGGTGGCCGATCCGTCGGATCCGGAGAGCCGGCCCCGCTCCGTGCGGGAGCGGATGGAGCGGCACCGTACCGACCCGGTCTGCGCGAGCTGCCACGTGCGGATGGACCCGCTCGGGTTCGCGCTCGAGACGTTCGACGCGGTGGGCGGCTACCGGGAGCTGCCGGTGGAGCAGACCTCGGGGACGCTCCCGAGCGGGCGCGAGCTCACCGGCCCGGCCAGCGTGCGCGAGATGCTCCTCGCCAACCGCGAGGACTTCGTCGGCACCGTGACCGAGAAGCTGCTGACCTATGCGCTCGGCCGGGGCGTCGAGTACTACGATCATCCGTCGATTCGCCGCATCGTCGACGCCGCCGAACCGGACGACTACCGCTGGTCGTCGCTGATTGTCGGCATCGTCGAGAGCACGCCGTTCCAGATGAGAAAGGCGCGAGAGCAATGATCATCACGAAGACGCATCTGCCCCGCCGGACGTTCCTGCGCGGCGTCGGGGCCACGCTGGCCCTGCCGCTCCTCGACGGCATGGTGCCCGCCCTGTCGCCGCTCCGGGCCTCGGCCGCGGCCCCCGTCAAGCGGCTGGGCGTCGTCTACGTGCCGAACGGCATCGTGATGAACCAGTGGACGCCCGACACGACGGGGAGCGGCTTCGAGATGAAGCCCGTCATGCAGCCGTTCGAGCCGTTCCGCGACCGGCTGACGGTCCTGAGCGGGCTCGCCAACAAGCACGGCGATGCGCTGCCGGGCGAGGGCGCGGGCGACCACGCCCGCGCCGCCGGGGCGTTCCTGACCGGCGTGCATCCCAAGAAGACGGCGGGCGCCGACATCCGGGCCGGCGTGTCGATGGACCAGATTGCGGCGCGCGAGTTCGCGCAGGAGACGCAGCTCGCGTCGCTGGAGCTGTCGCTCGACTC
>JAPOYG010000494.1 GCA_026706755.1 Acidobacteriota bacterium
CATCCTCATTGCCGGGATCGCTTCAATGAGGCCGCGGGGACTACCCGCGGATGACTCCGTGAAGCGGTCCACGGTGAGTCCCTTGACGTTCTGGAGCTTCAATGAGGCCGCGGGGACTACCCGCGGATGACTGCGGATCCAGGGCGCCACAGTGCGGGCAGAGGTCCAGCTTCAATGAGGCCGCGGGGACTACCCGCGGATGACTCCCAGTGGTCGGCCGAATGGTTCAGCGCCGCCGAGCTTCAATGAGGCCGCGGGGACTACCCGCGGATGACGGTGGCAGCCCGGAGGTGCTTGCCTCCGCGGTAAGGGCTTCAATGAGGCCGCGGGGACTACCCGCGGATGACAAGCAGAAGCACACGCCGACTACGCCCGTACTCAAGCCGCTTCAATGAGGCCGCGGGGACTACCCGCGGATGACCTCGGCGGGGTGTTGAGCACCTGCTCGACGACCTTCGTGCTTCAATGAGGCCGCGGGGACTACCCGCGGATGACTCGAACGTCACCGCGCGTCGTAAACCCCCCCCCAGGCTTCAATGAGGCCGCGGGGACTACCCGCGGATGACGGACCGCTCGCAACCGCCTGCAGGCAAGGGGTTTGACGGGGGCGATGCGAGCGGTGGGCCCGGCGGCGCGCGTCTGACCACCGTGTGGTCACGTAATCGACCTCCTTGCGCCTGACAACTATCCAGTTGTCAAGGATCTACGGCGTTTCGAGCGCTCCCCGGCGTTCGAGCCGCACCTGAGCGCTCGCGTCGCGCCGGCGGGAGGGCTACACGATCAACGGCTCCCGACGCACGGCTTCGAACGACTTGCCCAGGCTGACCACGCGCGGATCCACACCGTCGGCTACTCCTATGTCGACGAGCACGACGTGATCCTCCCCATGATCGATCATTCCGTCGAGCCGCGCAACCAGTTCGGCATGGCGACGCCGGCTCAATCTGCACTGAAATACCGAGAGTTGCACCCATTCGCCGTAACCCTGCATCAGCTTGAACACGCGTCGCCAGCGCTTCGGGTTGCTGATGTCGTAGACGACGATGTAGAGGTGCTCCATCGTCTACCGGGTGGTGAAGTTCGGATACTCCGGGAGCTCGCCGAGCAGGAAGCGTCCGAACAGCCGCGCCTGCATCTCCATGAGGCGGCGGTAGCTGACGCGGTAGCCGAACAGCGGGTGGACAATCTCGTGGCCCAGCCGCCGTTCGTACGTGGCGATGAAACTGCGCCGGCCGGAGGCGCTCAGATTGACCGCCCCCGCCGCGCTCACGAAGTCCTCCGGCCGGACCTCGCCGTTGTTGATCGCCTGCACGACGACGGAGTCGGCCACGAGCGGTCGGAACGGTTCCATCAGGTCGAGCGCGAGCGCGGGGCGGCCGTAGCGCGGTTGGTGGTAGAGGCCGCGGAACGCGTCGAAGCCGACCGCGGCCAGCGTCACCGTCCACGTGCGAACCAGCAGCGAGTAGGCGAAGGACAGGAGGGCGTTGACCGGATCGGTGGGCGGCCGTCGGTTGCGGGTCTCGAAGTCGAACCGGGGCGTGCCGCCGCATCCGTCCTTGGCCAGCATGGCGTCGAAGGTGCGGAAGTACCGTGCGGCTGCAGATCCCTCGACGCCCAGGAGCTCGGGCAGCGACTGGGCGCGAGCGGCGCGATGGACGTCCGACTTGAGGTCGACCAGCACGGGCTGGCTGCTCTCGGCGCGCTTCCAGTTGCGTCGCAGGAGCGTCCGGCAGTTCTGGATCTTCGCGGCCACGAGACCCTTCGCGAAGCGCAGGCAGGTCGCCGCGTCGAAGCTGGCTCGGTACTGGGCGGTCCGGAGCTCGACGTTCTTGTGGCCGTTCCCCGCGGTGTGCCCATAGAACCACCCGCCGACGCTGTGCCACGTGACCGGGACGCCGCGCCACATCAGCTCGTGCAGGCAGGGCGTCGTGATGCGGACATTCCCCAGCAGCACGACCTGCGACGTCTCGGCCAGACGGGCGGTCGCCAGCCGCGTGTCGTCGACCGAGACCACCAGGGTCTCGCCGGATTTGGCCAGCTTCGCGTCCCGGGCCTGCACGTAGAGGGGCAGCGCCTCGGTGGCCGGCACGGCGATCGGCCGCGGGGCGACCGCGGCCCGCGCGAAGTGGTTGACCTCGTCCGGCAGGCAGATGGTGACGAGGGAGCAGCGCGGGCACTTCGGGCTGTCCTCGAGAGGCGGCGGCATCTCGCCCGCGGCGGCCAGGCGGCGCAAGTCCTCGATCGCCCGACGCGTGCGGGCGACGAGGTCTTCGTCGAAGGGCACGCGCACCCGCTCGCGGCTGCCCACGAAATACAGGACGCCCTCGACGCAGTCGTAGCCGTGCTCGCGCAGCAGCAGACCCTGCGCGCAGAGCTGCACCCGCTCGGGGTCGTGGGCGCCGCTCCCGACGTGCGGCCGTTTGCCGCGCTTGTAGTCGACGGGCGTCACCCGGCCGCCGTCCGACTCGATGAGATCGAGCCTGGCGATGAGCCCCAGGCGCTCGGACGACAGCGTCACCGACCGCGCGTGCAGCCTGGGCGAGTCGTCGACCTCGTCCGGCGGCGGCAGCTTCCCGCCGTCGCGGTTGACCCGCCGGTGGGCGTGCCGGCCCTCGACGGTGTCGGACGAGTCCTCCCACTCGCCCTGCACCCATTCCAGGTAGGCGAGCCGCGGGCAGTAGACGTATTCGTTGACCATGCGCGCCGGCACCAGCGGGTCAACGGACGCGGGCGGAGTCGACGACGGCGCCGGTTGCTCTGTAGCGGGCACGGCGGCGACCTCCTGTTCTTGCCGACGTTCGGTACTCGAACGTTTCGGCAGTTCGGGCGGTCGGCGGTAGGGGCAGGATGCGGAGCCGGGCGACGGCACGAGCGACGCCGGCCTGAGCCGACGCGCGGCTGGGTGGCCGCATCCTGCGCCAGCTCGAGTCGTTCCTCCGTCGACAGGATTGGCGAACCCGCCCGGCCTGCGGCGGTGTGGCCGCCGGCGTGACTTCGCCATCGACACGCCAGCACGGCATGGTTCGCGCCGACGCGTCTCAGTCGCGGGGGCCTGGCGTCACCAGCTTTACGGAGGGGAAGTACGAACGGTAGGGCCCTGCGTCCCTGGTGACCAGCGGCAGGCCGTCCGTGGCCGCATGGGCGCCTATATGGAAGTCGGGCAGCGGCGACGTCCGTGCCCCACCAGCGCGGCGGTACCGCCGATAGGCCCGCCCCGCCCCGAACGCGGCGCCCCAAGGCAGCGGCAGGCGCTCGACCAGGAGCGCGTTCAGGCTGCGGTCGAGCGTCTCGGCATCGCCAAACGTGAGCGAGGCTTCGGCGTAGATGATGGGGTTGATGCCGACACCTCCCGCCACGACCGCATCCGCGACCGCCCGCTCCGACCACGGCCGCCACCGCTCATCGTCCGTGAAGATGTCCAGCAGCACGTTCGTGTCGACGAGGAACACTCACTCGTCCCCGCGCGTGAGCCGCATCACGTCGTCGGTGGACATACCGCCGCCGGCCACCCCGCGCACCTCCCGCAGCCGCTCCTCGATGAGCGCCCGCTTACTCAACACCGGCCTCACCACCACGCCGCCATCCGTCTCTTCGAACGCGACATCGGTATGGGGCAACAAGCCGAACTTCACCCGAAGCCGCTGGGGGATGGTCACCTGACCCTTTGTCGTGATCTTCATGATGGAAGTAGTACTCTCAAGAGTACTACCTGGCCGGCCGACCGGCGTCAATGACGTCGGCGCCGTGACGGCGATAGCCTGCACGAGGCGGTACGGACAGCGCAAGCGGCACGGCTGGCTCACCGCGTGTCAAGAAATGTCCGCGTCGTGACGGTGATAGCCTGTACGGATCGATGTCGGCCCCCGGCGGCGCTGTTGACAGGATCTGACAACGAGCCGTGCCAACCTGTCGGCTGCTGGGACTGCCATCATTGCCGAATCGCATCACGGGGAATCGCTTGGACGGCACCACGCTCTATCGGATCGCGCTCGGCAAGGACCGCCGGCCCGACTCCTGGCAGCTCGCCCTCGCCACCAGCGCGTGGCCCCGCGTCCTCGTCGCGCCGACCGGGTCGGGCAAGACCGCCGCGGTGACCCTCGGCTGGGCCGCCCGCCGGCTGCGGAGCCCCGGCGACACACCCCGCCGGCTCGTCTGGTGCCTCCCCATGCGGACGCTCGTCGAGCAGACGGCGCGGGCGGTCGCGGGCTGGTTCGGCAGCCTGGCCGCCGATGCGACAGTCCGGGCCCGTCTGCCGGGACCGGACGACGTGCACGTGCTGATGGGTGGCGTGGAGGCCGATCGCTGGCTCGACTGGCCGGAGCGGCCCGCGGTGCTCGTCGGCACGCAGGACATGCTGCTGAGCCGCGCACTGATGCGCGGCTACGCCTCGTCGCGGGCCGTCTGGCCGATGGAGTTCGCGCTCCTGCACGAGGACGCGCAGTGGGTGTTCGACGAAGTGCAGCTCATGGGCGCGGGCCGCGCGACGTCTGCCCAACTCGAAGCGTTCCGGCAAGCGGAAGCGAACCGTGCCCGGCGTGAGGACCGCCCGGCGGGCGCGCCGTCCCACAGCCTCTGGATCTCGGCCACGCTCGATCCGAGTTGGCTCGCCACCGTCGATCACCCTGCACCGCCGAACGGGACAGTGGTCCGGGTCGACCCGAACGCGGCGCCGGACGGTCGGCTCGCCGACCTCGTGCGCGCGAGGAAGAGACTCACCCACTTGCCCGTGGCGCCGGTTTCGACGAAGCAGGCCGAGGTCGCCGACTACGTCGGAGGGCTGGCCGAGGCCATCGTGAACGCCCACCAGGACGGGCGGCTGACCCTGGCCATCGTCAACCGCGTGGACCGGGCGCAGGCCCTCCGCGATCAGATCGAGAAGAGGCTTGCCAGGCGGACGTCGGCGGCGCCGACACTGGCGCTGGTCCACTCCCGCTTCCGCGCCGCCGACCGCGCGCGGGAGATGGAGAAGGCACTCGGCGCCGTCGAAGCCAATCCGCACGGCCGCATCGTCGTCGCCACGCAGGCGATCGAGGCAGGCGTGGACATCTCGGCCGCGGTCCTGTTCACCGAGCTCGCGCCCTGGTCCTCGCTCGTGCAGCGCTTCGGCCGCGCCAACCGCTATGCCGAGCTTCCCGACGGCGCCGACGTCCGCTGGATCGACCTGATGCCGACGGCCGCCGAGGGTGCCGCGGTCGACAAGGATGTCGAGGCGCTGGCCAGACCCTACGAGGCTTCGACGTTGCGGGCCGCGCGGGAGCGGTTGGCGGGATTGACCGACGTCGCACCGGTGCATCTCCCCGCGCCGGATGCCGTCGAACCGCCGCGCCGGGTGATCCGCCGCAAGGACCTGGACGACCTCTTCGACACCGATCCGGATCTGACGGGCTTCGACGTCGACATCTCGCCGTACGTCCGCGACGCCGACGACACTGACATCCGCGTCTTCTGGAGACAACCGTCGGAGGCGGAAGATCCGCCGCGACCGGGACGGGACGAGCTGTGCGCAGTGTCGATCGGCTCGGCGGGGACGTGGATCAAGTCGATGGAGAAGCTTCCCAACAAGGGCCGGAACCTGCTGTTCCAGCGCGACCCGCAGTGGCGGCGCCGGGACGGGCGGGCCGGTGCGGCCCCCGCCGGGTGGATGCTCCTGGAGGGCCGGCCCTGGCCGGGCCTCGTGCTGCTGGCCCACCCAGCCGCCGGCGGCTACCGCGAGGATTCCGGATTCACCGGCAATCCGAAGGACGTGCCCAAGCCGATTCCAATTCCGGCGACCTCGCCTGGCACCGGCGCAGCGGTGGACGGTTCCGCGGCTGCGGCACAGCAAGCGGCCAAGGTCGAGACGATTGAGCGCCAACCTCACAAGGACCGGGACAGTTTGCCCGCTCCTGCGCCGCAAGAGGCAGAGGGCCACGACGAGGACCCGCTGAGCGGGATCGACGCGATCGTGCCCCTGGCCGACCATCTTCGGCACGTCGCCGCCGAGGCCGAGTCGCTGTGCGTCGCCCTCGGCGAGGACCCGACCACGCGCGCGGCCGTCGTGCGCGCGGCGCACTGGCACGATCTGGGGAAGGCGCACGAGGTCTTCCAGGACACGATGCGCCGCGGTCTCGGCGGGCGGGCCGTCGAACCCGGCGTGCTGCTCGCCAAGACCTCCGGAAGGCCTCGCCACGGCAGATCCTACTTCCGCCACGAGCTCGCCTCGGCCCTGGCGTTCCTGGCGCACGAGGGCTGGTCCCGCGACGCCAATCTCGTCGCCTACCTGATCGCCGCCCACCACGGGAAGGTGCGGCTCAACCTGCGCGCTCTGCCCCGCGAGGCGGCGCCGCAGGACGGCCGAGCCGGGGCGCGCTTCGCCCGCGGCGTCTGGGAGGGCGACACGCTGCCTTCCCTCGCGCTGCAAGGAGGCGAGCGCTGGGAGGGCGGCGAGCTGCTCCTGTCAATCATGGAGCTGGGCTGGGACGACACCTCCCGCGAGAGCTGGACCGAGCGCACGCGCGAGCTGCTCGCCCGCCTGGGGCCGTTCCGGCTCGCCTGGCTCGAGACGCTGCTGCGGCTCGCCGACTGGCGGGCATCCGCGAAGGAGCGCAAGGAAGGCCGGGAGGACGAGCCGACCGACACCGTGGATTCGGCGGGCCCAGTCGAGCCCGCCACGCGGCGCAAGGAGGCTCGCGATGACGGTTGAGCCGCTCGCGCTGCGTGGATGCGCCCCGACGCCGCTGGCGTCCTTTCTGAAGGCGCTCGGCGTGCTTCGCCTCGTCTCATCGCCCGTCAACCATGTCTCCGGCGAGGCCGCCGATCCGCACGCGCGCGGCTGGTGGGAGAACGAGTGCTTCAATTTGCGGACGACGCTCGGCCGCGACGCGCTGCTGCGCTTCTTTCTCCACGACTACGCGCCGAGCCCGATCATCGCGCCGTGGAATGGGCGGGCGGGATTTCTCGAGGGTGACGCCGGTGAGGAGTCGAGTCGCGGCGGCGCCCTTTTGATGCGCGCCGTCGAGAACAGTGAATGCCGACGATTGGAGTCGATGCGCTGCACCATCGGCTTGCTGCGCAACAACGCCCACCTCGGGGAATACAACCGCCTCCGGGCGCTCGCGAAGCGGATGAAAGAGGCTTCGAAGTCGCTCAAGGGTGAAGCGAAGAGGCGCAACGAAGCCGAGGGGGTGAGAGTCGAAAGAAAAGCGAAGACCGTCAAGAGTCTGCTCCTGCCGAGCCTGAGATCCGAGACGGCCGCACACCATGTGGCCTACATCGACGCGTGCTACGTGCTCACGGCGGAGGAAGCCGCCGCCCCCCTGCTCGGGTCGGGCGGCAACGACGGCAGCCGAGACTTCGGTGTCAACTTTGCGGAGAGTCTTGGGGACCTGGTCGATTTCGGCGACGGCAGCCCCACTACCCGCGCCCACACGGAACTCGAATCGGCGTTGTTCGACATTGCCCGGCGCGCCGAGAACCGAGGTTCGATGGGCCAATTCAGTCCGGGGCAAGGCGGACCCAACGGAACGGTAGGTTACGAAGGCTACAACCCCCTGAACGCATGGGACGTCGTCCTCGCGCTGGAGGGCACGGTGGCGTTCGCCGGTGCCCTGACTCGTCGATGGGGAGCGACGGGCGGCAGCCGCGCCGCCTTTCCCTTCACCTTCGAGCCCACGGGCGCGGGGGCGGGCAGCCTGTCGTCGGAGGACCCGAACCGGCCCCGCGGCGAGTTCTGGACTCCCCTCTGGACAAAGCCGGCCACATTCTCGGAAGCAGCGACCATCTTCGCGGAAGGACGCCTGACGGTCGGGGAACGCACGGCTCGCAACGGGCTGGACGCGGCTCGTTCGGTTGCCCGCCTCGGCGCCGCACGAGGAATCGGAGGATTCGAGCGCTACTCCATCATCCAGCCCGACAGCAAGATGCCGTACCAGGCGACGCCCCTCGGCCGGCTCCACACGCCGGATCGCCCGCGCAGGGACCTCGTCGCCGACCTCGATGCAGGTGACTGGTTGAGCCGTGCCCGCCGTCTGGTCGGGAACAAAAAGACAGCACCCGCGCGGGCGCGGCAGGCGTTGCGCCGGCTGGAAGACGCCCTCTTCGACATGACGGTCGCGAACCGCGAATCGGACGGCGCCCGGAACGCTCTCATGGCGCTCGGCGGCCTCGTCAGTTGGCTCGCGTCGAGCCCGGCCGCCCGCAAGGATTCGCGACCACCGCCGTTGCTCTCTCCCGACTGGCTCCAACGCGCTGACGACGGGACCGCGGAGTTCCGCGTGGCGGCGGCGCTCGCAGCACTCGGCCTGCCGACCGTGGCTCGTCCCTTGCGGCAGCCGGACACGCAGGAACCGGAGGCTGCTCAACCTGCCGACGACGGTGCGAACGCCGAATCGACGCCGGCGGCGGAGGCGCCGGCCAACGAAGCCCCGGCCGGCGTCGCCGGGCGGGCGCGCCCCGGCACCGCACCGCCGATGGCCGCCCATTTCGCGCCGCTCGACGAGGGGCGCTTCTTCTACCGCGGAATCCTCGGCACCCGCCGCGCATGGTCCGCCGGCGATACGCCTCCGACGGTGGTCTGGGGTGCCGGCCCCCTCGTTTCGAACCTGATTGCCGTGCTCGAAGGGCGACTCGTCGAGGCGTCGACCCGCGGCCTCGAGGACAAGCCGCTGACCGGCGCCACGGCTGCCCGGCTCGCCGACGTGGCGGCGTTCCTCTCCGCCGACTTCGACGACGCGCGATGCGCCGCGCTGCTCGCCGGCCTGGTGTGGGCGCGGCCGGCACGACTCCGATCGGCGGCCGGGCAGATCGGCTCCGCGCCGGTGCCGTTCGCCTACGCGGCGCTCAAGCCCTTGTTCACGCCTGACGCTGCGTTGCGCGCCGCCGGGGCGCTGCCCCCGACCGCTAGACTGCCGGTTCCGCCGGGGCTGATCGCAGGTCTGCGCGCCGGAGGCGACAGCCGGGACGGGCGGGCCACCGACGCCGCCGTCCGGCTGGCTCTGGCGCGCGCCCGTGCCTCCAACATCCCGGCGCCGTTCGCGGACGCCCGCTCGAGCTCGCGGGGATCAGCCTCCGAAGGCGGCCGCATGGGGGCCGGCGTGCCGGCCGACCGCCTCGCCGCGGCGCTCCTGATCCCCATCGGTGGGCAGGGCTTGTTCGCATTGATCGAGCGCGCCTACCCTGGCGCGCCGACCGACGACGACAACGACCACGTGACGGAGACCACCGCCGCCAGGGGACTCGACGTCGGCGGCCAGCCGCCCGGGGGCCGCGAGTGACGACGACTACGTGACGGAGGATACGACGCATGCCGCTTGACCTCACCGCACTCGACAACGCTCCCCGGCTGCTCATCGAGGCGCGGCTCAAGCCGGTGCAGGGCACGAGATTCCAGCCGACGGGCTTCCCCAACCTCGGTCATGCCGTCTACGACTCGCCGGACGGACGGGGACGCACAGTGCTCGTCGAGAGCGCGCAGTCGATGGCCAACCGCCTCGAGACGGTCTGTTGGGACGGCATCGCCGACGACTGGGTCGCGCCGCTACGGGGACTGCCCGTCGTGAAGGTCACCGACGGGGCCGGCAAGCCGCTCACCAACTCGCTGATCGAGGCGCACCGCCTCAACTCGCCGTACATCCTCGAAGGCAAGGACAAGACCGTCGTCGACATGCTGAAGAAGCGCCTGGCGGCCCTGGAGGTCGGCCGGGTCG
>JAPOYG010000122.1 GCA_026706755.1 Acidobacteriota bacterium
GTACTCGAAGAGGTCGTGCTGCGACGGGCCGCCGTGCATGTGCAGGAAGATGATGCGCTTGGCGCGGGGCGCGAAGTGGGGTGCCCGCGGGGCCAGCGGGTTGTCCTGCGCGGCCAGCAGGTCCTCCTGGAGCAGCGACGAAAGCGCCAGCCCCCCGAAGCCGCAGCCGCAGGCCTTGAGCATGTCGCGCCGCGTCACCGGCGGTGCCTGGTAGTGGGGATGGCGCATCGTTTCTCCAGGTGCGGCGGGCCCGACTCCCGGCCTGGGCCCCGACCCCGCGTTCTGTGGGAAGACCTCAGTCGACGTAGATGAACTCGCTCGCGCCGAGGATGACGTGGCCCAGCCGCGTCCACGCGAAGGCCTCCGCCCCACCGCCGGGCGCGGTTTCGCGCATGGAGGTGAGGAAGGCCAGGCTCTCCTCGATCTCCACCTTGCTGGCCGGGCGCCCGTAGGCCTCGACGAACGCCCGCTCGACCCGCGCCGCTTCGCCGGCCAGGGGCATCGCCAGCAGCCGGCCGGCGAACTCGCCCGCCTGCTCCTCGACGAACGCGCTGTTCATCATGAGCAGCGCCTGCGACGGCACCACCGTCGCGGGGCGGGCCCCGACCGAGTCGCTGGCGTTGCCGAAGTCGAAGCCGGCGAAGATGTCGTAGATGGCGTTGCGCACCACCGGCATGTAGACGGACCGGCGCGGGGCGCGGTAGAAGTCGAACCTCCCGAACGTGTTGCCCTCGCTGAAGACGTAGCCGCGCGAGTTGTACTCGTCGACGCGCCCCCCCATCGTCAGGTCGAGGGTGCCCGCGAGCTGCAGCAGCGCGTCGCGGATGGGCTCGACCTCGAGCCGCCGGCGGTTCATGCGCCAGTGCAGCCGGTTGCCGGGGTCGACGGCCGCGTTCGCTTCGTCGTAGCCGGCGCCGAGTCGGTAGGTGGCGGACAGCAGGATCTCGCGGTGCAGCGCCTTGATCGACCAGCCGCCGTCGACGAAGCGCCTCGCGAGCCAGTCGAGCAGCTCGGGATGGGTGGGGGCCGAGCCGGTGGTCCCGAAGTTGCTCGGGGTGTCGACGAGGCCGCGCCCGAAGTGCCAGTGCCAGATGCGGTTGGCCATGACCCGCGCCGTGAGCGGGTGCTCGGGGTGCGTGATCCACCGGGCCAGCTCGAGCCGCCCGCTGGCCTCGGCAGGAATCGGCGGCGGCGGCACGATGTGATCCGTGACGCGCAGGAACCCGCGAGGCTGCGGGGTATCGGCGAGGTTCAGATGGCTGCCGCGGATGTGGACGGGGAGATCGACGATCTCGCCCTCCTCGACCGACATCGCGTAGGGAGGCTCGGGCGGTGAAGCCGCCTTGCGCTCCTCGACGACGGCCCGCAGTCGGGCCAGCTCGGCGACCGTGTCGGCTCGGTAGAGCGCCTCCTCCGCCTCCTGGTCGAGGCAGAGGATGCACAGCCGGCCGTCGTAGACGAGCCGGCGTAACTCCTCCTGCTCGCGCGGGAGCCGGAAGTCGGCGGGCGAGAGCTCTTCCTCGTCCTCGAGGCCCAGCCGCTGGAGGTGCTGGTCCCACGCGATCTCGATCACCGCGAAGAGGCCGGCGTAGCGCCAGGCGACCTCCTCGAGACTTCGGGGCGCCGGCCCCCGCACCAGGCTCCGGGTCAGCGGCGCGATGAGGACCTTCTCGGAGGCAATGAGCGCCCGCAGCTCTTCGGTGACCTCCGCGTAGCGCTCCGGCAAGGCCGCCGCGTAGGCGTTCCAGATCTGGAAGACCACGCTCGGGTTGGGCCCGTCCCCCTGCACCGGGGGACCCTCGCGGTAGCGGAAGAAGGCCCGGACCCAGCGCTCGACCACGGCCGCCTCGAGACCGTCGCGGCCGGCGATCCTGGCTATCTCTTCGCGCCCCCGGTCCTGGCTCGCCTCGTCGTCGCCCCAGGCCGGGTAGGCCTCCTCGGCGGCGAGGAGATAGCCGGCCAGCGCCTGCCGCCGCGGCCGCCGGAGCCGGTCGTTCTGCTCGTCGACGAGCTCGCCGACCGCTTCCCGCGCCTCTTCCACCAGCTCCTGCGCCGCCTCGTAGCGGGCGACGGTCTCCTCGTCGGCCAGGGGGCGCTCGACCCACCGTCCGACGCGGCGATCGTCTTCCATCGTCTGCGTGGAGCGCAGGATGCCGGCCAGCGCGTAGTAGTCGGCGGTGGGGATCGGGTCGAACTTGTGGTCGTGGCAGCGGGCGCAGCCGATGGGCTCGGCGAGGAACGCCCGGCCGATGACGTTGACCTGCTCGTCGACGATGTCGATGACCATCTTGTCGACGTCCTGCTCGGCCAGCACCTTCGCGCCGAGGGTCAGGAACCCGGTCGCGGTGAGCTGCTCGAACCGCTCGTCGTCGCCGGCCGCGGGCATCAGGTCGCCGGCAATCTGCTCCTGCACGAACCGGTCGTAGGGCTTGTCGGCGTTGAACGCGTCGATGACCCAGTCGCGGTAGCGGAACGCGTTCGGGTGCGCGATGTTCTCGTCGAGCCCGTTCGAGTCGGCGTAGCGGGCGACGTCGAGCCAGTGCCGGCCCCAGCGCTCGCCGTAGCGCGGCGACGCCAGCAGGCGCTCGACCACCCGCTCCCAGGCGTCCGGCCGCTCGTCCGCGAGGAACGCGTCGATCTCGTCCGGGGTCGGCGGCAGGCCGGTCAGGTCGAACGTGACCCGGCGCAGGAGCTGCCTCCGGCCGGCCGGGGCGACCGGGGCCAGCCCCTCGGCCTCGAGCCGCGCGAGGACGAAGCGGTCGATGGGGCTCCGCGCCCAGGCCGGGTCGCCGACGGCGGGCGGCTCGGGACGGGCCATCGGCCGGAACGCCCAGTGCTCCCGGCCGGGACCGAAGTCGTAGGCGGCGCCGCTGTCGGACCGGGCAGCGACGACCGGGGCGTCGGTGGTCCGCGGGTCCACCGCGCCACGGGCCACCCAGCGCTCGAAGTCGGCGACGACCGCGGCCGGCAGCCGGCCGTCGGGCGGCATCTTGATGGGCCCGTCGTAGCGGATGACGTCGATGAGCAGACTCTCGTCGGGCGAGCCGGGCACGACCGCTGCGCCGCTGTCGCCGCCCGCCTGCAGGCCGGCCGCGTCGACCAGGGCCAGCCCGGCCTGGATGCGCTCGGGGTTCGCGCCGTGACACTGGTAGCAGCGCTCGGCGAGGACGGGGCGGATTCTCGACTCGAAGTGCTCGAGGTCCGCGGGCGGGAACTCCTGGGCGCGCGCCGGCGCGGCGATGCCGCCGGCCAGGGCCAGAACGGCCATCAGGAGGCCGGCGCGGATCGTGGCTCGTCGATGCGGCAGGGGCCGAACCTGAGTGTGCACGATGGACCGCGGCAGTGTAACGCAGGCGCGTATGCGGGCCAAGCCTCCACGACGACCAGCCGCAAAGGCGCGAGCGCAGGCGTTCGGCGTTATGATCGCCGGATGAAAGCGCGGATGGCGGCCAGGACCGTCTTGACGGTCCGAGTCCTGTTAATCCTTACCGGCGTGCTGGCCGCGTTCGGCCTGCCGCAGGTCGCCGCGGCGCAGGCGCCGGAGCCCGCGAGCCACGCATCCGCCGCGTCGGTGCGCGAGACGCTCGACCGGTTCTGCGTGCGCTGCCACAACGACCGGCTGCGCACGGCGGACCTGGCCCTCGACACCCACGCCCTCGCGGACGTCGGCCCCGACGCAGAGGTCTGGGAGCGGGTCATCGTCAAGCTCCGGTCGCGGACGATGCCGCCGGCGGGCAACCCCCGCCCCGCCGAGGCCACGTACCGCGCCGTCGCCTCCTGGCTCGAGACGTCCATCGACACCGTCGCCCTGGCCCGGCCCGACCCCGGCCGCGGCGAGACGTTCCATCGTCTGAACCGGTCGGAGTACCACGCCGCCGTCCGCGATCTGCTCGCGGTCGACGTCGACGTCGCCGAGCTGCTGCCTGCCGACGACACCTACGAGCACGGCTTCGACAACAACGGCGACGTGCTCTCGATCTCGCCGGACCTGGTGGCGCGGTACCTGTCGGCCGCGCGCCGGATCAGCCGCCTCGCCATCGGCATTCCCCCCATCGGCCCCGCCGTCGCGACCTACCGGGTGCATCCCGGCCTGCTGCAGGACGACCGGCAGGACGACCTGCTGTCGTTCGGCTCGCGCGGCGGCATCGCGATTCGGCACCACTTCCCCGTCGACGGCGAGTACACGATCCGCGTCCGCCTCCACCGGAACTTCTCCGACTACATCCTCGGCTTCGCGGCGCCGCAGGAGCTCGACGTCCGCGTCGACGGCGCCCTCGTCGAGCGGTTCGCCGTCGGCGATGCCGATGCGGTGGGCCAGATGGCCCCGCTGAGCTTCGCCGGGAACATCGCCGGGGACCCCGAGTGGGAGTACTACATGAACACCGGGGATGCCCACCTGGAGGCGCGCTTCCGGGCGCAGGCGGGCCAGCGGACGGTGGGCGTCTCGTTCGTCAGGCGGGCGTCGGAGCCCGAGGGCGTGCTGCAACCGCGCAACCGCGGCTACGGCCGCTTCGTCGACGAGCGCTACGACGACCACGCGGCCGTCGAGCAGGTCGCGGTCGGCGGCCCCTACGCCGTCGAGGGGCCCGGTGACACGCCGAGCCGCCGCGAGATCTTCGTCTGCCACCCGACGGACGGCGCCACCGCTGGCGATGAGGAGGCCTGCGCCGAGAGGATTCTCGGCAAGCTGGCCCGCCGAGCGTACCGCCGGCCGGTCGGCGGCGGCGACGTCGAGGCGCTGCTCGATTTCTTCCGCGCCGGGCGGCGCGACGGCGGCTTCGACGACGGCATCCAGTTCGCGGTGGAACGGATGCTGGTCGACCCCGAGTTCCTGTTCCGCATCGAGCGGGATCCGGAGGACGCCGCCCCGGGGACACCCTATCGGCTGGGCGACCTCGAGCTGGCGTCCCGGCTGTCGTTCTTCCTGTGGAGCAGCATCCCCGACGACGAGCTGCTCCGGGCCGCGGCCGAGGGGCGGCTCCGCGACCCGGCGGAGCTCGAGCGGCAGACGCGGCGGCTGCTCGCCGACCCCCGCTCGCGGGCCCTCGTCGACAACTTCGCGAGCCAGTGGCTGCGCTTGCGCAACCTCGAGTCGCAGGAGCGCGAGTCGGCCGACTACCCCGAGTTCGACGAGAACCTGCGCGAGGCGTTCCGGCGCGAGACCGAGCTGTTCGTCGAGAGCAGCATCCGCGAGGACCGCAGTCTCCTCGAGCTGCTCGGCGCGAACTACACGTTCGTCAACGAGCGGCTGGCGCGGCACTACGGCATCCGCGGGGTCTACGGCGACCGCTTCCGGCGGGTGACGCTCGACCCCGACCATCCGCGCGGCGGCCTCCTCGGCCACGGCGGCCTCCTGATGGTGACCTCCTACCCGAACCGCACGTCGCCGGTCGTGCGCGGGAAGTGGCTGCTCGAGACCATCCTCGGGGCGCCGCCGCCCGAGCCGCCGCCGAACGTGCCGGGGCTGCCGGACCGCGGCGAGGGCGGCGAGCCGGCGTCGGTGCGTGAGCGGCTCGAGCGGCATCGCGCCAACCCCGCCTGTGCGGGCTGCCACGCGCCGATGGATCCGCTCGGCTTCGCCCTCGAGAACTTCGACGCCATCGGCTCCTGGCGCGCGACGAGCGAAGCCGGCCGGCCCATCGACGCGTCGGCGACGATGCCCAGCGGCGAGGCGTTCGAGGGACCGGCGGGCCTCCGGCGCGTGCTGCTGAGCCGGGGTGAGGACTTCGCCGCCACCGTCACCGAGAAGCTGCTGGCCTATTCGCTCGGGCGCGGGCTCGAGTACACCGATCGCCCCGCGGTGCGCCGGATCCTGCGCGATGCCGCGGACGACGACTACCGTTGGTCGTCGATCGTGCTCGGCATCGTGAAGAGCACGCCGTTCCAGTGGCGGCGGTCGCGCGACCTTGCGGTCGCGACGGAGGCTCCATGACGATTACCAAGATGTCGCTACCCCGCCGGACCGTGCTGCGCGGACTGGGCGCCGCGGTGGCCCTGCCGCTTCTGGACGCCATGGTCCCCGCCGCGTCGGCGCTGGCGCGCACCGCGGCCGCGCCCGCCCGCCGCTTCGGCGTGGTCTACGTGCCCAACGGCATCGCCATGGAGTACTGGACGCCGGCCGAGGAGGGACGCGGGTTCGGGCTCACGCCAATCCTCCACCCGCTGGCGCCCTTCAAGGACCAGTTGACGGTGGTCTCCGGCCTCCGCGGCTACTGGACGCCGGCCCACGCCGGCGCCTCGACGACGTTCCTGACCGGGGCGGCGGGCGTCGCCGGCGAGACCGCGCCGGTGGCGGGCATCTCGATGGACCAGCTCCTGGCCCGCGAGTACGGCCGCCACACCGAGCTCGCCTCGCTCCAGCTCGCCATCGACAGCCGGGCCAACGCCGGGCAGTGCAGCGGCAACCACAGTTGCGTCTACACCAACACCATCTGCTGGCGCAGCCGGACGACGCCGCTGCCGATGGAGAACAACCCGCGCGTGGTGTTCGAGCAGATGTTCGGCGACAGCGGGAGCACCGACCCGGCCGTCCGCCGCGCCCGCATGGCCCGCGACCGCTCGATCCTCGACTCCGTGACCGGCAAGGTCGCCGACCTCAAGCGCGAGGTCGGACCGGCCGACAGCCTCAAGGTCGACGAGTACCTCGAGGGCGTGCGCGACATCGAGCGGCGCATCCAGCGCGCCGAGCAGCGGCAGGACTTCAACGTGCCGGAGCTGGCCCAGCCCGAGGGCATCCCCCCCACGTTCGCCGAGCACGTCGCGCTGATGTTCGACCTGCAGGTGCTGGCCCACCAGATCGACCTCACCCGCGTGACCTCGTTCATGATGGGGCGCGAGGTGAGCTCGCGGACCTACACCGAGATCGGCATCCCCGACGCCCACCACCCCCTCTCGCACCACGAGTACAACCCGGAGAAGATCGCGTCGATGTCGAAGATCAACGCGTATCACGCGTCGATGTTCGCCGACTACCTCGCGAAGCTTCGGGCGACCCCCGACGGCGACGGCTCGCTGCTCGACAACATGCTGCTCCTCTACGGCTGCGGCATGTCCGACAGCAACGCCCACAGCCCCCTCGATCTCCCCGTCCTGCTGCTTGGCGGGTGCGCCGGAGAGCTCGAAGGCGGCCGCCACATCCGCTACGAGGGCGACCCGCTGATGCCGAACCTGCTGGTGAGCCTGATGGACAAGCTTGGCGTCCCCGTCGAGCGGCTGGGCCAGAGCGACGGCCGGCTCAGCATCGAGCGCCTGACGGGAGTCTAGCTTTGAGGGTGGCCCGCCACCCTCCATCTCATGCGCTTCTCTACCCAGCCGTGAGCAACCGAGACTTGCCGCCGATTGCCACGGAGTAGTTGCATCATGCCCGCCCCTCTAACACCGACTAACTGGTTGCCTCTGATCGGAGAGTGGGAATTCTCGAACGCGCCCCAGATGCGGTTCAATGGGAAGCCCTTTGTCGCCCCGGATGACGTCGATGAGAACGTGGGCGACTCGCCGCGTCGTCCTCCGGAGGAAACTCCGACCCACGGGATCGCCCTTTCTGACCTTGCCTTTTCTGGGGGAACGGTAGAAGCCGACATCAAGTTCAACGAGTCCGAGAAGGCAGTAGGCGAATTGATCCTGGCCTACAACCCTACGACGCGGGAGATGTTAACGGCGGGCATAGGTGGATGGCCTGGAATGTTCAGTGTTCGAGAGTGGGTCCGAAACAGCACTGTGAATCAGGATGAATCTCATTCATCATCACCCGCAATGCACTGGAACACGATCGAGATTACAGGGGATCGTCTCAATATCCAAGCCGGTGAGACGTATCATGTGTGCGCTGCGTTACGAGGATCGCAGATTCGGCTCAGTGTGAACGGTATTCAGGTGATCTCCACGCAACGTCGAGGGACCGTTCCAAAGTCCTCTTCAGCGGGATTGTTCTGCGGCAGCGTGAAGCCGGTGGAGGTCACGAACTTTATCGTAACCCCAGAAACGCCGCGCGCCTTTGTTGTGATGCAGTTTTCCGCGCCTTACACAGACGTGTACCTGGGCGTGATCAAGTCTGTGTGTGAGGAGTTTGGCATTACGGCGATCCGAGCGGACGAGATTTACGGTCCGGGTGTGATCGTCCAGGACATCGTCGAACAAGTTGTTGGCGCCCAGTTGGTCATCGCCGACATCAGCGTGGTGAACGCAAATGTCTACTTCGAGGTCGGTTATGCTTTGGCCTCAAAGAAGCCCATCGTTCTTCTCGCGAAGAAGGATACCGCGTTGCCATTTGATGTTTCCGGATTTCGTGTGCTCTTTTATGAGGATAGCATTGGCGGAAAGGCCAAGGTCGAGGATGGGCTACGGAAACATCTCACCGCGTTAGTGGGACCAGCGGACACTCGGGTGTAACGTCAGCTCGGTGTGTGGGAGGCAGGGAGCGTCTTCGCCGGA
Organism: Acidobacteriota bacterium; assembly: GCA_026706755.1. Taxonomy (GTDB): domain Bacteria; phylum Acidobacteriota; class Vicinamibacteria; order Vicinamibacterales; family UBA8438; genus JAGWAJ01. The sequence continues at coordinate 8,431 of JAPOYG010000122.1, forward strand.
ATGACGGCAGCGCTCGACTCTCGGGACACCCGTGCCAGCCAGGTTTCACGGCCTCATGTGTCGGCGGCGCCGCCGGAGCCGGGCCCGGAAGGCGGCCTCGCACGTACACGGACTCCTCGGCCTGGCGGAGGCCCGCGGGGTCGGTCCCCGCCGCCGGCCCTGTATCGCCCGACAGCGCCGCCGTCCCGGCAGCATGAATCGTTGGCCGCGTGCCGAGGACAGGACGAAGCCCCTCAAGACTCCGCGTGGGCCTTGAGCAGGTGTTCTGCGACAGCGGGAGCACCTACCGCCGGCCGCCGCGTCCGCGTGGCGCACGACCCATCGATCATCGACTCCGTGACCGCGAAGGCCGCCGATCATCAAGCCGGGTCGAGACCATCCCGCCGACTACGCGTCGATGCGCAGCGCCTCCACCGGGCGGATCCTGAGCCCTCTCAGGATTGGCGCGAGGCAGGCCGACAGGCCGGTCGCCACGACGATCGCGGCCGTGACCGACAGCACGTACGGCCAAGACCGCAAGGCGGCCCCGAGCTCTCCCTGGAACGCGCCGGCCGCGTGGAGCGAAGTGAAGACGACACCCCAGAACCCGGCGCCGAGCACGACCCCCGCCCCGAGCTGATGGAGCGGTCGACGTGCGATCGACGCGACGATCCGGCTCGATCTCCCGCCGAGGGCAATGCGCACGCCGATCTCCCGGGTGCGACGGGCGACGGTGAACGACAGGAGCGCATACAGGGCCGTGGTCGAAAGGACGAGCGCGATCAGGGAGAGGCCCACGAGGATCCCGGATGCCGACCGCTGCACCAGGGCCGCCGTGTTGGGGAGCTGGTCCAGGGCCACGACGTCGCTGAGGATCGCAGTCGGGTCCGCGTCCGCAACCAGGCGGCGCAGCACGGGCGCGAAGACGGTCGGATCGTCGCCGAGATCAATCACCAGGGTGAGCGGATGCACGCCGCCCGGAACCGCGGGCAGGTAGGCCATCGGCGTGCCGTCGAAGATGGCCTGCCCCAAGCTTGCCTCGAGGTCGGGCACCACGCCGATGATCTCCATCCACGGGCCGGTGGGCACCTCTCCGGGATCCGAGATACGCATCGTCTGCCCTACCGCGCTGTGGTACTGCATGCCCCGGCGGTCGAGGAACTTCGTGTTCACGAGGACCCGGGTCGGCGCCTGCTCGACCTCGACGGGGACGTCTTCCCGCTCGAACGTCCGCCCGTGGAGGGCCTCGACGCCGAGCGTGCCGAAGAAGC
>JAPOYG010000220.1 GCA_026706755.1 Acidobacteriota bacterium
AGGGCGGCAAGGGCCGGCGGAGCTCCATCATCCACTTCCAGCTCCGGCCGCACCCACTCGCGAAATAGCGTAAACCGCGTATTATCAGTGGTTTGGGAGGGTGCGAGGGGCGGTCGTTGCTCGTTCCGTATGCAATTCGCACCGGCAATCCCGGCAACTCTCGTTCCCGCGCCGATCGCCGATCCGCCGATCCCCCGCCGATCAGCCTGTGCGAGCCGGTGGCCGGTGGGATCCACCGGCCACCATCAGGGTGGAGCCGGCGTTGCTCCGCCGCTTGCGCGGCGGTGTGATCCACCAGAGGCATCGTCGGACAACTCAGTATCCGCGTGTGCTCCCCGACGTCAAGGCTCTCCGCTCACGCTCCGACCCGCTCCGCGGGCTAACGGCCTTGACGACGGCTCCGCGCACGCTCACAACGGGCTCTTGTCCGACGATGGCGAATCACGACCGCGCGCCCACGCCCGCGGACGGCGCGTGCAGCGAGCCTCGCCCGCTCAGAACCGGTAGCTCACCCGCGAGGTGACCAGAGCCGTGTCGAAGGCGTCGTAGCTGCGAAGGATCCGCAGCCAGCGGACATCCACGCCGACCCCGAGTCCGCGCCACAACCGGACATCGACGCCCCCGCCCAACACAAGGCTCAGTCCAAGCTCGGAGTACTCATCGGGCGACGGGAAAACGGAACTGTCGAAGAACTGCACCGCGTTGATGCCATCGGACGGGTGCTGAACCGGTTCGGTACCCACAGGGGCCAACGGGATCCATGGAAACGGATCGACGACGACGCTGAAGCGTTCGGTCACACGACCCACCCCGCCGCCGCCGGTGAGATACGGGAAGAGCCGGCCATTTGCGACCGGAAACTCGACCGTGAATCTCGTCAGGAACGTCGTCACGTCGCGTTGCTGGTCCTCGATGCGAATCGAGGGGAACCACGGTTCGAAGCCAACCGGGAACGCCGGGAAGTCCTCCACGGACGCACCCGCGACAGCGAATGTGCTGGCGATAGAGATCCCGCCGTATCCGTGCGGGGGCGCTCCCGCAACGTTGGCGCCCGACAGGTGTGTCAGTTCCACATCCAGGCCAAGATGCGGCGTCAGCCTGAGACCAGCGCCCGCGCCAGTCGCAACGAACGGGCCGTCGCCGAACCCGCCGCCCACCAGACCGTAAACCCGTCCACCTGCATCAAGGCTCTGCTGCGCCGCCGCCGGTGCCGCGGCCAGGACAAGTATGGCGGCTGTCTGCAACGCGGAACGCCGCATCCGTGAAGCCGGCATCCTCAGCCAGAGCCCGCGTGACGGGGCGGCGGAATCGGCATTCACTGAGAGTCCTCGGGATTTGCGAGCGCAACGAAACTCACTCAGCTTACCACGCCATTATCGCCGATCTCGCCAGGGCTGGCGTAGGCAGCGTTGGACCGTCGCTGGCCGCCCGCGCGACACCACACCGTCGTGCCTGAAGGGCTCCCGTGTCAGGGTAGGGGCCGCGCGAGGACCATGTCGCTGTTCCCGGTTTGTCCTGTCGGGTACAGCTCGTCATCGTCCGTAATAAAGTTCTATTAATCAATGACTTGCGTGGATTTCCCGTGTTATGTTCGGCTCTTACGAACAGCGAAGAAACCACGTAGGTCTTGCCGGGACGGCGGGCCGCAACCACAGGAGGATGACATGACGACGAGACTGCTCACGCTCCGCGACGTGACGGCGATGACCGCGCTGTCGCGCTCGGCCATCTACGCGCTGATGGCCGAGTCGCGGTTCCCGAAGCCGATCCGGGTCGGCGCCCGCGCGGTCCGCTGGGTCGAGCAGGAAGTGGCCGACTTCATCGCCAGCCGGCCCCGCGCCGGCTCCGAGCGCCCGGCCGCGTAGCCGGGACGACCCGCCCGACCGTCTGCAGCGGGTCAGACGGTCGGGGCTGGGACGGGCGAGACGTTCAACCGCGGCCGACGAGAACGGGACGACCTCAAGTCCAGAAACCCGGCCGCACTTGAGGATGCGGAAGCACACACCAGATCCGAAATGACCAGCTCACGAACGACGGAAACGGCGGACGGGAAAGGCTGGCTCCCGTCATGTAGATGGCGGGAGCCAGCTTACCCAATGTCCGACATTGGGCTGGCGAGGGGAAGCTGCGCTCCCCCTTCGAACCCCCGGCATCCCGCGGCCCTGGCGGGCTCGCGGGGCCGAGCGGCGGGCATCGCCGCCGCTCCTTCCTGGAGATGCGCCGATGGCTGACCGCCGCATCGTGAGAGCCTCCGTCCGCGCGTCGGCGGCCGAGTTCGCCGCCTGGAAGGCCAAGGCGTCGGCGGCCGGCGTGCCGCTGTCCGACCTGCTGCGGCAGGCCATGGCGCGGACCCGCACCTGGACCGCGTCGGCGGCCGAGGTCGAGCGCGAGCGCACCCGGCAGGTCGCCCGCATCGGCAACAACCTGAACCAGATCGCCCGCTGGGCGAACACCCACGCCCACAAGGCCGACGCCGTCGAGGTCATCGCCCACCTCGTCGCCATCGAGCGGGAGATCGCGCGGCTGGCCCGCTTCCGAGACGAGCGGTCCGATGCACGTTAAGTTCATCGCCCGCGGCACCGGCTCGGCGAAGGCCGCAGCCGACTACCTGCTCGGCGAGCGGGACGCGGCCGGCCAGCTTCGCGAGGGCGTCGAGGTTCGCCGCGGCGACCCCGACACGGTCGCCGCCGTCGCCGACGCGCTCGACTTCGAGCACAAGTACACCTCCGGCGTGATCGCGTGGGCGCCCGAGGACCGGCCGACCGACGCGCAGATCGAAGCCGTCCTCGACCAGTTCGAGAAGACGGCTTGGGCGGGGCTCGAACCGGACCGCTACGCCTGGTCCGCGGTCGAGCACCGCGAGCGGGGCGGCGGCGTACACGTGCACATCTTCGCCGCCCGTTGCGACCTGGAGACGGGCAAGAGCCTCAACATCGCGCCGCCCGGCTGGCAGAAGACCTTCGGTCCGCTGCGCGACGCCTTCAACCACGAGCACGGCTGGAGCCGGCCCGACGATCCGGCGCGGGCCAGAACGGACCAGCCCGGCCACCGCGCCTGCATCGACGCCGCGAACCTGCGGGCCGGCCTGGAGGTCGAGGCCGACCCGCGCGAAGTCATCCGGGACTACCTGATGCAGCGCGTCGAGCACGGCGTCGTCCGCAGCCGCGACGACGTCGTCGCCGCGCTGAAGGAAGCGGATCTCGAAGTGCCCCGGCAGGGCAAGGACTACGTGACCGCCCACGACCCGGAGAGCGGGCGGCGGTGGCGGCTGAAGGGAGCGTTGTACGAGCATGACTTCAACCCGGAGCGACTTGACCGCCCGGTTCCAGCGCCGGCTGGAGAACGAGCGGGTGGAGATCGAGGCGACGGCCGCGCGCGAGCTGAAGGTGCTTGGCGAGAGCTTGAGAGGCGTCGCGCAGAACGCGCTGAATACCATCGAAGCCGATACGGCGGCGTGGATCGAACGGGTCCGGCGGATGTTCCTGCGCGCGTGGCTGTGGCCCCTGATGTTCGGCCTGATGCTCTCAGCCGGCATCTGCGGCGGGAGCTGGGCCGGGACGCGCTGGCTGTGGACGACCATCGAGCAGCAGGTCGAGACGTTGACGGTGCTGCGCGTGGACATCGAGGAGGCCCGCCAGACCTTGGTGAAGCTGGAGGAGACGACCTGGCGCGTCGAGCTGCGCGAAATCGACGGCGAGCGGTTCGTCGTGTTGCCGGCTGGTTCGCTGGAGCGCCCGCCGTGGACCGTGGGCGGACGGCCTGCTTTGAAGCTGTCGAGCGAGTGAGGGAGCTGTATGACCGCGTTGGAACGGCAGTTGACGAGAGCCTGTCGGGAGTTGTCCGCGCAGTACGAGCGGGAGCGGACGCAGCACGCCGAGCAGATCGCGGCCTTGCAGCGGCAGGTCGAGCACTTCGCCGGGCAGGTGACGCGCTTGATCGCGGACTACAGGGCGCTCGCCGAGACGTTGCGCGAGCCGTGGCGATGATGCGCCAGCACGGCCGCCAGCGCGGGCCGGAGCACGACCACGGCCCCAGCCGCTAGCGCCGCGCCGGGCCGGAGGGCATCACTGCACCGCGCCCGCCGAATACGCCGACCAGTCACCCCGTCACACGGCGGTCGCGGACACGGGCAGAGGCCGGCAGGGAATCGGGTCAGTACAGCTCAGTGCGGGCGCTCTCCTCCTCCCCCGCGTCGATCGCTGCAGCGTCAGCGCCGGCGATCTGGTCCGCCAGCACTTGTCCGTAGGTCGGGTAGCAGGAGCGGTCGACCTGTGCGTCCGCCTCCCAGAGCCGGGCACGAATCAACGCCTTGGCGCAGTGCAGGAACGCCTCCTCCACCGTCACCTTGAGGACTGAAATCGGCGGCTTGCCGTTGATGGCGAGAACCTCCAGATGTTCCGGGTCGGTCGAGATCTCCGCCCGCCCGTTCACGCGTAACGTCTCGGTCAGGCCGGGCACGAAGAACACCAGACCCACATGGGGACGTTCCACCACGTTCATCAAGGTGTCGACCTGACGGTTCCCCGGCCGGTCCGGCAGCAACAGTGTCTTGCCGTCGGCCACGTGCGCCAGCGAGCCGGGCGGGTCGCCCCGCGGAGAAGCATCCGCCCGCCCGTCGGTGCGGGCGGAACTGAGGACGTAGAACGGCGACAGGGCGATGAACTTCCGGCAGTGAACGTCCAGATGGTCCAGAACCTTCAGGCCGGCCCGCGCAGCGGGAGGACGATAGATCTCGCGAAGTTTCGCCAAGCTGTCGACAGCCATCACCACCTCCCCCGCGCTGGACGCATGAAACATACCATCATGCTGCTGCCACGGGAAACCACAGCGCGCGGCGTCGCTCCTCGACCGGATGCGCGCTCGATCTGCGGATCGAGAACTGGCCGGACGTGGCTGCGGGGATAGTCGCCCGCTCAAAGCCCCATCGCGATACCGCTCAACCCGTGGCCGCCTTTTCCGAATCGGCACTGGCGCCGTGCGCTTGCGAGAGCCAGCCGACCAGCGCTTCGAGTGCTGCGCGAGGGGTGTCACCGTAGAACGGCATCACGGCGCTCGGGACGTCCGCGCCGCGGAGGAGACTCGCTCTCCAGCGATTCCCGTGCGCGGGCGTGACTTCGACGGTGTACCGTCCCCCGCCGATGCTCTCGTCGAAGCGGTGAGCGTCCATCATGGCCCTCCTGCTCTATATCTGAGAGAGTCGGAGGCGGCATGTCGTTACAGTTGTCGCTGTCGCCGACGCGGCGGAACCCCGCAGGCCGACCGGTCAGGTGGTGAGATGTCGTCGGCGAGGCGGACTGCGCGCACGACGACGGCGATCACCATCGCGCACACCGTTCGACGGGTAGCCGCAGTGCCGGTGACGGGAAGTGCTCCTCGGATTGCCCGTGACCTGTTGACGACCCGCATCCGCTGCCCGCAGAATCTCTCGGATGGCCAAGGTTGCGAGGCTTCCCGGGATCGAGGACGCGGCCCGGTGTCCGCTGCTCGACCGCGACCCCGAGGCGTGGCTTCGGTGCTGCACGGCGCGATTCCTGCCCATGGCCCGACGGATCGCCGGTGACGATGCGACCGCCCAGGATGCTCTCCAGGACAGTTGGATCATCGTGCTGGAGAAGCTTTACCAGTATCGAGGCACGCCCCCCGCGTGCGGTTGGGTCGGCGCCATCGTGCGTCACGAAGCGGGCCACCGGGCGGCGGGGAAGGACCGCGCGGCGTTCCTCGCACCGGTCGAACGCGCCGTGGACCCCCTGAGTCCGGACGAGGCCCTGCAACGGCGCCAGTTGGTGCGGATGCTGCTGGAGGCGATCGACCAACTGCCCCCGACGTACCGTGAGGTCGTGCTTCTGCGGGATGTTGCCGAACGCCCCGTCGCCGAGGTCGCCCGTGAACTGCACATTTCCCGGTCCAACGTGGCGGTGCGCCTGCATCGGGCTCACAACCGCCTGCGCCGCCGGCTCGTCGAGTCGCTCCAGGCTCCGACCGCCCAGCCGCCCTCGGGCGCGTCGCCATAGATCCCCGTCCGTGGCGGCTCGGGGTCACTCCCGGGAGTCTTTACGGGTTTGAGTCGTCGCGCGGATCACGGTCATCACGACATCGCGGGTGCGCGCCGGAGCGCGTGGGCCAGTGGCAGCGAACGCGGAGCCCCGGTCTGACGCCGCCGCCGAGCGTCCGCAGTATCGAGTGCTCCCGCCGACGGAGGCGGCGCGGTCTCCGGCATCTCGAAGGCGAAGCGGTGGCTGGTGCGGATGCCGAGCACGTGTACGTCGGCGTAGACTTGGCGGCCGACCCGGGACCGCGTGCGACGGAAGAGGCCGCTACGGGCCGCAATGCAGCGCCCGCAGAAGCAGCGCCGCAGGTCGATTCCGGCGAGCCGGAGAACCCTGCGGATGAGATGGCCGCACGACCGCCCAGGGTGCCGTCGGGAAGCGTATGCGTGCATGATGCCCCTCCTTCTCTCTGTATGAGAGTCCGAGGGGGCACGCCATTACAGTTTCCCGCTGCGACCTCGAAAAACAATGAGGGAGCGGGCGCGAACCTGTCGGCGTTGCGGACCGCGTGCTCGACGGCGGTGGCCACGGCGGCAGTCGAGACAACGGCACGCGGTGCTCACGCGGCAGGAGCGCGTCGCGCCGCGTCGTCAGCTCGCTCACTCGACGGTTGCGCCTACATTCGCGTGTCTGGAATCGTCCACTTCATCGCGCCGAGGTCGAATTCGTCCCGTGTTGCCGGCGGACCTCCGCCGCGCCACCGTGGAGCCGCCTGGAACTCGAAGACCAGCTTCGCCCCGACCCACCCCCGCGAGTCGTGCAGGGTGACGATCGCGGCGGAGACCTCGCGGTACGGCAGCGCCGGCACGTGGCGGACCCTCACGGGACACCTCGGCAGTGCCCGCCGCGATGGCCTCGCCGGGAGGTAAGACGCTTGGCCGGCGCCTGAAGTTCGGAGCGGCGGGCGCTCGTACCGTCAGGGAGCCTCGGCCCCCAGCGCCCGGTACTCGACCAACTCGCTCCGAACGCGACGGCGGATCGACTTCATGCCGAACAACACCTTCACGTCGAACTCGATCCGGGAATGCGCAAGCGTCCAGAGATCCGGTCGGATCCACTGCAGATCGAACTGGCCGGTGGCGTGACGGAGCGTGCCGGCGATACCCCACAGCCAGCGGAACGGCCGCTGCATCTCGAAGGCGACGCGTAGCACCCGGTAGTCGTCCTGCGTGATCCAGATATGGCCGTTGGAACGGTTGAGAGCCTTGTCGATGCGGCGCTCGTCCGGCAACCGGCCTGCACGGGGCACGAAGCGGATCACCCAGCACGAGTCGCCTCGAACGATGTCCGTCCCGGCGAGCGTCGTGTGGTAGCGGTCCATCAACTCGCGGTCGAAGTCGACGCGCATCTCGTCGGGATCGTATCGCTCGCCGCGAGCGGCGTGCCGGCGCGCTTCGCGGATGAACTCGGCCTTCCGGTCTTGCTCGTCCCGCACGTCGTCGGCATCGAGAGAAACTCCATCACGGCCAATGAGCTCCGAGTAGAGGTGACCCTCAAGCGGATAGTACCGGCGCAGGCTCGTCTCGGTACGGGTGACGTTCCCGTCTGCGTCCAGCGACTCGACCGTGCCGGCGGTTACGTATGCGAAGTAGCTGCCGAGCGCCGAGTCCCACTGGCTCGATGCCACGTCGAGGGCGCGCTCGACGATGGTGGAGGCGTCCACTGGCTTCCCGGCGACAGGCTCGCCGGCTGACTGCGCGGCGGCCGGGTCCGGCGCGCAGATCAGCCCCAAGCAGAACGCCAGCGCACTTCTTGCGCGTACGGCTACCACCTGCTTGCGTGGCATCAGAATGCCGCGCCCGCAGAAGCGGCGTCGCAGGTCGATTCCCACGAGCAGGAACAGCCTGCGGGTGGGATGGCCGCAAGGACCGCCGGGGAAACGTTGGGAAGCGGATGCGTGCATGGTTCCCCTTTCTCTCTGTATGAGAGTCCGAAGGGGCACGCCATTACAGTTTCCGCTGCGACCTCGAAAACAATGAGGGAGTTGCCGCGAATCGTCGGTGCTGCGAACCGCGTGCTCGACGGCGATTGCCGCGGCGGCAGTCGACTACGAGAGATCGGGCGGGCCATCTGCGCCGGCCGAATGACGCAGCCGGGGCAGCATTCAACGCACAGCGGGAAGGGCTCAGCGACGCAGCGTCACCACCTGTCCGCGCTCCTCGACGAGGTACTCGGCCCAGTCGTTCATGAGCGCCCGCCGACGCTCGAACAGGTCCGAGCGGGCGTAGGCCGTTTCGACGCGGTTCTGAACCACGTGCGCCAGCGCCGCCTCGATGACCTCCCGCGGGTGATTGGTCTGTTCCGCGGCCCAGTCCCGGAACGACGAACGGAAGCCATGCGGCACGGCGGCGATGCCCAACAGCTTGACCAGCTTCGAGATCCCGCCTTCGGAGAGCGCCTTGCCGCGCCGGCTCGGGAACACCAGACCCGTGGGCTCGTCCCCGGCGGTGGCCGGGTTCAGGCGGCCGGCTTCGCGCAGGATCTCGACCGCCCGGCCGCACAACGGCACGCGGTGCTCGCGCTGCGCCTTCATGCGCGTGTCCGGAACCGTCCACCGCATCGCGCCGAGGTCGAACTCGTCCCACGTCGCCAGCCGGACTTCCGCCGACCGAGCCGCCGTCAACACCTGGAACTCGAACGCCAGCTTCGCCCCGATCCATCCCCGCGACGCGTGGACGGCGGCGATCGCGGCCGGGACTTCGCGGTACGGCAGCGCCGGCATGTGGCGGACCTTCACGGGACGTCTCGGCAGCGCCGCCGCGATGGCGTCGCCGGCCGGGTTGTCGTTTCGGTAGCCCTGCGCGATGGCCCACTTCATGATCGCGCTGATGCGCCAGCGCACCCGCTGTGCGGTCTCGTGCTTGCTCGTCCAGATGGGCAGCACCACCGCCATGACATCGGCCGTCGTCACCTGGTCGACGCCCTTGTCGCCGATGCGCGGACAGGCGTACTCGCCCAGGCTCGCCCGCCACTGTTTCGCCGACTTGCCCCCGTCCTTCCACCCGCCGCTGTGGATCGCGACCACCTTCTCGGAGGCTTCCTCGAACGACGGCATGCCCTCGGCGCGGCGCTTGGCGGCCAGCGGGTCGCCGCCGGCGCGGGCGAGCTTGCGGTTGGCAAGCGCCAGCTCGCGGGCCTCGGCCAGCGAGACGAGAGCGTAGCTGCCGAGCCCGAGCCCGCGGGACCGGCCGCGGATGACGAGCCGTTGCACCCAGCGCCGCGCCCCGGACGGGTCGACATGCAGGTAGAGTCCATTGCCATCGGCATAGCGGCCGGACTGGGCGACGGTGCGGCAGAATACGGCGCTGAGTGCCTTGTCGGGGTGCCGGCCCCTGCGCTTGGTGGCCCGCGGTTTCTTCGGGAGGGTCTTCATGGCGCTTTCGCGGTCCGTTCTGGTATGATGTCGTTGTCTATCCCGTTCCCAATTTATTTTCTGATGGTAGCGAAAGTGGACGGACGAATCAACACGACGACGCCAGTGTAACCGACTTTTATTGCAGTTTTCGTGCGGGATTTCGCGGCACGGGCCGAGACGCGGCCGGAAGGCGAAAGTCAGCGGAGGCCGCACCCCCTGGCGGAGTAGCGCGGGCAGGTGATCCGCGGCGCCAGGAGTCT
>JAPOYG010000336.1 GCA_026706755.1 Acidobacteriota bacterium
TCGCCGGCCGGCATCCCGGTCAGCTACGACGAGCACGCGCGGCTGATGTTCGACATGCAGGCGCTCGCGTTCCAGACCGACTCGACGCGCATCATCACGTTCCAGATCGGCCGCGAGCAGAGCGGTGCGACGTACCCGCAGATCGGCGTCTCGGACTCGCACCACCCGATCTCGCACCACGGCGGCGACAAGAACAAGATGGCCGCCCTGCAGCGAATCAACACGTACCACATCTCGCTGTTCGGCTACTTCCTCGACCGCCTGGCCGAAACGACGGACGGCGACGGCTCCGTCCTCGACCACATCGCGATCCTTTACGGCAGCGCGATCAGCGACGGGAACCGCCACGACATCCACAACCTGCCGATCCTGCTCGCCGGTGGCGCCGGCGGACGGATCCGGGGCGGCCGTCACGTCAAGTACGCCGAAGGCACGCAGCGCCTCACGAACCTGCAGCTCACCCTGCTGAACGCGCTGGGCGTGCCGGCAGAGAAGTTCGGCGACAGCACCGGCGAGCGGCTCCACGAGCTCGCCGGCGTCGCCGGCGCACCCGCCGTCTGAGGGTCGGCCGCGAGCAAGCTGGCCCGCGCGCCCTGCCCGGCGCGCGGTACGCGGAACGGCGAGTGCGTGCTGCGCTCGCGCCCGGCGGCGCTCCAAGAGATTCGCGGTCGCCCCTGACGGCTGACCCGGCACGCGGTCCCGGTCGGTGGGAACGCGCCGGTTCCGGCCCCGTCGCGACCACCTGTTGCCTCCGGTCGGGTAGAGGTGCACCGTGACAGACGTACGGCTGGCGCTGCGCTTCCTCGCGAAGAGGCCCGGATGGGCTGTGGCTGCGGTGCTGACCGTCGGCATCGGCATCGCCGGAGCTACGCTCGCGTTCGGTCTCGTGGATCGGGTGCTGTGGCGGTCGCTCGGCTTCGACGACGGCCGCGAGCTGGTCACCCTCTACGCGCGGAGCGGGGGCGAGTACTCCGCGATCTCCTGGCCGGAGTACTCGGCGCTCCGCGAGGCCCTGGGCGACGGCGGCAACGGTTCCGCGGAGCTGGCCGCCTTCGTCCGCGTGCACCTGACCGTCGGCGGGGCGGACTTCGCGGAGCTGCACGAAGGCGAGTTGGTGTCCGGCAACTACTTCTCCGTGCTCGGGGTCCGGCCGCTCCTCGGGCGCACGATCTCGGCAGCCGACAACCGCGCGCCGGGCGAACGGCGGGTCGTGGTCCTCTCGCACATGCTGTGGCGGACCCGATTCGGATCGGACCCCGACGTCCTGGGCCGCGCCGTGCCGCTCGACGGCCATTCGTACGAGGTGATCGGCGTCGCCCCGCCCGGGTTCCGCGGGCCCGTCTGGCCGTCGTTCGAGACCGCTTTCTGGATCCCCGCGACGATGACCGCCGATGCCTTCGGCGATACGCCGGTACTGGCGGGCGTCGCCGTTCCGGTATTCCAGACGGTCGGCCGCGTGCGCGGCGGCCAACGACGAGAGGCACTCCAGGCACGCGTCGACGCCCTCGACGGAGCGCTCGCCGGTGAGCGCGCGGCGAATCCGTACTACCCCGACCTGGACCACCCCTGGCGCATCGCGGTCCTGCCCGGCAACTACCTCCGCCTGTGGCCCGAGTACCGGCAGCCGGTCGTGCAGACGCTGCTGGTGTTGGGCCTCATGGCGGCGGCCGGCCTCCTGATCGCGTGCTTCAACCTGGCGACGCTGCTGCTCGCCCGCGGCACGGAACGGCGGCGCGAGCTGGCCATCCGCCTCGCCCTAGGGGCGAGCTCGCTCGACCTGGCCCGGCGCGTCGGCGCCGAGGTCGCCGTGCTGGTGGCTGGCGGAGGACTCCTGGCGGTCGGGCTCGTGCTCGTGCTGTCCCCCCTGATGCCCCTGTTGCCTCTCGGGGTGCCGTACGAGCTGGACCTGCCTCCGGACTGGCGTGTGCCGGGCTTCGGCGCCGCCGCCGCCCTGCTGGCCGGGGCGCTGTTCTCTGCGTTCCCTCTGGCGCAGGCATACCGGGGGCACCCTGCGCGCGACGCCGCCGAACGAACCGCAGCGGCCGGGGGCGGAGGCTCGCGGACGATGAGCGGGCTGGTCGTGGTCCAGGTGGCGCTCTCGCTCGTGCTGGTGGCCTCGTGCGGCCTGCTGGTCCGGAGCGCGCAGAGGACGGCGGCCGTCGATCTCGGCTTCCATGCCGAGCTGGGAATGACGGCCCGCGTGACGATGCCGGTGAGCATGCCGGCCGAAACCCGGGCGGCGCTGTTCGGCGCCCTGGTGGAGCGGCTGCGCGGTGAGCCGACCGTAGAGGCGGCGAGCCTGTCGAACGGGACGGTCCTCTCGTTCGCGCCTCCGCGACAGGTCCACGTCCACGACTCGCCGACCGCGGCGCCGGAGGCGGCGGCGACCGTGCGGAGCCGACACGTCAGCCGCGACTACTTCGACACGCTCGGCATCCCGATCCTGGCCGGCCGCGACTTCCACGCGGCCGAGGAGCGCGAGGCAGCCGTGGCGATCGTCAACCGAACCCTGGCGGAGCGGCACTGGCCCGGCCTGGACGCAGTCGGCCGCAGCCTGCGGCTCGGCGGCGAGAACGATCCCCGTCGCATCGTCGGTGTCGTCGGGGACGCCGCGCGGCGCAGCGCGCGCGCCGCGCCGTCGCCGATGGTCTATCTGCCGCACGCCCAGGGTCCGCCCCCCTGGGCGCAGGTGAGTCTGCGGACCCGAGACGACCCGCAAGCCGGGCTGCTCCTGCTGCGGGAGCACCTGCGTGCGCTCGATCCGACCCTGGCCGTGTCCGCCCCGCGCACGTTCGACGGCCTGCGCGCCGACGCGACCCGCGACGCGCGCCTGCAGGCAGGCCTTGCGGCGGTGCTGGCCAGCCTCGCCACGGGCCTGGCACTCATTGGCCTGTACGGCCTGATGGGCTACTTCGTCGTCCGGCACGTCCGCGAGTTCGGAGTCCGCGCCGCCCTCGGGGCCACGCCGGCGAGCATCGTCCGGCTGGTCCTGCGCCGTGCCGAACGGCTCACCGGGGCCGGCCTGATCCTGGGGATCGGGGCGAGCCTCGCCGCCACCCGCGGCCTGGCCGGGCTGCTCTACGAGACCGATCCCCGGGACCCGGTGCCCCTCGCCGCCGCGGCCGTCATACTCGGTCTGGCCGCGATGTTCGCGGCGTTCGCCCCCGCCCGCCGCGCCGGGAAGGTCGACCCCGCGACGGTGTTGCGGGAGCAGTGACCGTACGCAGGGACGGGCGTGATACGGTCTGAAGGATGGATGTCGCCACGCTCGTCGATGCGATCGGGAATCTCGCGGCCGTCGTTGCCGCGGTGGGTGTGCTCGTCGTCAACGCCAAGCTCGACAAGGTCATCGGCCGTGTCGACGAGCAGGGCAAGACGTTGACGACGCACGTCAACGCGCCCGGCTTGCACCGCTAAGTCGCACCTCCCTGCCGCGCAGACTCCCGAACGGCCTCAGGCCCTTGGCGTCGCCGGACTCGGCAGGCGTTCAGGGTTGCCCGGCCGCCTCCTCGGCCCGGTGCCCGGCGAGGATGCCCTCCATGCCGTAGTTCCCCTCGTGGCAGGCGTACTCGTAGATGGGGCCGCCCGTCAGGGTCATGGGGAGCACGACGGTCCAGGGGCGGGTGTAGGTCGCCGGGTCTTCGAGCGTCATCTCGTAGTCGATCCGGTCCGGTCCCGTGCGGGTGAACCGCTCGACCAGGCGCAGGCCGCCGACCGGGTGGCCGCGGAACTGCTGCTGGGCACTGAAGTTGGAGGTCTCGACGACCAGCGTGTCGCCGTCCCAGCCGCCGCGGGCGTCGCCGTTCCAGAGCCGGACGTCATCCGGGAGGCGCGGGCGGCCGTCGAGCGGCACGACGCGCGTCTCGTTGATCATCTCGTTCAGCAGCACGACCGCGTCCGGCGTCTGCAGGATGAGGATGTTGCTGTTGTAGTTGTTGGGCACGCGGGGCGTGCCGCGGGTGATGCAGCGCTCCCACAGGTTGCGGTCCGCCCAGGAGTCGGCGGGATGGTCCTGCCGGCGCGCCCGATTGGCCGCGACGCGCCGCTCCCCGGCCGGCGTGAGGGCCGGAATCCGGCCGTCGGCGGGATCGGTGATGAGCGAAGTCCGGGTCAACGCGTTGCGGGAGCCGTCCCGCCACTGCGATCCGCAATTGCCCGGGCTGCCGGCCCGGGGCGGCGCGTCGAACGCCGCGAAGCGCCGGCGCTCGCGCTCGGCCGCCTCCTCGTCCGACAGGAACTCGCGGTCGCCGGCGTCCGCCGCCCGTTCGAGCGGGGTGCCGGTCGTCTGGTCCCAGATGCCCTGCAGGTCCGGGTGTCCCCACGCGGTCCGCTCGGCCGTCCACCCGGAACCGGGCTCCTGGGCGCCGGCCTGCGCCACCGCCAGCGCGATCACGCACGCCGCGATTGCCATGGAAACGGATACCTGGCGCATGGTCGATCTCCTTCCTTCGACACCCACCTTCGCACGTTCCCCAACGCTCCAAGCGTAGCGCGGAAACCCACGGAAGGCGATCCCGTCGACCGCAGGTCGGCGAGCAGGCGCGGCCGACCGCGACCTCTCTCTCCGAACGGCAGTCGAGACCGGGCCTGCCCCGCATGCGACTCCGCCGCTCATCGAAGCGGACCGTGCGGCAGGTCGCGGCGGTGCGGCAACCAGGCGCGCGGCGACGCGGCAAGACAGGGACAGGAGTAGCGCTTTCGTGGGAGAATGGGCCGCGAAACGCGAACGTGGGAACGCAGACACGGAGGGACCGATGCGACGGATTCTGTTCACGATGCTCACGCTGGCCATCGCCCTGACCGGCGCCACCGCGGCGGGCGCGGCCGAGAAGCTGACCGCCGACGACTACGCGGAGATCCAGCAGCTCTACGTCCAGTACGCACGCACCATCGACAGCGGCGACGCGATGGGGTGGGCCAAGACGTTCACCGACGACGGCGTCTTCGGCGACGCCACCGGGCACGACGCGCTGGTCGCCTTCGCCCAGGGCTTCCACGGGAACTTCCAGGGCCGCGCGCGCCACTTCAACGACGCGATCCAGATCACCGCGACGGACGAGGGTGCCGACGGGAGCTGCTACCTGATCCTCTACAACACCGGCACGCAGCCACCGACCGTGGTCGTCACCGGCATCTACAACGACAAGCTCGTTCGGACGGAGGACGGCTGGCGCTTCAAGACGCGGGCGGTCACCCCCGACCCCCCGGCTGAGCAGTAGGGTCTGCACCTGCGGAAGGCCTCCCGCGCCGTCGCATCCGGCAGGCAGGTTCCTGTCGTCCGGCGCGGGAAGTCCGCCCCGAACACCGACACGAGTACCGGGAACGGCCCGGGAGTCTGCGCCGTAGAACGGTGCAGACTCCTGGCAGGCTGGGCTGGGCGCCAGGCGGAGCCGTCAGGTGACGATTGGCGGGCTGGGGACCAGACCGAAGGAAGGACGGTGAAGAGGCCATGACGTACACGTGCAGACTCGGAGCCGGCGCTCTCCTGATCGGTCTCGCGGCGATCGCGGCCGGCTGCGGCCCGGGGTTGGAGGCGGCGCCCGGAGCCCCGCTCGGCGGGGCGACCGTCGCCGTCGGCGCGCAGGGCGCGGGCGATGCCTCGGCGTTCCAGTACGACCCGACCTGGCCGAAGCCGCTGCCCGACAACTGGACGCTGGGGAACGTCGTGGGCGTCGCCGTCGACGCGCGCGACCACGTCTGGATCGTCCACCGTCCCGGCAGCCTGACGCCGCAAGAGGCCGGCGCCGACGCCGACCCGCCCCTGGCGGAGTGTTGCCGGCCCGCGCCGCCGGTGATCGAGTTCAACCAGGAGGGCGACGTCGTCCAGGCCTGGGGCGGCCCCGGCGACGGCTACGAGTGGCCCGACTCGGAGCACGGCATCTTCATCGATCACCTCGACAACGTCTGGCTCGGCGGGAGCGGCGGCGAGGACGCGCACGTCCTGAAGTTCACCCGCAGCGGCGAGTTCCTGCTGCAGATCGGGGCCCACGGCGAGGGCCGGGGGAGCAACGACACGGCCAACTTCGGCCAGCCGGCCGAGATCGACGTCGACCCCGAGACGAACGAGGTCTACATCGCCGACGGCTACGGCAACCGGCGCGTTGCCGTGTTCGACGGCGACACCGGCGAGTACCGGCGCCACTGGGGCGCCTACGGCAACACGCCGACCGACGACGCGTACTCCTACGATCCGGATGCCCCGCTGTCGCAGCAGTTCGGCCGGCCCGTCCACTGCGCGACGCTCGCCGCCGACGGGCTGATCTACGTCTGCGACCGGGTCAACGACCGCATCCAGGTGTTCGACCGGGACGGGACGTACGTCGACGAGGTGGTGATCGCCCCGCGGACCCTCGGCTTCGGCTCGGCCTTCGACATCGACTTCTCGCCGGACGCCGGCCAGGAGTTCCTCTACAACATCGACGGCATGAACCAGAAGGTCTGGATCGTGCGCCGATCCGACCTCTCGATCGCCGGGTCGTTCGGCTTCGGCGGGCACATGGCGGGCGGCTTCACGGCCGCGCACAGCCTCGCCGTCGACTCGCAGGGCAACATCTACGTCGGCGAGACGCTGGAAGGCAAGCGGGTCCAGCGCTTCGTCCGGGGGATGTAACCAGGCGGTCGCTGACGGACCGGGGCCCGGCCGCCGCTCTGAACCGCGCCGGTGATCATTCCGCGCCGCAACGGTGCAGCAGAGCCGCGCCCCCGTGACGTGCCGGCGCCGAGCGGACCGTCCCCCGCCGTCCAGCCCCGGCCGCGCCCTGTACGCGTACAATGTTCCGGTGCGCCCGCGGGGCGCGTCGCCGGCCGGACTGCGCCGGCCGTCTTGACACCTGGGAGAATCCGAGCATGAAGTTCCTCGTCGCCGCGGCGGCCCTGCTGATGACTATGGCCGGGGTCGTCGCACCGCTAAACGCACAGTCCACGGACTTCGACCCGCCCCGACTCTCGAACGGCAACCCCGACCTGAACGGCATCTGGCAGGCCATCGGGTCGGCGCACTACGACATCGAGCCGCACATCGCCCGCCATGCGATGGCGCTGCGCGAGGGGCCGCAGGGGCCGCTGCCGGCCGCCGAGGTGGTCCATCTCGGGGCTGTCGGCGCGGTGCCGGGGAACATGGGCATCATCGTCGGCGGGGGCCGGATCCCCTATACGCCGGAGGCGCGGACGCTCAAGGAGGAGAACCACGCCAACTGGCTGGACCGCGACCCGGAGATCAAGTGCTACATGCCGGGCGTGCCGCGCGCGACCTACATGCCGTTCCCGTTCCAGATCTTCCAGAACGAGGACAACGTCTTCATCGCCTACGAGTTCGCGGGTGCGGTCCGCGACATCTACCTGGAGGATGTCGGCCCCGCCGAGACCGACTCGTGGATGGGCCAGTCGGTCGGCCGCTGGGACGGAGACACGCTGGTCGTCGACGTCACCGGGCAGAACGACCAGACCTGGTTCGACCGGGCCGGCAGCCACCACTCGAACCAGCTCGTGGTGACGGAGCGCTACACGCTCGTCTCGCCCAACCACATCCAGTACGAAGCGACGATGGAGGATCCCGCGGTCTTCACCGAGCCGTGGACGATCCGCCTGCCGCTCTACCGGCGCCTCGACGAGGGGGCCCGGATCATGGACTTCAAGTGCGTCGAGTTCGTGGAAGAGCTCATCTTCGGGCACCTGCGGCGGAATCCGCTGGAGCGGTGACGGTCGCCGGGCCCGACCTGTTGCGCCCGACCTGTTGCGAGATGATGAGCCGGAGGGATTCCGTCATGGCCAGCCGAAATCGATCGTCCGTCGCCCGCGTGCTGGGGGTGGCCCTCGTCACCGCCGCCCTGGCCGCCACCGCCGCCACCCAGGACATCCCGCGGACCGCGAGCGGCCGTCCCGACCTGTCGGGCACCTACGACACCGCAACCCTGACGCCGCTCCAGCGGCCGGCGGAGCTCGGCGACCGCCTGTCGCTCACCGAGGAAGAGGCGGCGGCCATCGCCGAGAACGAGCCGGTGGCGCTCGCGGCCGTATTCGGCATTCCTCCCGACCGGAACATCGAGAGCGCCCCGCCGTCGGAGGCGCCGCCGGTGGGCGGCGACGGCTCCACGGGGGCGGCGGGGGCCGTCGGCGGCTACAACACGTTCTGGATGGACCGCGGGACGTCCGCGTTCCGGATCGGCGGCGAGTGGCGGACGTCCATCATCGTCGATCCTGCGAACGGCCGGCAGCCGCCGCTGACGGAGGAGGCCCAGGCCCGGCGTGCGGAAGCCGCGGGCTTCTTCCGGCCGAACACGGGCACGGCGTGGTGGCTCATCGAGGGCGGCCTCGACGCCCCCGGCCCCTACGACGACCCGGAGATCCGGCCGCTCGCGGAACGCTGCCTCCTCGGCTTCGGGTCGACCTCGGGACCGCCGATGCTGCCGGTGCTCTACAACAACCTGAAGCGCATCGTGCAGACCGACGACCATGTGATGATCCTGGTCGAGATGGTGCACGACGCCCGCGTCGTCCGCATGAACCAGGAGCATGCCCCGCCGGAGATCCGGAGCTGGCTCGGGGACTCGGTCGGCCGCTGGGAGGGCGACACGCTGGTCGTCGACACGACCAACTTCACCGACCAGCCGGCCCTCGGCGGCGCATCGCGCAACCTGCACGTCGTGGAGCGCTTCACGCGGCTCGACGCCGACACGCTGCTCTACCAGTTCACGGTGGACGACCCGACGGTCTGGACGGCACCCTGGAGCGGGGAGTACATCTGGCCGGCGAGCCAGGACCGCGTCTACGAGTACGCCTGTCACGAGGCGAACTACTCGTTCCAGGGGATCCTGGGCGGCGCCCGGATCCTGGAGCAGGACGTTCGGGAAGGACGCTGATGGCCATGAACCGACGCGCAACGATCGAACGCGCCGTCGCCGGCCGCGCCGCCGTCGCGCTCGTCGCGCTGGGCGTGGCGTGGCCGCCGGCGCCGGCCGCCGGCCAGGACGTCCCGCGCACCGCGAGCGGGCGGCCGGACCTGTCCGGCACCTACGACACCGCGACCCTGACGCCGCTCCAGCGGCCGGAGCAGTTCGGCGACACGCTGCGGTTGACGGAAGAAGAGGCCGCGGCCATCGCGCGGCAGGAGCTCGAGCGCAACATCAGCCGCAACCTGGCCAGCGACCCGAACCGCGAGGCGCCTCCCGTCGGCGGCGACGGCTCTCCGGGCGCCGCAGGCAACGTGGGCGGCTACAACACCTTCTGGATCGACCGCGGCGCGGCCGCGTTCCGAATCGACGGCGAGTGGCGGACGTCGATCATCACCGACCCGCCCGACGGCCGGCAGCCGCCGCTGACGGCGGCGGCGCGGGAGCGAGCGACGGCGCAGCGCGCGCGCTTTCGCGAGAACACGGGCACGGCGTGGTGGCTGATCGAGGGCGGCCTCGACGCCCCCGGCCCCTACGACGACCCGGAGATCCGGCCGCTCGCGGAACGCTGCCTCCTCGGCTTCGGGTCGACCTCGGGACCGCCGATGCTGCCGGTGCTCTACAACAACCTGAAGCGCATCGTGCAGACCGACGACCACGTGATGA
>JAPOYG010000465.1 GCA_026706755.1 Acidobacteriota bacterium
GGCCGCAGTAGCCGGCCGTGGCGATCAGTCGCGCGAGCGTCGGCATGCAGGCTACGTCGGGATGGCCCGCACGACCCGCGTTCCCGCGAGCCAGTCGTGCCCCGCGCGGCGCGAACGGGCGAGCGAACCGGCGAACCCGAGACCCGCGGGCAGCGCGGAGAGCACGGACAGCACGGTCCGCACCACGGCGCGGCTCACCGGAACGGGCCCCCCGTCTAGGCCGACCACGCGTATGCCGGCGGCCATCTTGCCGAGGGTTTGACCTCCGAGTGCGGTGAGCGTGGCGATCGTCGCCAGGTCGAACAACAGGAGGAACGCGGCCAGGGGTGGCCACGGCAGATCGGCGGCGGCGGCGATCGGCATGCCGAGCAGGCGTGCCGTCAGCGCGACGATCAGTCCGTCAATCGCCCCCAGGAGAAGCAGGTCCGCGACGGCGGCCGCGGCTCGCCGGCCGAGCCCCGCCGGGCGGGCGCCGGACGCGAGCGCCGCGTCGCTCGACCCGTCGACGCCTTCCGCCGACAGGAGCTCCGAGTCCGCGCGGGGGGGCACCCGGTCGTCGCGCAAGCGCCTCGGCACGCGCGGCGTTCGCCGGCGTACGGCGAGGGGTCGGGCTGCATCGGGGCTGCTCCCCCGCACGATCGGCTCCGGCGCGCGCGGCTCCGGAAAGAGGGGCAGATCGGACCACACGGCGCCCGGGCGCCGGTTCGGAGCGTGCTCCGCACGACGCGACACGCCGCTCCCACGCGCCGGCGCCGCGCGCACCGCGCGCGGCCTCGGGGCGCCGTCGCGCAGCTTGTCCGTCATCTTCGTCGCGGTCGTGGGAGCGGTGCCATTATGGAGGGATGCTTCCGGGACCGTCAACCGGCCCCGCCGCCGACGGCGCGCTCGCGTCCCCGCCAACCTCGCCGCGCCTGATTCAGGCCGTGCCGAACGTGAGCGAGGGAAGGCGGTCCGAGGTCCTGCGCGAGCTGGCGGGCGCCGCGGGCGCCGGGCACGACGCCCACCTGCTGGACTGGTCGGCCGACCCGTCCCACAACCGGTCGGTCTTCACGCTGGCCGGCAGCGCCGACGGACTGGCCGCAGCGGTGCTGCGTCTCGCCGGCGTCGCCTTGCGGCACGTGGACCTCCGGCGGCACCGGGGCGCGCATCCCCGGATGGGAGCCGTCGACGTCGTGCCTTTCGTGCCCCTCGGAGGGGCACCGATGGGCGATTGCGTCGATCTCGCCCACCGCGTCGGCCGGGCTCTGGCCGATCGCTTCGGGATCCCGGTCTACTGGTACGAGGAGGCGGCGGCCGAGGATCGGCGCCGGCCGCTCGAGGCGGTCCGGCGGGGGGAGTTCGAGGGGCTCGCGGCGAAGATGCGCGATCCCGGCTGGCGGCCCGATTGCGGCCCGCCGACGCCGCACCCGTCGGCCGGCGCGTCCGCCGTGGGGGCCCGCAGGCCGCTGATCGCGTTCAACGTGAATCTCGCCACCGACGACCTCGCCGCGGCCCGCCGCATCGCCGGGCGGATCCGCGAGCGCGACGGCGGGCTGCCCGGAGTCAAGGCGCTGGGCATCCGCCTGCGGCATCGCGGAATCGCCCAGGTGTCGACCAACCTCGTCGACTACCGCCGGACGTCGCTCGAGGCGTTGGTCGATGCGGTCACCCGCGAGGCGGGCGCGCTCGGCGTGGAAGTCGGAGGCACCGAGCTCGTCGGCCTCGTCCCGGCCGACGCCCTTCCCCCGTCGGGCGTCGAGCGACTCCGCATCGCCGGCTTCACGCCGGATCGGATCCTCGACGTCCGGCTTCGCCGCGCGGCAGGGTCTCCCTGGCCCGGCGCGGCGACGTGATGCCGAACGCGCGCATCTTGCGGTGGAGGTTGCTGCGCTCCACCCGGAGCGCCTCGGCCGTCCGCGATACGTTCCCGGCGTGCGCGGCGAGCGCCTGCACGATGTAGTCCCGTTCGAAGCGGTCCCGCGCCTCGTGCAGGGGGCGGAGGTCGCCGGAGGCCGCCGGCCGGCCGGCGGCGGCCCCGACCAGGAACCCGAGATCGTGCGCGGTGACCACATCGCCGGGCACCATGATTGCGAGGCGCTCGATCACGTTGCGCAACTCGCGGACGTTGCCCGGCCAGTGGTGGGCGTGCAGCAGCGTCCTGGCCGAGGCGTCGAGCGTCTTGACCCGTTGCCCGTGCCGGCGGGCGAGCGTGCGCATGAAGTGCGCCGCCAGCAGCGGGATGTCCTCGCGGCGCTCGGTGAGCGGCGGCACCCGGATGCGGATGACATCGAGCCGGAAGAACAGGTCGTCCCGAAAGGTCCCGTTCTCGATGGCGGCGGCGAGATCCTTGTTGGTTGCGGCGATCACGCGTACGTCGACGCGTGTCCCGGCGTCGCCGCCGAGCGGCTCGACGACCTGTTCCTCGAGCACCCGGAGCATCTTCGCCTGCGTTCTGAGCGTCATGTCGCCGACTTCGTCGAGGAAGAGCGTCCCGCCGTCCGCGGCCCGGAACTTGCCGGTGCGGCTGCCCACCGCCCCGGTGAAGGCGCCCCGTGCGTGGCCGAACAGCTCGCTCTCGATCAGCTCTTCGGGAATCGCGGCGCAGTTCATCTCGATGAAGGGTCCCGCGGCACGGCGGCTCCGCGCGTGCACGCTGCGGGCGACGAGCTCCTTGCCGGTGCCGTTCGCCCCGACGATCAGCACCCGGCCGTCGGTCGGGGCGGCGACCTCGATCTGTTTCCGGAGGCGGGCGATCGCGGGACTCTCGCCGACCAGGGCGGACCGCCGGTCGACGTGCGCGCGCAACTCGCGATTCTCCTGCTCCAGGCGCCGCTGGCGGAGGGCGTTGCGCGTGACGAGCACCGCCTTGTCGAGCGGGAACGGCTTCTCGATGAAGTCGAAGGCCCCCATCTTGATGGCACGGACGGCAGACTCGACGTTGCCGTGTCCCGACATGACGATGACGTGCGCCTCGACGCCCTGCTCCCGGAGCGCCTCGAGGACCGCCAGACCGTCCAGGCCCGGCAGCCGCACGTCGAGGAGAATCACGTCATAGGTCCGGCGCGCCGTCCGCTCGAGACAGTCCTCGCCGGAGACGACGGCGTCCACCCGCCACCCGGCGCCGCGCAGGGCGCTGGCCAGCACCGAGCGGAGGCCGGCCTCGTCGTCGACGACCAGCACGGACGCCGGCAGCGCCACCTAGCCCCCCGTTCGTCGCCGCGACCGCAAGGTCGCGCTGCGGCCTCCGCTCGGCGCCCAACCCAATTCTTCAGGAGTCCGCGCCGTTCTACGGCGCAGACTCCTAGGACTCCTTCGCGTCGAGCAACCCCTTCAGCTCGGTCATGAACTCGCCGACGTCCCGGAAATCCCGATACACGGATGCGAAACGGACGTAGGCCACCTTGTCGAGGTCGCGCAGCTCCCGCATGACGATCGTTCCCACCTGCTCGGTGGAGATCTCCTTGTCGGGACGCTCCTGCAGGGCGGACTCGACACGGTTGGCGACCGATTCGAGATCGGCGACGCTCACCGGTCGTTTCTCGCACGCCTTGAGCAGGCCGGCGATGACCTTCTCGCGCTCGAAGCGCGCCCTCGACCCGTCCTTCTTCACCACCATGTAGGGAACCTCGTCGATCCGCTCGTAGCTGGTGAAGCGACGGCCGCATCCGGCGCACTCCCTGCGGCGCCGGATGACCTCCCCCTCCCGGCTCTCCCGCGAATCGACGACCTTGTCGTCGAGGTGGCCGCAGAACGGGCACTTCATGTCCGGCGCCCCTCCGCGGCGGGGGTCGTGGCGGTCGAGGTTCCCGCCCGACCCGGCTCCGGACGGGCCGAGGCGAGGGCACGGAAGGCGCTCGGGCGGATACCCTCCTGCACCATGTAGACGACCCCCAGCACGGCGACCGGCAGGAAGGACATGGCGTGCAGCACCAGCGCCGCAGCCACCGCGGCGGCGGGCGGCGCCCCGTACAGCAACGTCGCCCCGACCTGGTACGCGGCATGATAGCCGCCGATGCCGGCCGGCGTGGGTACGGCGACACCGACCACGGTCAACCCCATCAGCACCACCGCGCCCGACACCGGCAGCGCCACGCCGAAGGCCTCCGTCACCAGCCACAGGACGGCGGCGACGGCGGCCCAGTGCGCGAGCGACCAGGCGAACGCGACGAGCAGCACCCGGCGGGCGCGGAGCACGGCGAAGCCGTCGACGAAGCGGCTCGCGACTCCCCGCAGCGCCCCCGCGGCGCGCCACGGCAGGAGCGCGCTCGCCCGATCGACGGCGCGCGTCACGCGGTCGGGGTTGCCGGCGGCGAGCAGGGCCGCCCCGAGGCCGGCCACCGCGGCCGCACCCGCGACCGCGGCTCCCGTCTGCACCGCGGCCAGCAATCCGGCGTCCGCCTCGCGGCCCGGCGGTCCGGTCAGGACCGCGACGCCGAGCAACGCCAGCACGGCGATGACGTCGAGAAGGCGTTCCACGACTATCGTGGCAAGCGCCGCCGATGCGCTCAGCCCCTCCCGGCGCGCGAGGACGTAGGGGCGAAGCAGCTCGCCGACTCGCCCGGGGAGGATCGCCGTTGCCGCAAAGCCCATCATCGTGGCGCGAAAGGCGCTCCGGAAGCGAACGGTACCGAGCGGCCGGAGCAGCCGGCACCACCGGATTACGCGGACGACGAACGTGGCGCCGGTCGCCACCAGGGCGGCGACGAGCAGATCCCGGCGGGCGCCGCCCACTGCCGCCGCGACCCGCTCGAGGTCTGCGCCGCGCAGGAAGAAGGCCAGCAGGCCGACGGCGAGCGCGAGGACGGCAGCGGCGCGGAGGTGACGGCGCATCGGCCACGGAACGTACTACAACTCCGCGGCTTGCCGTCGTCGCCGCTCGCCGGGTAAGCTCCTGCGTCACCCGGATTCGACGCGAGGTCCTGCCGTGTCCCCCCCTCCGATCTTCGAGACTACGCTACGCGGCGCCACGCTGCTCAACCGTGGCAAGGTTCGGGATCTCTACGCGGTCGACGATCACCTGCTGATCGTGGCCACGGACCGGATCTCGGCCTATGACGTCGTGCTCGACTCCGTCATCCCCGACAAGGGCAAGGTGCTCACGCAGCTCTCGGCGTTCTGGTTCGCGCGCACGGGACACATCGTCCCGAATCACCTGGTGTCGACCGATCCGGCGTCGTACCCGGCGGCCCTCCGCGACCAGCACGAGCTCCTCGCCGGCCGCTCGATGCTCGTCCGGCGGACCAAGCCCGTGCTCATCGAGTGCGTGGCGCGGGGCTACCTCTCCGGATCCGGCTGGAAGGAGTACCGCGAGACCGGGCGCGTGTGCGGGATCGAGCTGCCGTCGGGATTGCGGGAATCGGATCGGCTGCCCGAGCCGATCTTCACGCCGGCCACCAAGGCGGAGACCGGACACGACATCAACATCAGCGAGAGCGAGGCGGCTGACCTCGTCGGGCGCGACCTGGTCACCCGGTTGCGCGACGTGACGCTCGCGCTGTACGCGCACGGTGCCGCTCACGCCGAGTCCTGCGGGATCATCGTCGCGGACACCAAGTTCGAGTTCGGCCTCGTCCCGAAGGACCCGAACGGCGACCCCGGCGACGACGGCGAGTCGTTCATCCTCATCGACGAGGCGCTGACCCCCGACTCGTCCCGGTTCTGGCCGGCGGACCGGTACACGCCGGGCGGCCCCCAGCCGAGCTTCGACAAGCAGTACGTGCGCGACCATCTCGACGTGGTGGGCTGGAACCGTCAGCCACCGGCTCCCACCCTGCCGGCCGCCGTCGTCGACGGTACCCGCGCGAAGTACCGGGAGGCGTATCGCCTGCTGGCGGGCCGGGAGCTCGACTGACCAGGCATCCCGACGGCGCCATTCCGGCCTGCCCCGGCCCACCGCAGCCCGCACCCCGGCGGCGCAAGCAATGTCCTTGCCGAGTGCGAGAGAGCGCCTTGACGCCGGCCCGCGCGAGGGCTAGACTAGCAGTCTGATTAGCCGACTGCTAGGGTGGCGAGGGAGGCCCGACGGGCGCCGCCCCTCGCCTGCCACTCGTTCGTCAAATCACTGAAGGGAGTCTGAGCTACATGGCTGTCAAGGTACGACCGCTCCACGACCGCATCATCGTCGAACGGATCGAGGAATCCGAGCAGCAGGTGGGCGGCATCATCATCCCCGACACGGCGAAGGAGAAGCCGCAGCAGGGCAAGGTGATCGCCGCCGGCAAGGGCAAGATCAAGGACGACGGCACGGTCACGCCCCTCGACGTCAAGGCGGGCGACACGGTGCTCTTCGGCAAGTACTCCGGCCAGGAGATCAAGCTCGACGGCGACGAGTACCTGATCATGCGCGAGGACGAGATTCTCGGCGTCATCGAGGGCTGACGAAGAACGGCAGGCGCTTCCACGAATTGGAGTTCGAGACACATGGCCAAGCAGATCGTATACGGTGAGCAGTCGCGGCAGAAGATCATCGAGGGGGTCAACCAGTTGGCGAACGCCGTCAAGGTGACTCTCGGCCCGAAGGGGCGCAACGTGGTCCTGGACAAGAAGTTCGGGTCTCCCACCATCACCAAGGACGGCGTGACGGTGGCCAAGGAGATCGAGCTGAAGGACCCGCTCGAGAACATGGGCGCGCAGATGGTGCGCGAGGTGGCCAGCAAGACGTCGGACATCGCCGGCGACGGCACCACGACCGCGACCGTCCTGGCCCAGGCCATCTACCGCGAGGGCGCCAAGAACGTCGTCGCCGGCGCCAACCCGATGGAGATCAAGCGCGGCATCGAGGGCGCCGTCGACTCCGTCGTCAAGCAGCTCGAGCAGATGTCGAAGGCCGTCAGCGGCGGCATGATCGCCCAGGTCGGCACCATTTCCGCAAACAACGACTCGACGATCGGCACCATCATCGCCGAGGCGATGGACAAGGTCGGCAAGGACGGCGTCATCACGGTCGAGGAGGCGCGAACGCTGGAGACCTCGCTCGAGGTCGTCGAGGGCATGCAGTTCGACCGCGGCTACCTCTCGCCGTACTTCGTGACCGACGCGGAGCGCATGGAGACGGTGCTCGAGAACCCGGTCATCCTCATCCACGAGAAGAAGATCAGCAACATGAAGGACCTGCTGCCACTCCTGGAGCAGGTGGCGCGGCTCAGCCGTCCGCTGCTGATCATCGCGGAGGACATCGAGGGCGAGGCGCTGGCGACCCTGGTCGTCAACAAGCTGCGCGGCACGCTGCAGGGCGCGGCAGTCAAGGCCCCGGGCTTCGGCGACCGCCGCAAGGCGATGCTCGAGGACATCGCCATCCTGACCAACGGCAAGGCGATCACCGAGGACCTCGGCCTGAAGCTCGAGAACATCCGCATCGAGGACCTCGGCAAGGCCAAGAAGGTGACGATCGACAAGGACAACACGACGATCGTCGAGGGCGACGGCGAGCAGGGCGCCATCGAGGGCCGCGTGAAGCAGATTCGCGCGCAGATCGAGGAGACCACGTCGGACTACGACCGCGAGAAGCTGCAGGAGCGGCTGGCGAAGCTGGTCGGAGGCGTCGCCGTGATCAAGGTCGGCGCGGCCACCGAAACCGAGATGAAGGAGAAGAAGGCTCGCGTCGAGGACGCGATGCACGCCACGAAGGCGGCGGTGGAGGAGGGCATCGTGCCGGGCGGCGGCGTCGCGCTGCTCCGCGCGTCACGGGCCCTCGAGGACGTGCAGCTCTCCGGCGACCAGCAGATCGGCGTCAACATCATCAAGCGGGCGCTCGAGGAGCCGATGCGCTGGATCTCGCAGAACGCCGGGTTCGAGGGGTCGATCGTCGTGCAGAAGGTCCGCGAGGCCGGCGCCGACGAAGAGGGCTTCAATGCCCAGAACGAATCCTACGAGAACCTGGTCCAGGCCGGCGTCATCGACCCGACCAAGGTCGTGCGCACGGCCCTCCAGAACTCGGGCTCGATCGCGTCCCTCCTGCTGACCACGGAGGCGCTCGTCTCGGAGATTCCGGAAGAGAAGAAGGACGCGCCCGCGCCGGGCGGACATCCCGGAATGGGCGGGATGTACTAGCGGACGCCGCCGGCTCCAGCGTCGAACGGCGGACCTCAATCCACGCCCGGGGGGCCTCGCGCCCTCCGGGCGTTGTCGTCTCCGGCCCCCGCCGGCGCCCTGCCGGCTCGGCGGATGGTGCAGATTCTCAGCGAAGGTTGAAGTAGAGCTCGAGCCCGACGAGAACCGGGACCGGCTCTCCGAAGCGCATGCCGGGTGCGAACCGCCATTGACGGGCCGCGTCCATCGCCTGCTGGTCCAGCCCGAACACCGGGTCGAGGGACTTCGTGATCCGCACGTCGCCGACCGTGCCGTCCGGCAGCACGACCACCTCGAGCCACACGGTCCCCTGGATCTTGGCGCGCATCGCCTCGGCCGTGTACTGCGGCTTGACCTCGCGCAAGAGGCGCGGCGGGGAGACGCCGTTTCCGGGGCGGTAGGCTCCGCCGCCGACGCCGCCGCCCTGTCCGGGTCCGAGACCGGCGCCGTCGCCGGAACCGATGCCGGTGCCCTGTCCCGTTCCCGAACCCGCCCCCACGCCGGACCCGCGCGACAGGTCCGCGGAGACCGTGAGCCCGTCCAGGATCCCGGAACGGGTTTCGAGCGCGGCCGCCATGGCCATGGCCGGGAGCGCGATCTGCTGGGTGTCGAGGATGCGCTCCTCGGGTTCCGGCTCCGGCTGGTCGACTTCCGGAGGCTCCTCGACCGGCAGGCTGATCTCGACCGGGTCGGTCCCCTCGACCAGCAACTGGGAAGGCAACTCGAGGGATTCGTTCCCGCCGCCTCCTCCGCCGCCGCCCGGACCCTCCTCGGGAATCCAGACGATTCCGTAGTTCTCCCGATTGGCTTCGACGACCTCGTAGACGCGTGCCGGAGCCAGGCTGAGCAACAGCGCGACGACCGCGATCCCGACGGCGTGGCTGGCCAGCGACCCGACGAACGAGCGCGCGATCCGCTCGCGGCTCGGGCCTGTGAAGAGCCGGACGTCTACCGCGGCAAGCTCATCGGGAAGAATGGAGAGAACGCTCGCCTGCGCGTCACCGGCAACCGCCGCGCGGCGAACCGGCGCCCTTCCGGGGCGCGCGGGGGCGGTCACCGCTTCGGCGGTACGACGCTCTCGCCGCTCCAGCGCCCGCCGGCTTGGCGTATACGAAGGCGAGAACTCGACCGGTCCGAGGCTGAGGCCATGCATGTGCCCAGTACCCCCCGCAACCCATTGTAGTCAACGCATTTGCGTGGGGCAATGCGCGACCTTGCGGTCGCGTTGGGAGTCTGCGCGAGAGAGAGACTCTTGGGTCGCCGGTTCTTCAGCGCAGACTCCTGGTGCCGCAGTGCGCACTCCGCGCGAGCTCCTAGACGCGTCCGGTCCACGCGCCGATGGCGGCGTTGCCGCCACCGTAGGCGTGCAGCAACGCCAGCGCATCAGCCGCGCGCGGCTCGCTGTCGATGGCGACGAGGACTCCTCCCCGAGCCGTCAGCG
>JAPOYG010000661.1 GCA_026706755.1 Acidobacteriota bacterium
TCGAAGTCGATATCCGGCCAGCGGAGCTTGCGGATGGCACCGATCCGGTGCCCGGACAGGTGCTCACACAATTACATCTTGCTGTGAGCGTTGGACTTATGGGATTTCCGGTCCTGACTCCCGTCGATTGACTCCCGCTGGACGGATCAGGCGCGGAGTCTCCTGCGGTTCGCGAGCGCCTGCCGCAGTTGGTCCTCGTCCGCTTTCTGATAGCACTGGAGGACCGTCTTTGCCGACTTCCAGCCGCCGAGTTCGCAGAGCACCTTCAGCGGCTGGTCCATGAGGTCGGAAGCAAACTTCCGCCGCAGCGAGTGCCAGCCGCTTCCCCGCTTCTTCTCCAGCCCGGCAAGCCTCTCGGCCTTGTCCCACCAGGTGCGGCTCATCCAGCGGGTCGCGCACAGGCGGGGATCGTGTGAGGAGGGCAGCACCGGGACGTCCCCGTCTCGGGAGTTCATCGTTCGCGCCTCCTCCAAGGCGGCCAGCGCCTCGTCGGTCACGGGCGTGGTGTGCTCGTATCCGGTCTTCTCGTGCTTGGCCCTCCACCGGATGGTCCCGCGCTCGAAGTCGATGTCAGGCCACCGAAGCTGCCGAATGGCACCGATCCTGTGGCCGGTCTCGTGGGCGAGCACGAGCGCGACATGGCACCTCCAGCCGACCTGCCGGGACGCTTCGAGCATCGCCCGGTATTCCGGCTCCGTGAGCACCACGCGGGTGGGGTTCTTCGCCCTGGGCTTCTTGAGGCCCTTGAGCGGGTTCCTGTCCAGCAGCAGGCGGCCGTGCTCGTCCCTCGACCTTGCGGCCCAGTTGAGGACCGTCATCAGGAACGTCAGGTCGTGTTCGATGGTCCGGTCGGCCGCGGGCTTTCCGCTCGGGCCGACCCTGCCCGCCCTGCGCGCCAGGATGAAGCGGTCCCAGTCGCGCTGGGAAAGAGTCTCGGGCCTGCGGTCCCTCCCGAAACACCCGAGGAACATCTTCATCGCGGCCCTGTTCTGGAGCCGCGACCGCCTGCCCTTGGTGGGCATCACCTCTTCTCCGTAGATTTCAAAAAGCCGTTCCAGGGTGAGCGGCTCGGGCTCGGCTTCGGTGTTGCCGTTGGGCGCGTCGATGAAGCCTGCGGCGAACTGATCCGCCTGCCTCTTCGCGCGCTTCCAGTCCCGATGTTTGAGGGACCGGGTGAGCCTGCGCCCGTTCTCCCGCCACTCCACCTGGAAGAGGCCGGTTTTCGGATCAGGGAACACCCTCACCCGGTTCCGGCCCCACTCGCCGGCGCTGTATGCGCGCCGGTCACGTTTCGTGCGTGCCATCATTCGATTCCTCTCTGGATGATGGACTGCACGATCTGCACGTTAGAAACATCGCCGCGCCGGGGTTTCTCCGCCAGTGGCGGCTCGGTCGGCGCGTGGGCCTTTCGGGGCAGATCCCTGCGGGCGATCATGGGCGCGCCGGGCCGTCCGGCGTTGGGGATCTTGCCGTCGCGCACCAAGCGGCCGAGGTGGTCGGCGGAGTATCCGCTCTCGCGTGCGGCCTCGACGAGCGAGAACGTGGTCTCGTCCCTTTCGACGAGCGTGGCTTCGAGGTCGTCTGC
Source organism: Acidobacteriota bacterium (assembly GCA_026706755.1). Lineage (GTDB taxonomy): Bacteria > Acidobacteriota > Vicinamibacteria > Vicinamibacterales > UBA8438 > JAGWAJ01. The sequence continues at coordinate 1,586 of JAPOYG010000661.1, forward strand.
GCAGCGGTCGAGCGCGACGGCCGGCGTCTCGCCCCCGTATCGGCGGAGCGCCTTGGCCTGCTTGCGCCAGTCGGCGGGCAGGTTCTTGACGGACTTTCGGTCACTCATGGGCGTTTCACTCCCAGTCCCCCTCGTCGTCCTTGCGGAGCGAGTCGGTCAGGTTCGGGTCTCCCTCGCCGCGCCGCACGGATCGCTCGGCGAGATCGACGCGCCGTCCGAGGTCGGCGAGCCCGGTGGCCCGGGCAACGCCGTAGATGGCGGCCGCGACGGTTGCGAGCGCGAGCGCCGTGTGCAGGGCGAGCGCGAGCCCGTAGTCGGCGAGGATGGCGCTCCAGAACGGAGCGAGGTAGTCGAGACGGGATCCGGCGATGAGGAACGTGGATCCCGCGATTGCGGCGGTGAGTCCGGCGCTGATCTTCCAGGGCTGCATGAGTTGGGTTCTCCTTGCGGTCAGAGTTCGACGGTGGCCGGATCGCGCTCGGGATTCCCAAGCCACGCGCCGCCGTCGTCCAGGCCGAGCCTACGGAGCAGGTCCGCCGCGGCGGGTCCGTTGGCGTGCATTCTGAACCCGGCGGCGGCCTTGGCCCTGACTGCGGGTTCGCGGTAGTTGCCGGAGACGGCCTCGACGTTGACGCGCCCGGATCGTCGCTCGTCGTCGGCGTACTCGATCTGGGCGTCCGGGTAGAGCACTTGGCCCTCGTCGTCGATGGGAAGTCCGAGTTCTCGCGCCGTCCGGCGGCGCTCGGCGTCGGCGGCCCGGTCGCCGTCCCTCCTCCGCGCGGCCTCGCTCCTGCGCGCGACTGTACTCTTGAGTTCGGTGTCGAGCCGGATGCGCCGGACGGTGGCACCCTCTTCGAGCAGGCGACGTTGCTCGTTCCGGCAGGCGCGGTAGATGGCGGTGTCGTGGGCGGCCTGGGCCGATGGTGCGGGCGTGAACCGGATCTGTTGTGCGGGATTCATCCCGCGCTTCGCGGCAACCTCGCGGGCGTCGGCCACGCCCTTTCGCGTGAGGGACAGCACCTTGAACGGGTTGCCGTTGGGTCCGGTCGCGATGGTCTCGGTGACGAGCCCCTTGTCGATCCAAGCGTTCACGGCCCGGCGCGTGGTGTAGGGGTGGCCGCCGAAGCGGGCCTCGGCGAGGTCGCGGTAGGAGACCGCGCCGTGGACGCCGATGTCGGTCAGCGCCCCGGCGCAGCGTTCGTCGAAGGAGATGGCGGACCCGCGCTCCCGGCTCGCGGCGTATTCTCGGCGGTGGCCGTCCCGCATCCTGTAACGATTGCGGCTGGGTGGCGCGGCGGGGCGCGGGTCCTCGTCGACCGTGCGGTCGAACATCTCCCTGCCTCTCATCGGTCCTCAGCGGCTCGGCCCGAAGCTGCGTTCGGGAACCGGCAGCCGGGGCGCGGGGACTCGGATCCGCTCCGGTCCCCGGTGTGCGGGCGCGCGGGTCGCGGCCACGGCGACGGGGTCGCGCTCGGCGACGCGCTCGCGGTGCCGCGTGAGCACGAAGTCGGAGATCCTCTGCGCGTCGGCGGCCGCGCGCCGGATCTCGCGCGGGTCCTCCTCAAGCGCCTGGATCCAGCCCTCGACGTATGCGGCTCCCCGGGCCGGGTCGTGCCCGACGCCGACGCGCTCGCCGGTCATCATGGCGCTGATCTCGGCCCGGAGTTCCTCCCGGGCGTACTCGGGCGATCCGAACCCGTTGTCGATGCCCTTGATGAGGGTGTCGCGGTTCATGCGCTCGGCGTGGCCGGTCGAGTGGCCGAGCTCGTGGAGCGCGGTCTGGTAGTAGTGGTTCGCGGACGGGAACTGCCCGCGCTCGGGCAGGACGATCTCGTCGCGCTTCATGTGGTAGTAGGCGCGGTCGCCCGCGACGTGGCGGACCGGCACGCCCGCGTCCTCCATGACCCGCTCGGCCTCCTGGTGCACCTTCCAGAGCGGCTCGGGCGTCGGGTTGGCGCGCTCGGGCAGCCCGTCGGCCTGCTCGGCGTTGAAGACGGTGTACTGGCGGACGAACGGTACGTTGAGCTTCTCGTAGTGGTAGACCCTCTTGCCCTCGTCGTCGCGCACGGGCTTGCCCCGGTCGTCGGTCACGGGCAGACGCTTCCGGTCCTGGAACGACAGGATGCGCGTGCCGCGCTCGCCCTTCCTGACCTGTCAGCCTTGGGTCCGGATCTGGCGGTAGGTGCCCCAGCGCACGTCGCCGTAGCCGACTTCCTGCTGGACGGAGGCGAGGTGCAGGCTGTTGCCGCCCCGGTAGGAGCGGTCGGTGTCCACGTTCGTGGGCATCACGCGCTCGCCCGGCGCCCACGGCTTCTGCCACGGCGCGGTGCCCCTCCTGATCTGCTCGATGATCGCGTCTGCGAACTTGCGGTGGTATTCGTCGTTCTTCATCGCACGTCCTCCTCCCCGGCCCCGCGCGGATCCCGGACGGCGTCCCGGATCTCGTACTCGGTTCCGACCTCCTCGGGGAAGAGGCCGTACTCCTCGGCGAGGTAGGCCTCGACTTCGAGTGTCTCGCCTCCGTCGCGCGCGAGTTCGCGGTCGAAGTCCTCGAACGTCTCCACGCGGATGAACTCTTCGTGGCTTATCATGCGTTCACCTCCGTTGGGTTGAGTGAGGGTTCTGCTCTCCGGTTGCGTCCCGGGCGGCGCCGCTCCGGGCGGCGAGGTGATCCAATGGCCGGTGGGCGCGTCGTAGCCGCATACCTCGAGCGCGTCCTCGACGAACCGCCGGCCTCGGCGGCGGGCCACGTGCAGGACGAGCGCGATCCCGTCGACGACGCCCCGGCAGGTGACCTCCCAGGGCAGCGCGTCCCCGGCCTGCATGGCGCAACTGGCCAGACGCGAGAGCGCGGAACGCGCATTGTTGGCGTGGATGGTCGTGAGCGAGCCGCCGTGGCCGGTGTTGAGGGCCTGGAGCAGATCGGCGGCCTCGCCGCCCCGGACCTCGCCGACGACGATGTGGTCGGGCCGGTGCCGGAGCGCGTGCCTCACCAGGTCGCGAATCTCGACGGGCGTCTCGGAGAGCGTGGATCCGGCCTCGAACCGGAGACAGTTCGCCCGGTCGATCCGGAGTTCGAGGGTGTCCTCGATGGCGACGATGCGTTCGTCTTCCGGCAGCAGCTCGATCAGCGCGTTCAGGAGCGTGGTCTTGCCCGAGCCCGTGCCGCCGGAGACCAGGACGTTCTGGCGGGACTTGAGGCAGGTCCGGGCCGCTTCGAGGATGTCTTCGGGCAGCGAGCCGAGGCGCACCAGATCCTCGGCCGAGAACGCGCGGCCCCCGAACCGGCGGATGGTGATTGCGACCTCGGGGGAAGCGGGCGGCGTGCAGATCGCCACCCGCGAGCCGTCGTCGAGGCGCGCGTCGAGGATCGGCCGGGCGGCGGGATCGAGCCCGAGCGGGCGGGCGATGTGGATCGCGGCACGGTGGAGCCATCCTGCGGTCAGCGCAGGGGCCTCGTGCGGCTCCAGCCGCCCGGCCCGTTCGACCCAGACGTTGCCGGGTCCGTTGATCATGATCTCGGAGATCTCCGCGTCCTCCAGCAGCGTCTCCAGACCCGGAAGGAACGGCTTCAGGTGGGCGATTCCGCTCGCGCGCTTCATATCCGTCCCTCCTCGCGGAGCCGCCAGTAGCCCGTCTCCCTCGGCAGGTAGTGCGGCTTCAGGTAGACGCGCGTGGCCGGGAGCGACCTGGCCCCGTCGTAGGGCAGGCAGACCGCCTGGTAGTTGGCGAGCAGCGCGAACTGCCGGGGCGTGAACACGGGCTGAAGCGCCTGGCGGAACGACTTGCTCGTTCCCATCGTGCCGCGCCCGCCTCCGGCGCGGCCGGACAGGAGCGAGAACTCGGGCCTGCCGGTGGTCTCGGTGAACGTGTGGGAGGCCTGGGTCTTCATGACGCTGCCGCACATCTCGGACGCGATCCGCGCCGACGCCTCGTCGGAGAGCGACAGGAAGATCCGGGTGCGGAGCGTCTGCACGAGCGTCCTCCACGCCTCGCCCGAGGGCAGCACGGAGCGGAGCGAGGAGATCGACTGCGTGGCGACGATGGGGATGCAACGGCACTGCCGCGTCAGCGCGAACGCCTTCTCGTCGCCCGACGGGTCGTCCTGTCCGACAGTGGCGAACGCCTGATACTCGTCGCAGATGAAGACGGCGGGCCGCATGTGGCGGCCGGGCCGCCGGGCGGCCTCGGCGGGCCGCCGGAGCAGCGCCTGCATCCACGCGTTCTTGAGGAGCACGCCGAGGGCGCGGGCGAGCGCGGGGTTGGCCCCGGCGGGCATGTTGAGCGCGAGCACCTTGCCGCCCTCGATCAACTCGGCGAGCGGCGGCAGCCGGCGGCGGAGGCCCGGCATCGGGCGGACATCCGCCGCGTCCTTCTCGGGGTCCTGCTTGCCGGTCGCGGCGTCGGGCGGGGGCGGACAGAACACCCCCGCCACGTCCGGCTGGTCGAAGAGCGACAGGAACACGCTGATCCCCTCGACGATCGTGGTGCGGATCTTGGCGTCGAGCTTCGTCCAGTCCTTCAGATACCAGCGCGCGACGGCCTCGACCTGTTCTCCGTACTCGCCGCCCGCGCCGTCCCCGTCCGCCTCCGACCCGTACGAGACCTTCAGCCGCTTGAGCCGGGCTTCGAGCTTCGGATCCAAGCGGCACGCCGACTTGTCCGTGCCGGGCACGGGCTGCCAGGCCCAGTCTTCGAGCGGCTCGATATGCGCGTTGAGATCCGCGTTGGCGACGACGGCGCGCACCGGGCGCATGCCGTTCGCCAGCTTCTGGGCCTCGCGGATCCTGTCCCTGAACAGGTCCGCGTCCACGGTGCAGCGGTAGATGTCCCGGAGCGTGACCCAGCCCCCGGGCAGGAGCCGGTGCACCTCGATGATCCACCGCACGAGATTCGTGTACGCCTGTTGCCAGAACGGGTCCCGGCTCTTGCCGAACAGCTGGTTGATGAGCGAGGCGACGGAGTAGGCGAGGGAGTACGAGTCCAGCAGCGGGTCGTCGAGCGGGTTCCACTGCCATGAGCCGCCGATCCCGATTTCGAGGTAGTCTTCGCCCCGTCCGGCGTCTTCGAGGATGCCGTGAACCTGATGGCAGAAGTCCCCCTTCACTTCGAGCACGAGCGCGCCCGCACGGCGCCGGGAGTCGTCCGCCCGCCAGTGGAGCAACTGGCTGGCGAACGGGTACATGCAGGCGGTGGTCTTGCCCGTCCCGACCGCTCCGACGACGAGCACGCCGGTGTAGAGTCCCTTCTCGGGGACGACGAGCCAGGAGGGCCGCTCGCTCTCGCGCGGCACGGTCGGGTGGTGCAGTTCCCCGATCACGAGCGAGGGCGCGTCGTCCGCGGGCGAGCCGGGCCAGGCGGGCAGCCTGCCCCGGCGGCGGAAGCGGAAGAGCGGCTGGAGCCAGACCCGCCAGACCGAGAGGCAGAGGCTCCCGGCGAGCACGACGGCGACGGCGGGCCATGCGTAATACCAGAGGCGGATCGCGGAGTGCAGGCCCGGATCGTGCCACGCGATCAGGTCGAGCACGGGGTTGCCGCCCGTGCCGGGGAACGGCGCCTTGAGCGCCTGCGCGCCGGCCGCCCCGATGGCGGCCCCGATGACGGCGAGCGTCGAATGCCTCATCGGTGGGACTCCCTTCCCGGAGGGATTGATGCTGCGGGAGCGACCCAGGGGGCGGGGGCGGGAGTGTGAAAACACACCCGGCCCCGAACCCGTACCAGGCCCTCGGACTGGCGGGTCGCTCCCGCCACGGCCTCGTCGGCCCGTCCGGCAACGCGCGGACGGGCCGCGAGGCGGCAAGACCCGGCCGCGCAAGCGGATGGACGGAACCCCGCGTGTGAATCGCCGGAGGCCGAAAACGTGAATCGACCCCCCATGTCGTTTTCACGCGCCGGTGCGGTCGTAAGCCGTCTGCCGGTCATCGGTAGCGAGCCCCCGCGAGGCGCACGGTCCGCCATGCCGTGCCCCGGTGGATCGACCCGCGTCCGCCCTGCCGCCGGATCTGCCTGGTCAGCGCGACGCTGCGCTTCATGGCGGCCTGGAGCCCTCCGAACTCTTCGAGCACCTGGATCGCGCCCTGGAGGATCGCGCGCTCGATCCGCGCGATCTCGTCGCGCATCCCGGCGTCCGCTTCGACGGGTAAGCCGTCCTCGGCCCAGCCGCCCATGACCCTCTCGGCCCGGCGGATCTCCCGCGAGGCGCGCCCGACGGCGACGACCTCGACGGACCGGCCCAGCCGCGTGAGCGCGCGCCAGAGCCCCCGGTGCGCGTTGCCCCACGAGCGGAGCGCCGTCGAGGTGTCGTGGCCGGGGTCCACGTAGACGAACATCGCGCGGGCCGAGTCCAGCGCGACGGGCAGCTTGACGGGGAAGTGGCGGCGGGTGTTCCCGGCGGCCCCCCGGTACACCCGGACGGGCAGCAGGCGGCGCTCGATCCCGAGCGCCTCGAACGCGGCGACCTTCTCGTCCTCGGTCGGGAGCCACGGCAGGTCCGCGTGCTCGATCACGTAGTCGAGCGAGAGCAGGCGGCGCATCAGCACCTCGTTCGAGGCGTCGCGCCGGTGCCGGACGTGCTCGGCCCCGAGCGCGCGGTAGACGCGGCGCGAGAAGATCCGGCACACCCGCCCGATGCCCCGGACGCCGGGCACGGTCTCCTCGGCGGCAAGGCCCCGGTCGATCAGGGCGTGCACCACGCGCCGCACCTGTTCGGGGTGCGCGTCCAGGAACCGCATCGCCTGCGCGCGGGTGAACACGCCGCTGTGAAGACACACCAGGGCGATCCACTCGGCATGGCGGCCCGTCCACCCGAACTCCTCCAGCGCCTTCGCGCGGCCCTTCAGATGCACGATCATCGGCCGTCCTCCGTCACCAGCGCCCGGTCGGCCTGGAGGTACGTGATGAGGATGCCCATCGGGTTGTGGACGACAAGCTCGGGAGGGATGCTTTCCAGGAACTCGAACCGGAGCGTGAGCGACCAGCGCTCGCGCCGGCCCTCCCGTGCTCCGCTCAAATGCACGAGATCGAAGTCGGCCGTCGCGCCGTGCGGCGGTTCGGGCGAGGGGTGAATGCGGAGCACGACGTTCTCGACCTGGGCTTCCGTCTCGGCGGTTCCGGCCGCCGTGGCGGCGACCTCGCCGCCGTCCCTCTGGAACGCGGCGTTCGCAAGATCGGTCGATAGGAACCGGAGGCTCCGGGTCCAGTGCTCCTCGACGGTCGCGCGGCGGCGCGAGTGGAAGTCCGCGACGAACCGGTTGAGGAAGTACTTCGTCGTCGGATCGAGGGGATCGGCCTGCGCGGTCGCGGCCTCGTAGGCGAGCGCCTCGGCGCGGCCGACCTCGTCGACCCGGATCACGATGGGCCGGGGCGGCTCCGCGCCCGCGATCCGCAGCAGGACCACGACGCCGAGCACGCAGCTCGCGGCCAGCAGCACCACGATCCTCCGCAGCTTCCGGTTCGCCTGAACGGCCTCTCCCCAGATCTCGGCGTACTCGCGGCCAGCGTTCTTGTCTCTTTTCATCGGCTTCTCCTTGGGGTCTCAGACGGGTGGCTTGGCGGCGGGGGCGGGTGCGACCGCTCCCCCGGCGCTCCGCATGACGAGGGCGACGAACCCGGACCCCGCGTTGCCGGAGCCGGACACCAGCATGGCGGCGAGTTCGCCCACCTTGAGGCTGGCCATCAGGCCGCAGACGACGAGCGGGAGCAGGACGACGGCCCAGAGCCAGAGTTCCATCGGGTCGGAGGTGCCGGTGCCCATCAGCGCATCGGCGTAGGTCGTGATGTAGCCCATGCCGACGCCCATGAAGACCCGGAGCACGGCGCCCGCCACGACGCCGTAGAGCGTGTAGACCATCAGGGTCCGGAACCATCCCCAGAACA
>JAPOYG010000479.1 GCA_026706755.1 Acidobacteriota bacterium
AGCCCCAGCCGTCGAGGGTGCGGCGCCACATCAGCCAGTCCTCCGGCGCCGGGTCCTGGAGCATGGCGTCGGTGACCGGAGTCACCGCGGACGGTTCGACGACCGGGGGCGATTGCGCTCCCGCCGAGGAAGCGGCGATGCAGACCAGGGCCACCGCGAGAAGAGAGACGCGACCGTGGCAACCGCAGCGTGGCGACGGTTCCCTTGCGTGCATGTCAACCTCCTGCCGGTGCGTGTGAACGTTCCGCGGGCACGGCTCGACGGATGCTCGGGCGCCGGCGTGCTGCACGCTACGGGCGCATGCGACCGGAACCGACGCGGGCCTACCCCGGTTCGATGGACCGGGCAGCGTCCGCGGTCGAGTGCGATGCCTCCGATCCGCTGTCCCCCGTGGCCCCGGGCGCCGAACGCTCGCAGAACGTCTTCACGGCGTCCATGTCGGTCGCCACGGCCCCCTTGACCATGCGCAGCATCAGGGGAACGGCCAGTCGGGCGGAGAGCTTCTGCGGGCGGGCGTCCATCACCATCGTCAGCTCGGTACCTTCGCCCGCCGGCGATACCGTGAACACCGTGTCCCAGATGGTCCCGCCTGCCTCGGAAACGATGCGCACACGGTCGTTCTCGACGAACTCCGTCACCTCGAGCTCCGTCGACGCCTCCCGCCCGTTCATCAGCCGCGTCTCGCGGAAGCGCGTCCCGACGCCGGAGCGCACCTCCGAAAGAAACTCCACGTTGACGATGTGCGGCACCGCCTGCGAGAAACGGCCGATGTCGGCAACGGTGCGGAAGACGACGTCCGCGGGCGCGTCGATCACGCGGATCACGGTGACGCTGGCCATGTTCGAAGGCTCCTATTCCGCAGGCAGTGCATACGCTACGACGTGATCCGTGGCGGCGATGGCTAGGTACTGGCGGCCGTCGGCGCCCAGGTAGGTCATCGGGTCCGCGTTGCCGCGCCCCTCGAGCCGCTCCGCCCACACCTCGCGGCCGGACGCCGCCTCGATGGCTCGCAGGCGGTTGTCGTCGGTCGCGGCGATGAACAGCAGGCCCCCGGCGGTCACGATGGCAGCGGCCCGGCCCGGGCGGCCCGTGCGCTGCCGGCCGTCGGGCAGCGTCTCGGTGACGCCGACCGTCTCCCGCCACGCGATCTCCCCCGTCGCCACGTCGACCGCCGTCAACTGCCCCCAGGGGGGCTTCTGGCACGGCAGCCGGACCCCGTCCAGGCTGACCTCGAAGCTCGCCGGACCTGTACGCTTCTCGTAGGGCGACGGCGCCCCGTCGTCCTGCGCCTCGACCATCCAGCCGAGCGCCCCGACGTCCATTGAGAATACGAAGGCGTAGCCGGTCGCGGCGTCGAATGCCACCCCGCCCCAGTTGGGACCACCGACGCCGCCGGGGAAGTTCAGCGTCGTCCGCGCGGGCCCGCCGGCCTGCCGGTAGACCCACGGCGTGAACGGTCCGGCGTTATGGACCTCGCCCAGGCTCGCGACGAGATCCGCGCACGCCGCGGCGTGCTCGGGGCTGGTATCCTCGCCGGTCACGAGGTCGTCGGCGTCGTACGAGACCTTGCCCATCGGCGGCGGCAGCACCGGGAACGGCTGTGTCGGGTAGGTGGCCTCGCCCGGCACGTCGCTCGCGGCCACCTCCCGCTCCTCTACCCCGTAGATCGGCTCGCCGGTCTCCCGGTTCAGGATGTAGAGATAGCCGGACTTGGTGGTGACGCCGAGCGCGGGGATGGCGCCCTCGTCGCGCGGGATGTCGAAGAGCGCCGGCGGGGCGGGCGGGTCGGCGTCCCAGAGGTCGTGGTGAATGGTCTGGAAGTGCCAGCGGTAGGCGCCCGTCGCGGCGTCGACGGCGACGACGGAGTTGCCGTAGAGGTTGGCCCCCGGCCGGTCGCCGCCGTAGGCGCCCGGGATGGGCGACGCCAGCGGCAGGTAGATGAGGTCCCGCTCCGCGTCCGCCGTGAAGAAGAACGGCCAGGCGTTGGCACCGAGCCGGTCCCGCCAACTGTCGCCTTCCCAGGTGTCGTGGCCGGGCTGCCCGGGCTGCGCGACGGAGTCGAACTCCCACACCTTGGCGCCCGTGCGGGCGTCGTAGGCCCGCGCGTTCCCGATGCCGCCGATGGTGCCGGGCGGGGTGTTGGCGCCGACCACGACGACGTTGCCGTAGACGAGCGGCACAGAGTTGTACGGCACGCCGATGTCGACCTCGCCGCCCGCGCCGAAGCTCGTGATCGGATAGCCCGTCGCCGCCTCGAGCGCGATCAGGCGGCGGGAGGCCATGAAGAGGATGCGCGGCTGCCGCTCCTCGTCGCCCGCCCAGTAGGCGACGCCGCGACGCGACGGCGCGCCGCCCTCCACCGGGTGCCGCCACAGCTCGCGCCCGCTGACCGGGTCGAGCGCCACCACGCGGTCCGCGGCGGGCAGGTACATGACGCCGTCGACGACGATCGGCGTCGCCTGCGAATTCGGTCCCCGACCGTCCGGGCGCGGATTCGCCGGCCGGAGCGAATAGGTCCACGCCTGCGCCAGGTCGGCCGCGTTGGCGGGCGTGATCTGCGCCAGCAGCGAGTGCCCGGTGCCGGCCAGATCGCCGCGGTACATCGGCCAGTCGGCCCCCTCGGGCGCCGCCGTCTGGGCGGACGGCGCGCTGCCGCACCCGGCCAGCGGCAGCGCCACGAGCACGGCCGCACATCCCGTCATCAGCCTCATCCAGCGCATGGCGTCTCGGCCTCCTCCTCGCGACTCGCTGCAAGTCACTGCAACGAAAGCGCCGGGAATTGTACATCGCCGTCCGCGACACCCGCGGGCTCCCGCCGCGCCGGGAGGGGTCCGGGGCCGAGCGCGGTATAAGCTATACGCACTCCAGGGGGGATAAGGAACATGCGCCTCAACTCGCCGAACCGGATGCTCGCGGCGGCGGCCCTCGTGGCGGCTTCGGCCGTTGCGGCCAGCGGTCAGTACCAGCTCACGGTCACGCAGGACCGGCTGATCAACGCGCAGAACGAGCCGCAGAACTGGCTGCTGATGAACGGCGACTACGGCTCGCAGCGCTACTCGAAGCTGACGCAGATCAACCGCGACAACGTCGACCGGCTGCGCATGGTCTGGGCCCTGGCCCTCGGCGGGATGCAGGACACGGGTGGGAACGGCCCGGAGAACGAGAACAACCCCCTCGTCGACAACGGCTTCCTGTACACCAGCGACGGCTGGGGCACGGTCTACAAGATCGACGCCCGCAACCCCGACTACGGGGAGTTCGTCTGGATCACCGACCCCGGCGTAGACCACGAGACCAACCGCTCCCGGACCCGCGGCATCGCCCTCTGGGAGGACAAGGTGCTGCAGAACCTGCAGGACGGGCGCGTGCTCGCCATCCACCGCGACGACGGCGAGATTCTCTGGGACGTCGAGGTGGCCGGGTTCAACGAGTTCGGGGCGCGGGAGCGCTTCCTCACCGCCCCGCTCGTGGCCGACGGGAAGGTGCTGGTGCAGAACGGGGCCGGGGACGGCGGCACGCGGGGCTGGGTGGCGGCGCTCGATGTCGACACCGGCGAGGAGCTCTGGCGCTGGTACACCGTCCCCGAGCCGGGACAGCCCGGCAGCGAGACCTGGAAGGACGACCACAACGCCTGGAAGACCGGCGGGGGCGGCGTCTGGCAGACCGGCTCCTACGACCCGGAGAACAACCTCTACATCTTCGGCACCGGGAACCCCTACCCCATCTACGACGCCGAGTACCGACCCGGCGACAACCTGTTCACCAACTCGGCCGTGGCCCTCGACGTGGCCACCGGCGAGCGCCGTTGGCACTTCCAGTACACGCCGAACGACTCGTGGGACTACGACGAGGTCGGCGTGCACATGCTCTACGACACCACGATCGACGGCCAGCAGCGGAGGGTGGCGGCCCACTTCGCCCGCAACGGCTTCTTCTACTCCGTCGATCGCGAGACGGGCCGCTTCATCAAGGGCTCGCAGTACGTCAATGAATTGACGTGGACGGCCGGCCTCAATCCCGAGACCGGCATGCCCCTCGAGTACGACCCGAACCTCGACATCCAGATCTACAACCCGGAGGCGCGCGCCCTGCGCACCGACCGGGACGAGATGAAGCGCGCCTGCCCGACGTGGCACGGCGGCATCGCCCACCAGCCGACCGCGTTCAACCCCGAGAAGGGAATCGCCTACGGGGCCGGCACGGAGGGCTGCTTCTCGCAGACCGGGGCGCGGGTGGTGCCGCTCGGCCCCGACGGCGGCATCGACCGGGAGGCCAGCGAGCGGCGCGAGTACACGAGCGACCTCTACTACGGCTCGATCACCGCCGTCGACACCGACACCCACGAGGTCATCGCCAAGGCGGTCACCGAGATCGAGGTGCGCTCGGGCGCCATCGCGACGGCCGGCGGCCTCGTCTTCAGCGCCTTGCAGGACGGCTGGGTGGTCGCCTACCACGACGAGACGCTGCAGGAGCTGTGGCGCTTCAACGTGGGCACGCCGCTCAAGGGCGCGCCGGTCACCTATGCCATCGGACCCCGGCAGTACCTCGCGGTGCAGGCCAGCGGCCGGCACCTCCACCCGGTCCGCTACGACAACCTGGAGAATTCGAGCTACCTGTTCGTCTTCGCTCTGGACCAGTAACCGCAGATCAGTCGGGGAACTCGCGGCTGCAGAGGTCGGCGTCGTCACCCCAGTAGTCGACGCACGCCTGCCGGTCCATCGGCCCCTGGCCGACGACCTTCGCCTCGAGGAAGTCGACCAGGCGCTCCACCTCGCGGTTCTGGAGCGTCGCCGGGGGATCGAAGAGCTGCAGCCCCATGCGCCGCAGGTCGGCGCGCGTGCGGCCGAGGCAGCGGTCGTCGGCGTACGCGCGCCGGTCGTAGGCCGGCATCTGCCGCCCCGGCAGGCCGCACTTGATGACGAAGACGAGCTGCTCGCGCGTCAGCGTGCTCTCGCGCAGATTGGCCCCGTCGGGCATCTGGAGGTTCATCTTGCGGCCGTCGCCGGCCCACCCGTGGCAGGCCTGGCAGTCCCCCTTGCCGCGGTAGATCCGCCCTCCAGCGGCGACCGTGTCGGTCTGCGCGAACGCGACCTGGGCCGCGAAGGAGAGCGAGCCGGCCAGTACCGCCACGGCCACGCTCGCCCGTATCCGCCGAGACACTCGCGCTTGCACCCGGCATCCTCCCTGGTCAGCGCGTCCCGCCGGCCTCGGCCGCCGCTTCCGCCTCCTCCGCCCGCGAGCCTGCCATGATGCCGTGCATCCCGTAGTTGCCCTCGTGGCAGGCGAACTCGAACATCTCGTCCGGATTGCGCTTCATCGGATGCTGCGCCGTCCACGCGCTCGTCCAGATGGTCGGGTCGTTGACGGTGTACTCGTACATCAGGTTGTCGCCGTCCATCAGGGTCAACCGCTCGACGAGCATCAGGTTCTCGCCGGAGCTCAGGAGCGGCCGGCCGATCTGGTCGTGCTTGCCGTTGAAGTGCGTGGTCTCGACGACCAGGGTGTCCCCGTCCCAGTAGCCGCGCGAGTCGCCCATCCACTGGCGCACCTGCGGCGAGACGTGCGGCCGGCTGTCCAGCGGCACGATGCGCGCGTCGTAGTTCTGCTCCGCCAGCAGGACGACGTAGTCCGGCGTCTGGAACACCTGGACGTTGTTGTTGTAGCCGCCGGTGCTGATCGGCGGACCCGCCTTCGCGTGCTGGATGCAGCGGTCGCCCGCGTCGAGGTCCTCGTAGGTGCGGGCGGGAAGCATCCCCCGGCGCACCGCGGCGATCCGCGCCGCCTCCGGCGACTCGGCGCGCATCCGCGCGTCATCCGTCAGGGCCGGCAGCCGTCCGTTCGACGGGTCCACGATGAGCGACGTGCGCCGCGTCCCGACGGCGGTCGTTCCCCGATCCAGCCAGAAGTTGTTGTAGAAGCCGGGCGTTCCGTCCGCCCGCCGGTCGACCTGATCGCTCGCGGAGGTCGTCTCGGCCGCGCGATTCAGGAGCCGCTCGTTGCGCTCGAGAGTCTCCCGCTCCAGTGCCGCCGCCTCCTCCTCGGTCAGGAAGGCCTTGTCGCCCAGCTCCACGGGCCGTTCGAGCGGTGTGAGCGTCCGGTAGTCCCACGTCCCCTGGAGATCGGGATGGCCCCAGGGCGTCCGGAAGTCCGCCGCGTCCGCGGGCTGTCCTGCGGCCGCCATCGGCATCAGCGCCACGCCCGCGATCGCCGCCAACGCCGCCGCGTGAAGTCGATTCCTCATTCTCCGTCCCTCCTGCACCTCGCCATTCTCACACGAGTATTCCGGGGAACGCGAGCGTTCACTCGTCGACCAGCCACCCGTCGCGGAGCTGGATGATGCGGCTGCCGTACGCGGCGTTGGCATCGGAGTGGGTGACCTGCACGATGGTCGTCCCCTCGTCGTTGAGCCGCGTGAACAACTCCATGATCTCGCGCCCCTGGTGGGAGTGCAGGTTGCCGGTCGGCTCGTCGGCGAGGATCAGCGTCGGCTTGGCGATCAGCGCCCGCGCCACGCCGACGAGCTGCTGCTGCCCTCCCGAGAGCTGGCTCGGGTAGAGGTCCTTCTTGCCGACGATCTGGAAGCGGTCGAGGGTGTCCGCGACGAGGCTCTGGCGCTCCGCGCGGGGCACGTTGCGGTAGGACAGCGGTACCTCGAGGTTCTCCGCCACGGTCAGGTCGTCGAGCAGGTGGTAGCTCTGGAAGACGAAGCCGATGTGCTGTCGGCCGAGGGCCTGCCGATGCTTGGTTCGCAGCTTGTGGACGGGCTGGCCGAGCAGCTCGTACTCCCCGCTCCAGTCGGCGTCGTGCATTCCGAGGATGTGCAGCAGCGTGGACTTGCCGGCCCCGGACGGCCCCATGACGGAAGCGAACTCGCCCGCCGCGATGGCGAGCGTGATGCGACGCAGGACGTAGGTCCGGCTGACCCCGTGACGGAAGGCCTTCTCGATGTTGCGCAACGCGATCAGCGGCTCGGGCATGGCAGAGCTTACCCGGAACGCGCCGGTCGGCCGGTCGCGGCACCGCGAACCGAGGCGCGGGCGTTGCCGTCCCCATGCCGTTGTGTCAGGCTGGAATCGTGACGCGCACGCTGCTGCTCTCGCTCTGGCTCCCGCTCGCCGTCGCCGCGCAGGCGGTGGTCCGCTTCGGTCCCGGAGCGGTCCTGGAGCCGACTCCCTTGATGGCGATGGCGGTCGGGACCCTGTTCGTGTTCACCTGGCCGGCCGGGATTCCGCTTACGGCGGCCGTTCGCCGCTTGCATGCCCGTTCCCCGCGGGCGGCCTACGCGTGCGCCGCGGTGCTGGGCCCGCTCACGACGGCCGCGGCTACGATTGGGGGGTTGCTCGGACCGATCGCGGTCTGGCTCTACGCCCTGGTCCTCTCGGTGCCCGCATGGCTGGTGCTCTGGCTGCTGGCGCGCCGCCAGCCGCAGGCGGCGGCGTAACCCACCCGCACCGCGCCGTGGGGTCACCCTGAACCACGAGTTTGCCGTTCGAGTCTCCGGCCCTTCCAGGGGACGCACGGCGCGCCACCGATCGGCGGCAGCGACCGCAGTGACCTTCAGGAACGCGTAGCGGCGCCCGTGGTCCCGGGTTGGGCTACCGTCCCGCCTCCCGCGCGGCATCGGCGATGCGGGCCGTACGGAGCATCCCGACGATCGAATAGTTGCCCTCGTGGCAGGCGAACTCGTAGATCGGCTGGTCCCGCCGCTTCAGCGGGATCTCCGCCGTCCACGGCGACGCCCACGTAGTCGGGTCGGTGAGAGTCATCCGGTAGGCGATCGTGTCGGGTCCGGTGCGGGTCAGCCGTTCCACGAGGTGGAGGCCCTCGGCCGAGCCGCGGTAGTAGCTGCCGGGCGAGAAGTTGCGCGTCTCGATGACCAGCGTGTCGCCCTCCCAGCGACCGCGCGAATCACCGTTCCACTGCCGGATGCGCTCGGTCGCGTGGGGCCGGCCGTCGAGCGGGACGAGGCGCGCGTCGTGGAACGCCTCGCTGACCAGCGCGAAGACGTGCGGGGTCTGGACGATCTGGTAGAACGTGTAGGGGCCGGCGCCGAAGTTGCCGCCGAGCCGGGGGACGCCGGTCGTGATGCAGCGGTGGATGTTGTTCAGGTCCTCGGGGCCGGTCTTCTCGTCCCACCCCCGGTCGACCTCCGCCTCCCGCGCCTGCGCGGCCGGCGTCAGCGCCGGGATGCGCCCGTCGGGCGGATCGACGACCAGCGAGGTCCGGTCCGTGAACTCCAGGTCGACCATGCCGATGGAGCTGCTGGTCGACTGCGCCTCGTAGGTGTCGACGTCGTTGACGGCGGCGAAGAACGCCCCCTCCGGCGTCGTGAAGGCGCTCCGGCCGTTGCGGAAGATCCGGTCCGCGCGGGCGGCCAGCGTCGCCACCTCCTCCTCGGTGAGGCGGTCGCGTTCGGCGAACGCGGGTGGGCGCTGGAGCGGCGTCGCGGTGTTGCTCAGCCAGACGCCCTGCAGGTCCGGGCGGCCGTCGGCCGTTCGCGGGACCTCCCATTGGACCTCTGCGGACGCTCCCGGTTCGGGCGCGGCAGGTTGCGCAGCCCCGACGGACGCGAGCGGCACGAGCGCCGCGACCGCGACGACGGTCATCACTCCGATGAAGCTCGAATCGCGCACGGCTCGCTCCCCCCGGCAGGCATGCCGGACCTGTTCCGATGACCGCCCCCGACCGCCCCGACCGCCGCCCCTACTTCGCGAGTGGGTGCGGCCGCACCTGGAACTTGATCGCCTTCTGCAGCGTGCCGGGGCCGCCCTCCAGGTGCCATGCCGCGTAGTTCGAGTAGCTCGACCAGAGCCCCTTGCCCTTCCAGCCCGTCGTCGGGTCGTCGATCCGCCCCACCGACGAGCGCGAGAAGAAGCCCATCGGATACGGGATGCGCAGCGTCACGAACTCGCCGGTCGCTGGCACGAACACCTCCAGCGAGTCGGTGTTGACCACCCCGTAGACCGGCGTCTCGGGGCCGAAGCCGAGGACGTCGTGGTGATCGATCTGCGTCAGGTAGCTCTCGTCCGAGTTGATCGGCATCTCGGCGTTCGAGAAGGTGGGCTTGTCCATGCGATGGAAGGTCCAGCCCTCGGGACAGCTCTGCCCCGTCGCGGTCGGCCCGTTCGTCACCTCGCAGACGCTGCGGTCGAACGACGCGAAGTGGCCGCTCCCCCGCCAGTCCTGCCAGACGATGCCGTCGCGCGTCAGGTGCAGGCCCCCGCTGCCGTACGGCGGCGGGTCGACGATCGTCGGCGGCGGCATGTAGACCTCGGCGATGCACGACTCCGGCGGGTTGTCGCCCAGCTCCAGCCGCACCAGCGTGTTGTCGTCCCGGCCGTTGTCGGAGCACCAGACGCTCCCGTCGGCGGCGTTCACGGCCGGCGAGTAGCAGCCGTA
>JAPOYG010000236.1:0-3861 GCA_026706755.1 Acidobacteriota bacterium
CGAACGTGCCGGGGTTGCCGATGCTCGACCATCCGCCGCGGGTCCCCGGGGGGTACGCGCTCAGGCGGTTCAGGGCCCACGGGCGATCCGCTATCTGCAGCTCCTGCCGGCCCACCCGCTCCGCCGAGAAGACGGCGCTCGAGGCGCCGATCCGGCCGCCCCAGATGCCGGCGACGGTCGTGTCGCCGCCGTCGGCGAAGTAGTCGTGCGAGACGTTCAGCTCGAAGCCCCGGAAGTCGCTGCGGGTGACGAAGTTGGCGACGCCGCCGACCGCGTCGGAGCCGTAGGTCGCCGACGCGCCCTCCTTGAGCACCTCGAGACGGCCGATGGCGATGGCGGGGATGGTGTTGATGTCGACGAAGCGCCCGCCGATGAGCCGCGCCGGGACCGGCACGTGGCGCCGGCCGTTGATCAGCACGAGCGTCCGCGAGGCCCCGAGGCCGCGCAGGTTCACGTTGGCGACGTTCTCGGTGAGGGTCGCCGGCTGGTTGGAGTTGTACCAACTGTTGCGCTCGCCGACGACGCCGTGACTGACGCTCAGGTTGCGGAAGAGGTCGACGAGCTGCGTCGACCCCTGCTGCTCCAGCGTCTCCCGGCTGACCACCGCCACCGCGTGCGGCATGTTGATGGCGGGCGCCTCGATGGCGGTGCCGGTCACGGCCACCGTCACCTCCTCGAAGAGGCCGCCGAGCTCCAGGCTGACGTCGAGCGTCGCGGTAGCCGCGGCATCGAGCGCCAGCTCGCGCTCGAGACGCTCGAACCCCGGCAGGGTGAACGTCACGAGGAACGTTCCCGGCGGCAGGGCCGTCAAGGCGTAGGTGCCGTCCCCGTCGGTCACCGTCAGACGGGGTCCGCCCGGCAGGGGCGCCCCCGACGCCTCGACCGTCACCCCGGGCAGGACGCCCCCGGTGTCGTCGGTCACGACGCCGGTGACGCCGCCCTCCTGGGCGGCCGCGGAGCCGGTCCCTGCCACCAGCAGTGCCAGCAGCGCCACACCCATCTCCATCATCGTCCGTTTGGCCATGCCTGAATGCTACGCCCTGTGGCCGGCTTTCGCCAGCCTGCGGGCGGAATCCGTCAGGCGGGCGAGGGCCGGCGCGACGACCGCCGGCCGGTGACCTCCGGCTGGGTAGGATGCGCGGGCTCGGAGTACGGCTGCCCCGGGGAGCCGTACGTCGCGACCGGCGCAGGTCCCGGCGCCGCGGTCAGGGCCCCCCCGCGCTCCACGCCCGCAGCGACGCGGCGATCTCCCGGCGGGCCGGGGCGGGCCGTCCCGGACGGTGGTTGACGAAGTAGCAGAACGGCAGCGGAGTCGCGGACCGCGGACGAAGGAACCCCGCGAGGGCCACGGTGTGGCGCAACGTGCCGGTCTTGGCCGCGGCCGGAGGCAGGCGCGGCCAGGACCGCAGGGTGCCTGCGCCCGGGGTGGCCAGCGCGTCGATCAGCACCGCGCCCCAGGGACGCGAGACCGCATGGGCCAGCAGGCGCACGATGGCCGACGGGGTTACCAGGTTGGCGGGGGAGAGGCCGGAGCCGTCGACGAGCCAGACCTCGTCTCGTACCGGCGCCGCGGCGCTCTCCGCGAGGCCGTTCACGAAGTCGGAGACGACGCCGACGCCGTCGTCGAAGCGGCCGGTGCCGGCGACCTCGAGGCCGAGGGTCAGCGCCAGCATGTCGGCGTACCAGTTGTGGCTGTCGGTCAGGACGTCGGGCAGCAGGCTCTCGAGCGGCGGCGAACGGTACTCCGCCAGAGTGATGGCGGAGCCGGATGCAGGGGTCGGCGCGTCGCCGGCCCGCACCGTTCCCTCCACCCGCACGCCGGCCTGGGCCAGCGCCCCCCGGAGCCGGTCGGCGGCGCGCCGCGCGGGGGACGGATCGCTGGCGGGCACGACGAAGGTCGGCTCGCTGATGGGGTACTCCCCCCGGACCAGCAGCGTGTCGGAGCCCCAGACAGGCAGGAAGTCAAGCGTGCCGGCGCCGTGGCGGTCGCGGCCGACGGTCGTCGTGCGGTTGATCAGCTCGATGCCGGCGGGCGCCTCGATGCGGGCCGGGACGCCGCGTGCGGCGCCCGGCGCCGCGCGGACGGTGATCGTCGCCTCGTCGACGGCGAGGGCTGCCGCCGGCGTTCCGTGGCGATAGGCGAGATCGCCGATGCCGCGGTCGAGCGGGTGCCGGCGGCCGGGGAACCGGCTCGCGTCGACGACGAGGTCGCCGGCGATCCGCGTCAGGCCACGCTCGCGGACCTGGCGAGCGAGCGCGGCCAGCGCGTCCGGTGCCCCGTCCCGCCCCCAGCTCGGGTCGGCCCCGGGCACTATCATGAGGTCGCCTGCCAGGGTTGCCCCGTCGAGCGGAGCCTCGGACGTCAGGCGGGTCACCCAGCGGTAGTCGGCGCCGAGGTGCTCGAGGGCCGCGGCCGCCGTGGCGATCTTCAGCACCGATGCCGGGACGAAGCGGGCGGCGGCGTTCCGTTCCTCGATGACCTCCAGCGCGCCGTCGACGAGGCGCGCCAAGAGGTAGCCGCGGTACGCGCCGTCGGCATCGTGGGCCGCAGGCTGTGCCGCGCCGGGCAGGGGCCGGAGCGCGACGGCCACCGCCAACAGGGCGCCGGCCGCCGCGACGGCGACCCGGCGGTGCACGCGCCTGCGGTTCGTCATGCTGCCGAGAGCATAGCCGGATGGCGGGCGGCGCGGGGTCGATATACGATGATCGGCCGGAGGTGACCATGCGCACATCTGTCCTTGCTCTGGCGGTCGTCGTGGCGGGCGGCCTGTTCGCCGCCCCGGCCTCGCTTCAGGATTTCGGGCCGGCAGGGCCGAGCCAGTACGAAGCAGTCGAAGGGTGGCTGAAGCCGTTTGCCGCGGAGGGGTTCGCGTTCGGCGGCAACTCGGGCATCGTCCCGGAGTCCCCGGACCGAATCTTCATCCTGCAGCGCGGCGAGACGCGCCTGCCGGATCCGGTGCCCCCGGGCTTCGAGGGCTTCGTCGGCTCCATCGGCATCAATGCCCTGCGCGGCGAGGGCCGCACCTGGCAGAACGTCATCTTCGTGGTCGATGGCGACGGCAACCTGATCGAGAAGTGGGACCAGTGGGACCACCTGTTCGAGGGAACGGACGGGCCCGGCCCGCACCGCATCCGGATCAGCCCCTACGACCCGGAGCGGCGCGTCTGGGTGGTGCACGAGACGGGCCACGCGATCTTCGTCTTCTCGAACGACGGCAGCGAGCTGCTGATGACGCTGGGCGAGCCGGGCGTCAGCGGGGACGACGAGACCCATCTCAACCAGCCGCAGGACGTGGCGTTCACGCCGGACGGGCGGATCCTGGTCGCCGACGGATTCGGCAACTCGCGCGTCCTCATCCTCGACGCGGAGGGGAACTACCTGACGCACTTCGGCGAGGCCGGCGAGGGCCGCGGCGAGTTCAACGTCGTGCATTCGGTCGCCGTCGGGCCGGACGGGCGGATCTTCGTGGCCGACCGCAACAACCGGCGGATCCAGGTCTTCAACGAGACGACGCGGGCCGCGGTGTGGTATCACCCGAACATCGCCCCGATCGCCGTCTGGCCCGGTTTCGCCCTGCCGCTCGACGTCATCGTGAACGGGTACGACGTCTGGGTGACCGACCTCGCCGAGTCGGGGCCGCGCGTCATCAAGCTCGACCTGAACGGCAACCCGCAGTACACCTTCGAGCTCGACACCGAGGGTCCGGGGCGCTTCCGCGAGATGCACTCGTTCGCCGTCGACTCCGACGGCAACCTCTACGGGGCCGACAACCAGCACGGCCGGACCGTGAAGCTCGTGCCGCGGGCGGACGCCGACGCGCGCTACCTGGTCGGCCAGCCGTGGGTCGCGCCGGCGCAGTA
>JAPOYG010000236.1:4062-9396 GCA_026706755.1 Acidobacteriota bacterium
GTCGGCGTCATGTCGACGAATTGCCACGAGAGCTGGTCGAAGGAGACCGGCAGCGTGTCGAGTTCCATCGGCATCCGCAGCACGTCGCGGTCGGCGGTGTAGTCGAAGGCCCCGAACAGGGCGTCCGTGTTCTCGAAGTCGTAGTTGCGCTGCGCGGGCCAGGCGGAGACGATGAACGTCCACCCCTCGTCGGAGAGGTCGATGAACAGCGTGTACTCGCCCGGCTCGACGCGCGTCCCGCCGAAGACCAGCGGGACCTCCGTGACCAGGCGCGTGGTCTGGTTGGCGCCGGCTCGCCAGACGGGAGCGCCGTCGTTGAGCGCCTCGGCCCAGTCGGGCAGGCCGAACAGGTCGCGCCCGCGCTTGATCGGCCGGCCGTAGTGGACGTCGAGCCACGGCCCGTGCAGGCTGCCGTACTGGGCGTCGAACGTCGCTCCGGCGACCTGCGTCGCCGAGTGGCCGGCCGGGCTGAGGGGGCGATCCTGGGCCGCCGCCGGGCCTGGCTCGACCGCGAGCGCGGCGGCGCAGGCGAGCGACGTCGCGAGGGCGAGGCTGGTGCGTGACATGGTGCGGACTCCTTGCTGTCTGGCGTCGATCGGACAAGCGCGTCCGGACGGGTACGCTGCGAGCCTGCGCGGGCACGGCGCTCCCGCACTCCATGGTTTCCCGGGCGTCGCGCCCGGCGAGGCGGCCGGTCGCGCGCCGATCCGGCGCCGTCCGTTTTCGGGGAGAATAGTGACACAGGAGTCCATCGTCGATGCCGGCGTGGCCCGGGAGGAACCGATGAACCGCAGAAACGCCATGACTACTCTCCGCCCGGCGACTGCCCTGGCCGCGGCCGCGACGATCCCGCTGCTCGTTCTGGCTGCCGGCCTCGTGCTCCCGGCGCCCGCGGCTGCGCAGGAAGCGACCTGGACCGCGCCGCGCACCGCCGATGGCCAGCCGGATCTCCAGGGCATCTGGTCGAACAACACCGCGACGCCGCTCGAGCGTCCCGAGGCGTTCGCCGGCAAGGACGCGCTGACCGAGGAAGAGCTGGCCGAGCTCCGGGCGCGCGCGGCGGAGCTGCGCGAGAACGAGCAGGCGGGCAACCTTCTCGGGGACCTGCTCGTGCAGCAGTTGGTCGACGACCCGAACTTCCAGGAGTTCGACCCCGACACCGGCAACTACAACTCCTTCTGGCTGGTCGAGCGGGAGCTCGACGCCCGCACGTCGCTCATCGTCGATCCGCCCGACGGCCGGCTGCCGCCGATGACCGACGCGGCGATGGCGCGCTTCGCGGAGGCCGCGACGGCGCCGGGCCACCCGGCGGGGCCCGAGAGCCTGCCCCTCACCGAGCGCTGCATCACGTTCGGCGCCCCCAACCTGCTGGCGGGATACAACAGCTACTTCCAGATACTGCAGACACCGGACCACGTCGTGGTGCTGCAGGAGCTGATCCACGACGCCCGCCTGATTCCGCTCGACCGGCGCCCGCACCTCGACGAGGCGGTCCGGCAGTGGCACGGCGATTCGCGCGGCCGCTGGGAGGGCGACTCCCTCGTGGTCGAGACGGCCAACTACTCGAACACCGCCAACCTGTACGGCGCGTCGCGGCACTCGCGGGTGACGGAGCGGTTCACGCGCGTCGATCCCGACACCATCGAGTACGTCGTCACCTACGACGACCCCGAGACGTGGGTGCAGCCCTGGACGGTGATGATCCCGCTCAAGAGGTCGGCCCCGGGCGACGCCGTCTACGAGTACGCGTGCCACGAGGGGAACTACTCGATGGAGGGCATCCTCGCCGGCGCCCGCAGGCTGGAGGCCGAGGGCCGCTGAGCGCCCTTGCGGGCGCTTCGGGAGTCTGCGCGGGCAGGGAGTCGTCCGTCGGCGGTTCTGCGGCGCAGACTCCAAGGAGGCTGCGTGGAGACGCGGGCGGTACGGCTCGTGCATGGCTGTGGGTTCCAATGGAGCGCAACACGAACCTCTCGACCGTTCTGCAGGTGGTCACGCTGCTGGTTTCGCTCGTCAGCGCGATCGGTGTCCTGCTCGTCAACAGCAAGGTCGACCGGTTGACGGGGCAGGTGCAGGCTCTTCAGGAGCTCCTGGTCACGCACGTGACGAGCCCGGGCGTGCACTAGCGCACCCGTTCAGGGCGCCTGCGGGGCCGCCACGCCGACGCCGTGCTCGTAGACGAGGCGGCCCCCCCGCTCCGCGGTCTGGAACAGCAGCGCCAGGGCGAGCAGGCCGGCCGCGGCCACCGGGAGTCGCAGCCGCCGCTCGGTCGCCTGCGGCGCCCGCAGCAGCGCGAGCCGGCCGGCGGCGACGGCGCAGAAGAACAACGTGGTCCGCCAGGCCCACGTCCAGTGCTCGTCGACCAGGGCGCGCGCCGGTCCCGGGACGACCAGTGCCGTGGCGTCGGCGCGTCCCGTTACGTAGGCCGCCACCAGGGTTGCCGCTCCGGCGAGGTAGAGGCCGGTCGCCGCGTTCGGCAGGGCTCGCCGCGAGGGCGCCGCGAGCCCGGCGAGGTCGATGACGGCCGCGCTCGCGAGCAACCCGATCGGCAGGTGAACGACGAGCGGGTGCAGGGGCTGCGTCCAGTCGGCCATGCTCTCGTTCCGGCCGATCGACGATAGCGTACAGCCGGACCAGCGACGGAGTTGCGCCCGTTCACGGCGGCCGCTACCCGCCTTCCGGAGCGCGTTCCGGCGCGACGCCACCGATCGGCTTGTGGCGGCGCATTCGCGGCTGGTATGTTGTGCGGGGTGCTTCACGGAGGTAGCTGATGACACTGCGACTTCTCGCGCGCGGCGGCCTGTTCGTCCTCGTTGCGGCGGTCGCGGCCTGCGCCCCGGCTGCGCCGGACGAGGCGATGGAAGAGGCGGCCCCGGAGTACGTTCCCCCGGAAGTGACGCCGCCGTCGCGCGAGCTCGTGCAGGCCGACATCGAGCAGATGATGGAGGACCTGTCGAACTGGGGGCGCTGGGGACCGGACGACGAGCTCGGGGCGGCCAACCTGATCACCCCCGCGAAGCGTCTCGAGGCGCTGGCCCTGGCCACGGAGGGCATCAGCGTTTCGATGGCCCACCGCGTGCTCAAGGAAGAGGCGGACGACGTGCCGCTGCCGTTCGGCCACCGCATGCTCGGCGTGCCCGACTCGTCGGTGGAGCCCGGCTTCTTCGGGGGCGTGAGCGACAACTACACCGTCAGCTACCACGGCTACTCGCACAGCCACATCGATGCGCTGTGCCACATCCTCCACAAGGGCCAGATGTACAACGGCGTGTCGCAGGACACGATCGTCGAGGAGGGCTGCACCCACGCCTCGATCGACAACCTGCAGGGCGGCATCGTGACGCGCGGCATCCTCTTCGACATCCCGCTTCTGAAGGGCGTGCCCTACCTGGAGCCCGGGACGCCGATCTACCAGGAGGATCTCGAGTCCTTCGAGGAGATGGCCGGGGTGACGGTACGGCCGGGGGATGCGATCTTCATCCGCACGGGCCGCTGGGCCCGCCGGGCCGAGGTCGGCCCCTGGAACATCTCGGAGAACTCGGCCGGCCTGCACGCCCAGACGCTGCCGTGGATCAAGGCGCGCGACGTATCCTTCGCCGGGAGCGATGCCGCCCTCGACGTGGTGCCGTCGCTGGTCGAGGACGTCGCCCTGCCCGTGCACCTGGTGACGATAGTGGCGATGGGCGTCGACCTGTTCGACAACCAGGATCTGGAGGCGCTGGCGGAGACCGCGTCGTCGCTCAACCGCTGGGAGTTCACGCTGATCGCGGCTCCGCTCGCGGTGGAGAACGGAACGGGCTCGCCGCTCAACGCGCTGGCGATTTTTTAGTAGACGGGGCTTCGCCCCGAACCCCCGGCACCCGCTAGCGGGGCCCCGACGCCCCGCGCCGCGGGTGCCGAGGCGCGCTGTGCGCGCCTTGCGGCCCCGGCGGGGCCGCTCGCTCGGGCCGTCATGAACTGCCGAGCGGGCGGAGTGAGGAGGAGGAAGACAGATGAGGCGCACCAACCCGAGCCGGCGGAGGTTTCTGCAGAAGGGTGCGGCTGTGGCGGGGCTCGTCGCCGCGCCCCGGGCGCTGGAGGTGACGGGCGGATCGGCGGAGGCCGAGGCGGCCCAGTTCTCGTCGGCGACGGTCGTCGACAACAACTCCCTCGAGAGCGTGCTGTACGGGCGGCGGTCCCGTTTCGTCACGATGACGCGCGAGGTCGAGGGCCGCAGCCACAGCGAGACGCCGCGCATCCGGCCCAATCCGGCGCGCCCGAGCGCACGCACGCCGCTCGCCGAGCTGGTCGGTACCATCACGCCGACGTCGCTCCACTTCACGACGCAGCACTACTACGGCATTCCGGACATCAACCCGGCCGAGCACACGCTGATGGTCGAGGGGATGGTCGAGCGGCCGCTCGTCTTCACGATGGACGAGCTGCGCCGGCTGCCGTTCGTCTCGCGCGTCTACTTCCTCGAGTGCGTCGGCAACCGGCCGAACCCGCGTGCGACCACCGTCACCGGGACGCACGGCCGCATGGGGTGCAGCGAGTGGACCGGCGTGCCGCTGTCCGTCCTCCTCCGCGAGGCCGGCGTCAGCAGCGGCGCGTCGTGGGTCATCGCGGAGGCGGCCGACGGCGGCCGGCACACGAAGAGCGTGCCCCTGGCCAAGGCGCTCGACGACGTGATGGTCGCCTACGGGCAGAACGGCGAGCCGGTGCGCCCCGACCACGGCTACCCGCTGCGCCTGGTGGTGCCCGGCTTCGAGGGCATCTACAACGTGAAGTGGCTGAAGCGGATCAAGGTGGTCGACCAGCCGTATCTCTCGTTCCAGGAGCACTCGCGCTTCCTGACCCCGGACCCGAAGACGCAGCGCGACAGCTACGACTTCGGCCCGAACTCGGTCATCACCCACCCGTCGGGCGGGCAGCGGATCGAGTCCCACGGCACGCAGGTCATCGGCGGTCTGGCGTGGTCGGGCAGCGGCAAGGTGAGCCGGGTCGAGGTGTCGACCGACGGCGGGGCGACGTACCAGGAGGCCGAGCTGGTCGGCCCCGTGCTGCCGAAAGCCCACACGCGCTTCGCCCTCCCCTGGCGCTGGAACGGGGAGGAGACGGTGTTGCAGTCGCGCTGCCTCGACGAGCGCGGCCAACTGCAGCCGAGCGAGGCCGAGTACGCCGAGTACTGGGGCCTGACCCGCGGGCAGCTCTACGGAACGATTCAGAGCCAGCTCGGACACTGCAACTGGATTCAGCCCTGGAAGGTCGCCGCGGACGGCAAGGTGACCAACGGGTTGGCGCCGACCGACGTGGTGGTCGATGTCCACGCGTAGCGCGGGGAAGGTATTGACCCGC
>JAPOYG010000320.1:0-2864 GCA_026706755.1 Acidobacteriota bacterium
GCTGGGGCGCTCGAGGGGCGTCGTGGTCCGGTTGGTCCAGATCCCCTGGAGGTCCGGGTCGCCCCACGCGGTGCGCTCCGGCGCCTGGGCGGCAGCCGGCACGGGCACCAGAACGACGGCCGCCGCCATCGCTACGACGTACCTCATCTTGCACCTCCTCACCGGGGGCCATCTTACCGGACGGGCGACCCGGCGTCCCGTCCGAGCACGCAATCGTTCCGTGCGGCCGCTCAGCGTTCCGCGTCACCGCGGCGCCGGTAGCGGCTCGCCACGTAGTCGTCCACCCACCGGCGGGAGCTGCGCCACTGGCCGTCAGGGCCTCGGGTCGCACGAAGGCGGCTCCGCTCGGCGGCCGCGCGCAGGGCGGAGGCCTTCATGCCAGGCCGCTCCAGAGCGGCCAGCGGCACGAGCCTCGCCGGGCCTGCCACGGCCGGGATGACGAAACGGTGCAGGCTGTACAGCATCGCGCGCGCGAGCATCTCCCCCAGAACGCTCGAATCGCCCGCGTCCGCCCGGTGCAGGGCCTGGAGGTAGCTGGATCGATCGCGCTTGAAGACGATGGCGGGCGGGTAGCCCAGCCGAACCAGCACGAGGTTCAGCAGCAGCCGGCCGGCCCTGCCGTTCCCGTCGAGAAAAGGGTGGATCTGCTCGAAGCGGCAGTGAAACGAGGCAAGCGCCTCCGGGAACGTCACGTCGGTGGCCTCGAGCGCGTTGGCGCGGGCGACCCAGGCCGCCATCTCTGCCGGCACGAGCGGCCACGAGATCGGGGTCATGCCGCCCGGGAACGGATGGATCTCGTGCTCGCGGAAGCTGCCGGGTGCTTCGCGCGGCGTAGCGTTCGGATGCGGCGACACCTGCCAGGCGGGCGCCAGGGCGGCGTGGTGGACGTGACGCACCTCGGCCAGCGTCAGAATCTCGCCGGGATGGGCGAGCCCGTCGGGGCTGATCGCCTGACGGTAGACCCAGTCGGCGGCGTCGGCGTAGCCGCGGACCTCCATGTACTCGCGCAACTCCTTGTT
This sequence comes from Acidobacteriota bacterium, assembly GCA_026706755.1. Lineage (GTDB taxonomy): Bacteria > Acidobacteriota > Vicinamibacteria > Vicinamibacterales > UBA8438 > JAGWAJ01. The sequence continues at coordinate 1,020 of JAPOYG010000320.1, forward strand.
GCCCACCGCCCGTCCCTCGTCGAGGAGCCGCTCGACCTGCTTCAGGACCAGCGTGTTGCCTTCGAGGGCCGTGGAGTGGTGCGCTTCCTCGTACCAGATGCCGCGCCAGATGCCGGCCGCTTCGACCGGACTGGGCAGACCGCCCATCCGCTCCCGGAGCTCCGTGATCTGGATGTCGAGCTGCCGGTACACTTCGATGCGGCGAGGTCGCCCGCGGCGACGCGGCTTGTGTTCGTTCAAGGGGAATCAAAGTTACCGAACACATTGGGATTTGTCGAGTCCAGCGCGCTCGTAAATCCTACCGAACACTTTCCACCGTGGCTGGCGACCTGCGCCGCGCCCTGCGCTCGCTCGCCCGGCGCCGCACGTACGCGGCGGCGATCGTGCTGACGCTGGCGTTCGCCTTCAGCCTGCCCGCCGTCGTGCTGTCGACCCTGGATCGGCACTTCTGGCGGCCTCTCGACCTCGTCGACCCGGATCGGCTCTTCACGCTGCAGCTCCTGGCCGCCGACGGCAGCCGCCCTCCCCTGAGCCATCCGGAGTACGCGCAGTTGCGCGACGCCGGCGAGGCGGCGTACTCCCTCGCCGGCTTCGGCCAACTGGACTTCACGCTGGTTGCCGACGGCGCGCCGGTGAGAGCGACCCTGGCTCTCGTCTCCCCGAACTTCTTCACCGTGCTGGGGGCGCAGCCCGTGCTCGGCCGGCTGCCGGCACCGTCGGACGGCGGCGCGGACCGCACGGCCTCGCTCGTCCTCTCCCACCGCGCGTGGACGGCGCACTTCGGCCGGGACCCCGCGGTCGTCGGGCGCTCCGTCCGCCTGGACGGACAAGCGTTCGTGGTGATGGGCGTCGCGAGGAACCCGCTGCCCGGCCCGGCGCACGACCCGGACTTCTGGGCCCCGCTCCGGGCGCTGCCCCGGCTCGTGCCCGACGTCGCGGACGCCCTGCTCGGCCCCACGGGGCGCTGGCTCACCACCGTCGGACGGCTGCACGGCTCGACATCGCGCGATGACGTCGTCGTGTTGGCGGCCCTGGCGCGAGGACGGCTGCCGGCGGCAGCCGTTGCCACCCGGACCGGCGACTGGCGCTTCGTCCTCCGGCCGGTCCATCTCGCCCGCCTCGGAGCCGGCAGCTTCGACGCGGCGACGGGTCTGCTCGGCATCCTGCTTGCGATCTCCGCCTTCTTCCTCGTCGCCGCGTGCTGCAACGTGGCCCTGCTGCTGCTGACCCGGGGCGGCGAGCGGTCGCACGAGCTCGCCGTGCGGCGCGCGCTCGGGGCGTCGCCGCTGGACCTCGCCCGGCCGTTCGCCGCCGAGGTGCTGCTGCTCGTTGCCGGGGCCGGCATGGTCGCGCTTCTGCTGGTGCGCTGGGTTGGCCCCGTCCTGGCGGCGCTGCCGCAACTGGCGCCCCTCGGCGGGACCGAGGTCGGGTCCGCGCGCATCGTGCTGTGGACGCTGGCGGTCGCCGGGTCGGCCTGGGTGATGGTCTGCCTGTCGGTGCTGCCGGTGCTGGCGCTGCGGCGCCCGGCCCTGCCGGCGGTGCCGTCTCCGACGACGACGAGCCGGGGCGGCGGACCACGCGCGATCGTGACCGTCCAGGCGGCCGTCGCCTGCGGGCTCGTGGTGGCGGCGGGACTCCTGGCCCGCAGCGCCTGGAACGTCGCGTCCGTGCCCCACGGGTTCGCCCCGCAAGGCGTGCTGATCGCGCGCGTTCACTCCGCGAGCGACTCGGCGGCGGAGGGGCAGGCCTTCTATCGGCGACTGCTTGCGGAGCTCCGAAGCGACGCGACGGTGGCATCGGCCGCGCTCGGCTGGCATGCGCCGCTCGGCAGCGCCATGCTTCGTG
>JAPOYG010000320.1:3091-9383 GCA_026706755.1 Acidobacteriota bacterium
CGGACCGTGGTGGGCGTCGTGGACGACACGCGTTACGGAAGCCTGACGGAGCGAGAGCTGCCCCTCGCCTACCTGCCCCAGGCCCAGCGCTTCTTCCCGACCACCTTCATCCACGTGCGGTCGGCGGCCGGCACCGCGATCACGCTCCCGCATCTCCGCCGGTTGGTGGCGGGGCTCGACCCCAGCGCGCCCCTGAGCGACGCAGGCTTCCTGCACGAGCGGATCGAAGCGGCCCTGGACCGCTGGCGGACGCCGGCGCGGCTGGCCGGCCTGATCGCCCTGGCCACCCTCGTGCTGACGATGTGCGGGCTGTACGGGGTGGTGTCGCTTGCCGTCCGGCAACGGACGTCCGAACTGGCGGTGCGGGCGGCACTCGGCGCAGACACGGCGGCGGTCCGCCGCATGGTCCTCGCACATGGACTGCGACCCGTCGCCGTGGGCGCGCTGATCGGGCTCGCCGGGAGCGCTCCGTTGACGAGGCTCCTCGACAGCCGGTTGTACGGCCTCGCGCCGTACGACCCGCCGGCCGTGCTGGCTGGTCTGGTCGTCCTGTTCGGCTGCGGAGCCCTCGCCTGCTACCTGCCGGCCCGCCGGGCCGCCCGCCTCGACCCCGCAGCCGCGCTGCGTTCCGAGTAACCCGTCCCCCCGATGACCGATCCGTAACTCGCGGCGAAACGGCTCGTCATCATCGAGATGTCCGTACGCGGTCTCCGGGAGCCGGCGGATCTGCCCGCGCTGGAGCGCGACATCCGAACCGTGGCTATCCCTCCGTGGCCTCCGGGAACGGGTCGTCGGCGCCGGCAGCCGACGCTCAGAGCCCGGCCTGCTCCTTCACGTAGCGGGCTACCTGCTCGTGGGTGGCGAACCAGACGTCGCCCTTCGCCTTGATGTGATCGATCAGGCCTTCGAGAACCACCATCCGGGAACGCTTCCCGATGATGTGCGGGTGGGTCGTCAGCAGGAACATCGTGCCTTCCTCGTAGGCCCGGTCGAACTCGTCGATGTAGACCTGCAGGAGCTCCCGCGGCGGGGTGTAGCGGTTCCCGAGCGGGTTCATCAGCGGCGCGTCGTCGAGGATCCAGTCGACCGGGAGCTCGACCATGCCGGTCGGCTCGCCGTCCTGCAGGATCTCGTAGGGCCGGTCGTCGGCCATGAGCGAGCTGTCGTAGAGGAAGCCGAGGCCGCGGATGATGTCGAGCGTGTTGGGGCTGAAGTTCCACGACGGTGCGCGGTAGCCGACCGGACGGGTCCCGGTCGCCTGCTCCAGGTAGTTGGTGGCCCGGATGACGAGCTCGCGCTCGGTCTCGGCGTCGAGCTCGCTGTTGAGCTCGTGGACCCAGCCGTGCACGCCGAACTCGTGCCGCCCCGAGGCCTGGATGACGCCGACCATCTCGGGCCGCAGGATCAGGCTGACGGCGGGGATGAAGAACGACGCCGGGATGCCGTGGCGGTCCATCAGCTCGACGCACCGCTCGAGCCCCACGCGCGCCCCGTACTCGCCCTGCGAGAGCCCCCCGATCGAGGGAGCCGGGTTGCGTCCGATCAGGATCGTGTCGTTGTCGACGTCGAACGAGATCATCACCGCCACGCGGGCGCCGTTCGGCCACGAGACCGGCTGCAGGCTGCGGCCGGCGCGCACCTGCCCCGCGAGGGCGCGGATCTCGTCGATGCTCAGGTGAACGCCGGGGTTGCTGTCCTGGGCTCGTGCGTCGACCGCGAACGGGCCGGCGGCAGCGAGTGCCAGGGCGGCCGCTACGGCGGCTTCCGTCAGACGCGTCGAGGTCATCATCGTCTCCTCGCGCGCCCTCGCGGGCGCGTTGCGAGTCTGCGTGGCACGAGCGCGCCCTTGCCGGCTCGCCGGGAGTCTGCGCGCGGCGCCAACTCCTCCACGGCACGTTCCAAGCGCAGACTCCTGGCCTCTCACAGGACACCGGTCTACGGCGCGGACTCCTCGCTCTCCTCCGCCGGCTCCGCCTCGTGCGGCTGCCGCTCGCTCACCGGCGGGTTGTCGACGTGCTCGCCGAAGAACTCCGCGTAACGCCGCAGCCGATCCACCTGGTGAAGCGGCTCGCGGATGCCGTGCCCCTCGCGCGGGAAGCGGACGAACGTCACGTCCTTCTCCAGGTCGCGGAGCGCCCGGTAGAACTCCACCGACTGCTCCGGTGGGACGCGCGTGTCGGCCCCGCCATGCATCAGGAGCACGGGGCTCGTCACGTCGGCCACGTAGGTCATCGGGGAGTGCCGCCGGTACTTCTCCGTCTCCGCCCACGGCGTCCCGCCGAAGAACGACGCCAGGTAGTCCTGGATGTCGTTCGTGCTGTACATGCTGTAGAGGTTGGTGAGCGCGGCCCCCGGCGACACTGCCTGGAAGCGGTCCGTCTGGGTCACGATCCAGGCCGAGAGATACCCGCCGTAGCTCCAGCCGTAGCAGATCAGCCGGTCCGGATCGGCCCAGCCCATCGCCACCGCGTGCTCGACGCCCGTCATCACGTCGTCGTAGTCGGTGATGCCCCAGTTGTCGATGTTGGCGCTGATGAACGCCTGCCCGTAGTTGGTGCTGCCGCGGAAGTTCGGCTGGAGGACGACGTAACCGTTGCCGGCGAAGAACTGGCTCTCGGCGCTGAAGGCCGCGAGCGACGCGCCGGTCGGCCCGCCGTGGGGGTTGACGATGAACGGGTAGGCGACGCCCTCCTCGTAGCCGACCGGCTTCGTCAGGACCCCTTCCACCGTCTCGCCGTCGCCGTTCGTCCAGCGGACCGTCTCCACCGCCCCGAGCGCAACCTGCTCGTCGCGCAGCCACGCGTTGGCGTCGGTCAGCCGGACCGGCTCTCCGCCGGTCGCGGCGGTGTAGATCTCGGCCGGCCAGACGGGCGACGCGTGGACCCAGACCCAGCGCGTGCCGTCTTCCGACAGATCCCACTGGCTGTTCCGTCCGCCGGGCGCGGACTCGGACACCACCGCGCCCGACTCCACGCTGACCCGGAACAGCCCGGTCGAGGTGCCGTCGCCAGTCGGCCAGAACACCTGCCGGCCGTTCGCCGCCCAGGTGGGGACGGTGAAGTTGCGGTCGAAGTTCTCGAGCAGCACCCGCGTCGGGCGGTCGCCGTCGGGCGCCGCCACGTACAGCTTGCTGTGCAGGGTGTTGCTCGTCGGCGTCGCGTTCGAGGCGAACGCGATGGTGTCCCCGTCGGGCGACCAGCGCGGCGCGGTGTCGCTGCCGCCGTTCTCGTGGAGCAGCCGCGCCTCTCCCGTCTCGACGTCGACCACCTGGATGTCGCTCTGCCACCCGTCGTTCGCGGTCGGGTTCGGCCGGGTCTCGAACGCCACCTGCCGGGAGTCGGGCGACCAGTCGGGGTTGGCGACCGTGAAGTCGCCCTCGGTCAGCCGGCGCGCCGGGGCGGGCGCGAGGTTGCCGGCCAGCGACGGCTGCGTTGCGCCCCGGATGTCCTGCAGCCAGAGGTGGGTCATCTGGTACGAACCGTCGACCACCTCGGCGTCGCCGTGCTCCCGACGCCGCTCCTCTTCTTCCTCCGGGAGCCCGTCCTGCACGAGCAGCAGCAGGGCCGAGCCGTCGGGCGCGAAGGAGAAGGCGCGAACCGCCTCGTCGTGCTCGGTGACCGGCCACGCCTCGCCGCCGTCGGCGTACAGGAAGTGGACCTGGGCCGTCGCCTCGGGCTCCTCGCCGCGGGCGGCGAGGAAGGCGATGAGGCTCCCGTCGGGCGACCAGGCCGGCGCGGTGGCGCTTGCCGAACCGCGCGTGAGCTGCCGGTTCCCGGTGCCGTCGACGCGCACGCGCCACAGATGGGTCACCGCCTCGAGGTCGGGGTCGTCCATGTCGCGCGAGGTCACCGTGTAGAGGACCCACTCCCCGTCGGGAGAGAGCCTGGGCGCCGCAACCTGGTTGATGCGCAGGGTGTCGCGGGCCGAGAGGACGCGCGGGGATGCCGACTCCGCGGGCGCCGACTCCTGCGCCAGTGCCGGGCCGGCGGCGACCACCGCAAGCGCTACCCCGGCACCTGCGACCACGCTCCGCAATCGCCGACTCTTCATCTCCAATCCTCCTCCGCGGCCGAGCGGGCGGGAAGCGCCGGCGGGCGGCGCCGCGACCCCGGACCCGAAGCGAGTCCGCTGCGCCGCCGCTCCGCCGCGCGACCTCGACCACCGCGCGCGGCGCCGACACCTACATCGGGTGCAGGACCTGCAGGATCTCGTACATCCGCAGCACCGCCCGCGGGTCCGCGCTCCCCGCCTGCGCACCGTACGCATCGGCGTGGGCGCTCAGGTCGACGCGGCCCGCCGTCTCCTCCGGCGACAGACCCTCCTTGCGCAGGGCGGACACCTGCGCCCAGAGGTCGCGCAGGTAGGCCTGCAGGTCGTCGATCTGGCTGCGGTCGCGGAACGGGGTCCCGTGGCCGGGCACCATGACCTCGAAGTCGAGCGCCTTCAGCCCGTCGAGGCTGGCCGGCCACTCGTTGACGAACCCGTCGCCCATGTAGGGCAGGGCGTTGGCGCCCGGGCTTCCCAGGAAGAAGTCCCCGGTGAAAACGATCCGCTCCTCGGGCAGGAAGACCAGCGTGTCGCCGCCGGTATGGCCCCGGCCGGGGAAGTGGAGCTGCACCTCGCGGCCGCCCTTCACCAGCGTCAGCGTGTCGCTGTAGGTGACGTTCGGCGCCTTGACCACCGTCTCCTGGATGGCGTTCTGATGCGCCCGAAGCTGCCGGAGAGCGGTCTCGAGCTGCGTCCGCGCCGCGTCATCGGACGCCGCCGCGATCTGCGCCTCGAGGCCCTCGATCTGCCCCGGGATGGCGGCCGCGAACGCCCGGTTGGTCCGCTGATCGAGCCCCGTCGACACGTGCTGCAGGCGGACGAAGTCGTGGCCGACGATCTCGACGTCGTCGCCGAAGATCTGATTGCCGTGCGAGTGGTCGAAGTGGAAGTGGGTGTTGAAGACGTAGCGGATGGGCTTGTCGGTGACCTCCGTCGCGATCTCCGCCACGAGCTTGCGCGCCGCGGCCGGGGAGACGGTCGTGTCGACCAGCATCGCGTGGTCGTCGTTGACGATGACCAGCGAGTTGCTGAACGTCGTCATCGCGCCGGTTCCGGTCGCGAACCAGACGCCGTCACCGAGATCCTCGAAGCGCCACGCGGCCGCCCCGTCGGTCGGGTCCGTCTCTCCCTGTTCCTGCGCGGTCGCCATCAGCCCGAGGCCGATGACCAGCACCGCGAACGCGGCCGCCACGCGCGGGTTCGCGCGCTCCAACATCTCCTTCAACTTCAACATGACGCTGGCTCCCCTCGCTTCCGTGTCCGTTCGCTTCCGTATCAGTCCGCCACCGCGCCGCCGTGCCCCTCGGCGTGCCGATGCCGAATCGTAAGCAGCCCGTGATAGACCCCGCTGCGCCCCTTCCGCTGCTCGTGGTCCCGCACGTGGATGGTGAGCGTGCGCAGCGCCTTCGCCTCGTAGCAGTTGCCGCGCCGTGCCGTCGCCAGGTGCCGGAACACCATGCGCTGCTCGGGCGCGTTCCGGAAGCGGGTCCGCTCGTCCGACCCGACGTCCGTGTACGCACCCCCGTACCAGCGATCGATCGGCGACGGACGGTGGTCCGCGCGGCGCTGCCGGCGCCGGTTGGCGGAGGCGATCTCCTCCTCCAGCGCCGCGACCAGGCGGCCGAGATCGACGCAGCCCTGGTCCTCGCACTCGCCGCGCGGGCCGAGCGACTCCACGCGGCGCGCTCCGGGCGGCGGCAGACGGCTCTGGAGGGCGTCGAGCGCCTCCGTTCGCTCCCCGAAGTAGACGGTTCCCTCCGCCCGGTGCACCACGTAGCAGTCCGAAGGGTGGAGCGTCGCCACCTCGACACCGTCCTCGTGCGCCGGCAACACCCAGTGGAAGGTTTCCGCCAGCGACGTCTCCGGCTCCTGGGCCCGCAACTCCGCTGCCCCCAGGCCCCCGGCCGCCACCATCGCGGCGGCTACCACATGCCCGCCGCCACGCCTGACGATCCGCGCGCGGTGCATCGCGCGCATTCTACCGCGTGCCAGGAGCCTGCGCCGTAGAACGGTGCGGGCTCCTGAAGGATTGGGTTGGGCGCCGAGCGGAGCCGCAGGCGACGAACGGCGGGCTAGCGCCGCCGAACACGTCGCAGGCTCCGCGCTCGGCCCCAGCCCCCACCGCCCCAGGAGCTTGCGCGCCCTGACGGGCGCGTTGGGAGTCTGCGCGCGCGCAACGTCCAGCATGGCAGATTCTGCGGCGCAGACTCCTTGCCCCGCAGAACTCCACTTGCGTTGCTTTCTG
>JAPOYG010000295.1 GCA_026706755.1 Acidobacteriota bacterium
CACCCGCGTCGTATCCCTGCGATCTGAAGAGCTCCGCAGCCCGGGAGCTCCGCCCGCCGGCGTTTCAAAAGAAGACGAGGCGCACGTCCTTCGGGATGTCCGCCATGCGTGCCTCCAGCTCGCCGACCGGGATGTGAATTGCGCCCGGGATCGAGCCGCTCACCACCTCGTGGTCCTCGCGGACATCGATCAGCAGCAGCTCGGCGCCTGCGTCGATCTGCGCCTTCAGCGCGTCGACGTCGAGCCGCTCGGTCTGCGCACCGGCCGGGCTGGCCGCGAGCGCGAGCGCGGCCCCGGCGGCCAGACAGGAAAGGGCACCGAGTCGTGACACCCGCCATCTCATGGTAGGCACCTCCTGCGCCTGATCATGCACGAAGCGGCCGCCGCAGTCGACAGCACGAGACGGCTTCGGCACAATAGGTGTCGATTCGCGTGACCATTCGCTTCTTCCGCGGCCTCGCAGTGCTCGTCGCCATCGTCGCGTTGCCTCCTGCCGTCTCCGCCCAGCCGGCTCCGACCGTAGCGGTCGTTCCGTTCGAGAGTCTCGCCGCGGCGCCCGCCGACGACTGGATCGGCATCGGGGTCGCAGAGACGCTCGCCACCGACCTCCGTGGCGCGTGGGGCATCAGCGTGCTGAGCCGTGCGGTCGTCGACGGGGCGGTCCGGAACGTGGCCGGGTCGCGCCGCGGCGCGGACGAGAGTGTCCTGCTGGCGACGGCGCGGGAGGTGGGGGCGGATCTCCTGATCGCGGGAGCGAGCCGGCAGGACGGCGGCGAGCTGCGGTTGACCGCGCGGCTCATCGACGTACAGAGCGAGACGACCGTCGAGGCGTTCCGGGTGGAGGGCCGCCCGGCGGACCTCTTCACGCTGCAGGATCGCCTGGCCGGCGACGTTCGCGCCGCGTTGCGCCGGCTCGTTCCGGCGGCCGGGGTCGGACTCCCACGAGGCGCGACGACCGGCGACGGAGACGGCGGCGGGAACGGCGGACCGGACGGCGCGGACGCCGACCGGGCGGACGTCGCTGCCGCCGGCGACCCGCCGGTCGCCGCAGACGCCGGCCGACGCCGGCGTGCCGGATCCGCGTTCGGCGCCCGGCCGGGCGCAGGCGAGTCGGGAATCACCGGCTCCGGCGGCTTCGGGGCAGCCGGTGTGCGGGCCGCCGATGCATCCGGCCCGGCGCCGCCCCGGAATCCGACGCCCGCCGCACAGACCGGCCCCGGGGCGGGGTTCGCCCTTCCGGCCCGGCCATTCGTGCGCGCGCAACGCACGGACGAGCCGCCCCGCATCGACGGGCGCCTCGATGACGCGGTCTGGCGCTCGGCGACTCTCGTGACCGAGTTCATCCAGGCCAACCCGGTCGAGGGCGCGGCCCCGACGGAGCGGACCGAGGTCCGCATCGCGTACGACGCCGACCACCTCTATTTCGCCTTCTACGCCCACTACGGCGATCCGACCCAGATGCGCGCCAACCGCGTCGACCGCGACCAGGCGTGGCGCGACGACTGGATCGCGGTGATCTTCGACACCTTCCTCGACCAGCAGCGGGCCTATCGCTTCTCGGTCAACGCCTACGGCGTCCAGGGGGACGCGATACTGCGCGGCGGGCGCCGCCGCTTCGGCCCTGTCGGCGGCAGCGGCGACTGGTCCTGGGACGCGCTGTTCGAATCGGGCGGGCGCATCGTCGATGACGGCTGGACGGCGGAGATGGCCATCCCGTTCAAGAGCCTGCGCTACCCGTCCCGCGGCGAGGGCGAGCACCGCTGGGGATTCCAGATCAGCCGGACCCTGCAGACCAAGGACGAGACGGTGGTCTGGTCTCCGGTGACGCGCCGCATCGCGGGCGAGCTGACGCAGATGGGGACGATCGGCGGCCTGCGCGGCCTGTCGGCGAGCCGCAACCTGGAGGTGCTGCCGACCGCTACCGCCATCCAGGTCGGCCGGTTGACCGACGGCGGCTACGTCGACGATGCCGCGCAACCCGACTTCGGCGTGAACGTGAAGTACGGCGTGACGTCGAACCTCACGGCCGACTTCACGCTCAACCCCGACTTCTCGCAGATCGAGTCCGACCGGCCGCAGATCGAGACCAACCAGCGCTTCCCGCTCTTCTTCCCCGAGCTGCGGCCGTTCTTCCTCGAGGGGCAGGAGATCTTCCGCACGCCGGGCCGCACGACGCTCCTGCACACCAAGACGATCGTCGACCCGCAGGTCGGGGGCAAGCTCACCGGCAAGGTCGGCAACACGACCCTCGGCGTCCTGCTCGCCAACGACGCGGCGCCCGGCAAGTTCGACGACCCGCAGGAGTACGGCTTCGGCCGCACGGCGCAGTTCCTGGTAGGCCGCGCCCGCTACGACATGTACTCCGAGTCCTATGTCGGCGCGCTGGTGACGGACCGCGAGTTCCTCGACTCGTTCAGCCGGGTCGCGGCCGTGGACGGGCGCTTCCGGATCGGGCAGACCCACAGCGCCGCGTTCCTGGCCGCGACCTCGGCGAACCGCGAGCTCGACGGCGCGGTGCGGAACGGACCGCTCTACGACCTGCAGTTCCGCCGCGACAGCCGCCATCTCAACTACCGGCTGCAGTACCACGAGATCGATCCCGAGTTCGGCACCGCGGCCGGCTTCGTCCGCCGCGTCGACATGCGCCGCTTCGACGCGGACGTCGGGTACGAATGGTGGCCGGAGAGCTGGATCATCTCGTGGGGGCCGGGCTTTCGGTACCAGCGCAACGTCGATCACGCCGGCGTGCTGCAGGACGAGGAGTTCCGCGGCGACGTGAACGTGCGCTTCGCGCGCAACGTCTTCTTCCGCGCCGACGGGCGCCGCGAGCTCGAGCGCTTCAACGGCATCGACTTCCACAAGACCCGCTTCTCGCTGCGCAACGGCATCCAGTCCAGCCGGCGCGTGTCCGTCTTCTACGGCATCGACTGGGGGGAGCAGATCCGCTTCGTCGACGCCCCGTTCCTCGGAAGGATGTTCGACTACAACGTCAACCTGACGCTGCGCCCGACGACGCGCCTGAGCACGCAGTTCCGCCTCGACACCGCCCGCTTCACCGACGCCCGCACGGGGGCGCTCGAGTTCGACGTGAAGCTGCTCCGGACGTACACCACCTACCAGTTCACCGACCGCCTGCTGGTCCGCAACATCCTGGAGCACGACACCGGCAACGGGAAGGTGGGCATCAACCTCCTGGTCACCTACCGCGTGAATGCCGGGACGGTGTTCTACGCCGGCTTCGACGATCGGCTGCAGCAGGGCATATACCTCGATCGGGAGCAGTTCGACAACCGCGACCTCCAGCGCCACCAGCGCGCGTTCTTCACCAAGCTGCAGTACCTCTTCCGCTATTGACAGTGCCGCGGCGCGGGCGTGCAACCTGGCGTCCCTCCTCCCGCGGATGCGGCACGGCGGCGTCCCTCCGGGACCGGCGGGCGGTGGTCCGTCGCGGCAACGGCCGCGCCGCGGCTATAATTCGCGGTCATGTTCGACGGTCTCACCCGGGAAGCGCTCGCCGTCCGCGAGCGCGAGTTGGCCAAGCGGTTCGAGGCGCAGAGGGACGCCGGGCTCGCTCTCGATCTCACGCGCGGGAAGCCGGGCCCGGAGCAGGTGGCGCTGTCCGACGGGCTCGACGACGTGCTCGGCGGCGACTACCGCCTCGACGACGGCAGCGACGTCCGCAACTACGGCGGGCTGACCGGGATTCCGGAGGCGCGGCGGATGGGCGCGGAGCTCCTCGGCTTGAACCCCGAGGAGGTGATCGCGGGCGGCAACTCCAGCCTCACGCTGATGTACGAGTACGTGCTGAACGCCTGGCTGAACGGGCCGCTCGGTCCGGAGACCGCCTGGCGCCGGGAGCCGGGCCCCCTCAAGTTCCTCTGCGTGGTGCCGGGGTACGACCGGCACTTCCGGATCACGGAGAGCCTCGGCTTCGAGCTCGTCAACGTGCGGATCGGCAACGGCGGCCCGGACATGGATCGCATCGAGGCGCTCGTGGCCGCCGACCCGGCGATCAAGGGCGTCTGGTGCGTCCCGAAGTACTCGAACCCGACCGGGCACGTCTACTCCGACGAGGTCGTGGAGCGCTTCGCGCACCTCGCCCGGCGGTCCGGCCCCAACTTCCGCATCCTGTGGGACAACGCCTACGCCGTGCACGATCTGGACGACGCCCCCCCGGTGCTCGCGAACGTGATGGACCGCTGCCGGGCGGCCGGTACCGAGGACAGCGTCGTGCTCTTCGCGTCGACCTCCAAGATCACGCGTGCGGGAGCCGGGGTGTCGTTCCTCGGTGCGTCGCCGGCCAACCTCGCGGCGTTCGCGAAGCACCTCGCCGTGCAGACCATCGGGCCCGACAAGGTGAACCAGCTCCGGCACGTCCGGTTCCTGCGGGACGCCGGCGGCATCCGGGCCCTGATGCGGCGTCACGCCGCCATCGTCCGTCCGAAGTTCGACCTCGTCCGGCGGCACCTCGAAGAAGGGCTCGGGGCGGAAGGCCTCGGCTCGTGGACGAATCCGCGCGGCGGCTACTTCCTGTCGTTCGAGACGCCGCCCGGGCTCGCGTCCCGCGTCGTCGCGCTGGCCGCGGAGGCGGGCGTCAAGCTGACCCCGGCCGGGGCGACCTTCCCCTATGGCCGCGACCCGGACGACACCAACATCCGCATCGCGCCCACCTACCCCGCGCTCGAGGAGATCGATCAGGCGATGCCGGTCTTCGTGGGCGCCGTGGCCCTTGCGGCCGCCCGGCGCCGGCTCGAGACGGGGAGCGTCAGCGCGTGAACGAGTCGCGCGGCGTCCCGCCGCTGCACGCCGCGCGGACGAAGGCCTGCACGCGATCGAAGCGGGTCTCGACGGGGACGCCGTCCGGGAGACCGGGCACGTCGGAGCGGCGCGCGAGGTAGGCGACGGCAGGGCGGCCGTAGCGCACGGCGAGGCGCGCCTCGCTCCCCGTCCCCTCCCCGCCCGGCAGGACGACCACCACGTCGGACGTGAGCACGTTCAGGTGGTTGCGCGAATCGGCGTCGCCGCCGCGGGAGCCACGGGCGTCGAGATGGGTCCGGATGGCGATCTCGACCCACGGGTTGGGATAGCCGGGCGGGGCCGAGCCTGGCACGGATGACCCCGGTCCGCCGGGCGAGCCCGGAAGGATGCCGATGGCCTGGCCCGATCGCTCCTGAACGCCGACGAAGGCCTCCGTGACCGCGGCCATCACCCCGGCCCCCCCGCCCGTCAGCAGGTGATAGCCGGCCCGCGCGAGCCAGGTGCCGACGCGATGCGCGCGAGCCGTGTGCGGATCCCGCCCCGAACCCATCACCCCGACGATGGCTCGCCGATCCGGCGGCGGATGCGCGGGCAGGTCGGGAGGGCCGGCCATCACCCTCACTATAATCTCGGGGTCATGGGAAGGTGCGGCCGGTTGGGGTGGCCCCTGCGGCTCGTGACGGTCGCGGCGATCGCCGCCGCCGGGCCGGCCTGCGGCCCATCGGACCCCGCCCCCGGCGTCGCGGGCACGGAGACCGTGCGCCTGGAAGTCTCGCACCGCTCCGAGTGGCGGCAACTCTGGATCGAGGGGGCGACGGATCTTCCGGACGGGGCGAGCGTCAACTACGAGGTCGTCCACGAATTGGCCGAGCGCGCGCCGGCCGACGAGTGGCCGGCAGCCAACCTGCAGAGTGCGGGTCGCGCCGCCGTCCGCGACGGGCAGTACTGGACCCGCATCAATACGTTCAACTGGCCTCCCGGCGCGGTCCGCATCCGCGTGCAGTTCCCGTTGCCGCCCCAGCCGCCGGAAGTGGAGGCGCGGTACGGCGCCCTGGGCGAGCGCCTGACCGGCGACAACGTCATCGAGGTGGCCGGCACCAGGGCGATCGAGGTGGAGCACACCTTCGACCACCGGCGTTAGCGCGACCTGCGGTCGCGTTGGGAGTCTGCGCGGGCAAGACACTGCGGGTGCGCGCGTTCCGCGGCGCAGACTCCGGGCGCGAACGGCGGTCGCGCTGGTGCGCTACGATAGTTGGAGTCGGTCCCGCGGGGCGTGGCGCAGCCTGGTAGCGCGCCTGCTTTGGGAGCAGGAGGTCCCGAGTTCGAACCTCGGCGCCCCGACCACTCACCACCTGAACCGCCGTTGGCAGCCTGGAGCCCCCGCCCCGGTATGCGCGACGCTGGGGCCTCGCGTTCGCGGAACGTCCAGACACGCCCCCAAGGGCGCGCCGGCACCGCTACCGACCGGGCCGCGGGCGCGGCGATCGCCGGAATGCTGGTGCTCGCGATCGCGGGTGCCCTGTGGCCCGCCGTCCCCACCCTGGCCGCGGCGGTGCCCGCGTGGGCGGCGCTGGTGCTGCTCTGGCCGAGCGTCGAGCGCTGGCAGCGGGTGCAGTCGCTGGCGTTCATCGCCACGGGGCTTGGGGCGATGGGGTGGGCAGCGGGTCACGGCATCGTTCCGCGCGTGGAGAGCCTCCTTGGCCAGAACCAGCCGATCCTCTCGATGCTGGCCTCGGTGACCCTGCTGCGCCTGCTGAACCCGCCGCCGCGCGCCGACGAGCCGGAGCTCCCCCAGGGTCGCCGGGCCTACGTGCAGAGCATGCTCGGCGTGCACGCGCTGGGGGCGGTCATCAACATCTCCGCCGTCATCCTCATCGCCGATCGGCTGGCGCGCACTCGGGGCCTTGCCTTCGACCAGGCCCAGCTCATCAGCCGAGCCTTCAGCGCCGTCGCCTTCTACTCGCCGTTCATCGGCGGCGTCGCGCTGGCCCTGGCGTCCACCCCCGGCTCGAACGCGCTGGTGATGGCGGCCTTCGGTCTGCCCCTGGCCGCCGTCGCCTGCCTGCTGCTGTACTGGCAGGCGCGGAGCGGCCGGTTCCCCGACGTCGATGGCTTCCGCGGCTACCCGGTGCACCTGGAAGGGCTGCGGGTGCCCGTCGCCCTGGGCTTCGCGGTGCTCGCCACGGCGGCAGTGACCTCGCGCTTCTCCGTGCTGGCCCTGATCACCATGCTGACTCCGTTGCTGGTGGTCGTGGTCCTGCTCCGGCGCGGCGGGATGCGCACGTTGCGCGACGGGCTGGTCGACTATGTCGCGGCGCGGGCGCCGCAGATGGGCACGGAGCTGGCGCTCTTCCTGAGCGCGGGCGTGATGGCCGCGGGCCTGATCGCCGCCTCGGCCGGCGCCGGCGGCTGGGTTCTGTTCGACCGCCTGGATGCCCTCCACGCGAGCCTGCTGCTGCTCGCCTTCTTCGCGACCTCGCTGGTCGGCATCCATCCCGTCGTGATCGTCGGGGTCGCGGCACCACTGGCGGGGGTGATCGACGCCGACCCAACCCTGTTGGCGACGGCCTTCGCGATGGGTTGGGGCCTCGGCTGCGCCGTAAACCCGATGTCGGGAATCAACATGGTGCTGAACAGCCGCTACGGCATCAGCAACTGGCGCATCGCCCGCGGGAACGTGGGCTTCAGCGCGGCTCTCTACTGTGTGGCGGTGGGCCTGCTCTTCCTGTTCCAGCTCACGCGCCTGTGACGGTTGTGCGCCGGGAATCTGCGCCGGCCTGGGAGCTTGCGCGCGCGGGCCCAACGTGCCGCATCGCTCGTTCTGCGGCGCAGACTCCTGGCGCCGCGGCACCCGCAGCGTTGGCATTCTGCACCGCAAGCTCCTAGAGTACGGTCCGTGGCCGCGCCAGTTGCCGGCGCCGGAGCGCCCCCCTCAGCCGCGGTGCGGACGATCGCGGCGCGGGTGCACGGCCGCTACCTCGTCGAGCCGGCCGATCGGCCCGGCCCCGCGCCGCTTCTCGTCGGCTTCCACGGCTACGGCGAGCACGCCGAGCGCCACCTCGCCGACCTGCGGCGGATTCCGGGGAGCGCACGGTGGGTGCGGGTCGCGGTTCAGGCACTGCACAGGCACTACAGCGCCGACCGCCGCCACGTCGTGGGGAGCTGGATGACGCGGCAGGATCGGGACCTCGCGATTGCCGACAACATCGCCTACGTCCGGGACGTCGTGAGCGCGGTGCGACGGGACTGCGGAACCGAGGGCCGCGTCGTCTACTGCGGCTTCTCCCAGGGTGTCGCGATGGCCTATCGCGCCGCGCGACAGGCCGGCCATCCGTGCCGCGGCGTGATCGCCCTGGCCGGGGACGTCCCGCCGGAGCTGATGGAGGCGCCCGACGGCGAGTGGCCCCCGGTGCTGGTCGGGCGAGGCACGGGCGACGCGTGGTACACGGAGGGGAAGATGACGGCCGATCTTGCGTTTCTCGAGCGCGTGGGGGCGGCGGTCACCCCGGTCGTGTTCGACGGCGGCCACGCGTGGACCGATGCCATCCGCGCCGCGGCGGGGCGCTTCCTGACGAGCGTGAGCTGATGGCCGAACCCCTCGCCATTGCGCTCCCGGACGGCGGGACGGTCAGCGCGCTCGTCTATCCGCCGGGGGCCACCGGCGGCCCCGCCGCGACGCTCATCCTGGCGCACGGGGCGGGCGCGCCCCAGACGCACCCGTTCATGACCGGTTTCGCGCAAGGCCTGACGCGTCGCGGCATCGAGGTCGTGACCTTCAACTTCCCCTACATGGAGCGAGGCCGGCGCGTGCCGGATCCGGCGCCGCGTCTCGAGAAGTGTTACCGGGCGGTCATCGGCGTCGTGGGCGACCGCCCTCGAGCCGCCGGCCGGTCCCTGCTCGTCGGCGGCAAGTCGATGGGCGGGCGCATCGCGTCCCAGGCGGTAGCGGGCGACGCCGAGGCCGGCTTCCCCCCCACCGTCGACGGGCTGGTCCTGCTGGGCTATCCCCTCCACCCGCCGGGTCGGCCCGACAAGCTGCGGGCCGCGCACCTGCCGTCGATCCCCGTGCCGATGCTGTTCGCGCAGGGGAGCCGAGACGCCTTCGGCACGCCCGACGAGCTGCGCCCGATTCTCTCCGACTGCCGGCGGGCCGAGCTGCACGTCGTCGAGGGGGGCGACCACTCGTTCCGGGTTCGCGGGAAGAACGCTCCGGGCGCGGACGCGGTCCACGCCGCCGTGCAGGGGGCAATCGTCGATTGGATCGCGCGAGTGCTGTCGCCGCCGAGCGGACAGGAATCCGATTCCGATTGACGATGGTTCGGAACCGCGCGCGCAGGACGAGGGGGCCTCCGGAGGATTCGACCGTGACCGAGGCCGGCCGGCCGGACCCGCTGTCGGGCGTGCGCAACGGTTACGATCGGTGGGCGCTCGTCTACGACCACGACGCGAACCCGCTGCCGGCGCTCGAGGAACCGTGCGTCCGGGCTGCCCTCGGGGACGTGTGCGGTCTCGACGTCGTCGATCTCGGCTGTGGCACGGGCCGGCACACCGCCTGGCTTGCGGAGGCGGGGGCGCGCGTCACGGCGCTGGACTTCTCGGCCGGGATGCTCGCGC
>JAPOYG010000181.1 GCA_026706755.1 Acidobacteriota bacterium
CGAAGGTCAGCCGCACGTTCTCGCGGGTGTTCACCCGGGCGCTGGCGTCGAGGCCGGCGTCGCCGTCGAGGGCCGAGCGAATCTGCTCGAGGGTGAGGCGATGCTCGGGGCCGAGCTGCAGGCCGAAGCGCTCGTTCAGCGCCTCGATGATGCGTGAGAGCGGTTCCAGCTCCTCCCCGGCGACGCCGCCGCGCGGCTTGCTCCCGGCCGGGTCGAGCGCCCCGCCCTGCCGTTCGAGCGCGATGCGGCCGTGGCTCGTTCGCTGGATGCGGAACGACTCCATGTCGATGTTCTGCTGCACCTCGCGCGGCAGCTCGTCGCTGTCGGCCGGCAGCAGGCGCCGCAGGTGCCGCGCGAAGACGTAGAGCTTCTCGAGGTCGACGTCGGCGAACGTCAGCACCTGGGACAGGAAGGCGTAGAGGCGCACGTAGTCGCCGAGCTGGCCGCGGAAGTCCTGCCCCTCATCGGCCGCGAGCGCGCCGAAGCGCTGGCGTGCCGGCTCGAGCGCTGCGTAGAGCGTGTCCTGCTTCGCCTTGCGGTCGAAGCACACCCGGGCGAAGGCCTCGACGTCGTCACCCGCGAACACGCCGAAGCCGAGCAGCCGGTCCTGGACCTCGTAGAGCAGGTTGGGGTCGGTCGCCTCCGAGAGCAGGGTGGTCTCGTAGTAGGGCTCGAAGGCCTTCCGGATCTCCTCGGCCTCGTTGGCGAAGTCGAGCACCATCACGCCCTGCTTGCCGGGGTGGGTGCGGTTCAGGCGCGACAGCGTCTGCACGGCGTTCACGCCGCCGAGCTTCTTGTCCACGTACATGGTGTGCAGCAGCGGCTGGTCGAAACCGGTCTGGAACTTGCTGGCGACCACCAGGAAGCGGTACTCGGGCTTCTCGAACTCCGCCGCCGTCTGCCGCTCGCCGACCACCCGGTCCTGCCCGGCCGAGTTCATGCCCGACTCCGTGTACACCTCGCCGCCGTCCTTCACGGTGCCCGAGAAGGCCACGAGCGCCTTCCACGGGTGGCCCTTCTCCGTGAGGTAGGCGTCGAGCGCCAGCCTGGTGCGCACCGCGTGCAGGCGCGAGCGCGTCACGACCATCGCCTTGGCCCGCCCGTCGATGGCGGCGGCAACCTGCGCGGCGAAGTGCTCGACGCAGATGGCGACCTTCTCGCCGATGGCGTGTGGGTGCAGCTCGACGAACGACTTGAGCAGGTACTCGGCCTTGCCCCGGTCGTAGCGCGGGTCGTCCTCGATCGTCTTCAGCAGGCGCCAGTAGGCCTTGTACGTCGAGTAGCTGCCGAGCACGTCGAGGATGAATCCCTCCTCGATGGCCTGGCGCATGCTGTAGCGGTGGAAGGGCTCGAACTTCCCGTCCTCGGGCCGTTTCCGGCCGAAGAGTTCCAGCGTCTTGGGCTTCGGGGTCGCGGTGAACGCGAACGTCGAGAGGTTGGGCAGGCGCCCGCGGCTGCGGATCTCGTCGAGGACCCGCTCGTCTATCTCCTCCTCCGGGGTCTGCGCGCCGGCCTCCTCCCGCTCCGCGTCCTCCAGGCTGCCGGCCGCGAGCACTGCCTTGAGGCTCTTCGTGCTCTCGCCCGACTGCGACGAATGCGCCTCGTCCACGATCACCGCGAAGCGCTGGCCGGGCAGCTCGCCGATCTGCTCGGCGATGACGGGGAACTTCTGGAGTGTGGTGACGATGATGGTCCGGCCCGCCTCAAGGGCCTCGCAGAGCTGCCGCGAGGTCTGGTCGATGTTCTCCACCACCCCGAGGGTCTGCTCGAACTGCCGGATGCTGCGCTGGAGCTGGCGGTCGAGGACGCGCCGGTCGGTCACCACCACGACCGAGTCGAAGACGCGCCGGTCGCTGCGGTCGTGCAGCACCGAGAGCTGGTGGGCGAGCCACGCGATGGTGAAGCTCTTGCCGCTGCCGGCCGAGTGCTGGACGAGATAGCGCTCGCCGGCGCCGTGGTCCCGCGCGTGGCGCACGAGCCGGCGCACGCAATCGAGTTGCTGGTAGCGCGGGAAGATGAGGTAGCTCTTGCCCGTCTTCCGTCCGCCGTCGTCCTCCGTCTCGACCTCGTGGATGAACTGGCGGACGAGGTCGAGGACGCTGTCGCGGGCCCAGACCTCCTCCCACAGGTAGTCGGTGGGGAAGCCGGTCCGCGTGGGGGGGACCGGCGGGTTGCCCGCCCCGCCGAAGCGCCCCCGGTTGAACGGCAGGAAGCGCGTCTTCGGCCCGGCGAGGCTGGTGGTGACGAACACCTGCTCGGGGTCGACCGCGAAATGGGCGAGGCAGCGCGCATAGCCGAAGAGCGGCTCGCGCGGGTCGCGGTCCTCCCGGTACTGCCGGATGGCGTCCTGGACGTCCTGACCGTTGAGCGGGTTCTTGAGCTCGGCGGTGAAGATGGGAACGCCGTTCAGGAAGAGGGCGAGGTCGAGGCTCTGCTCGTCCTGCTCGCTGAAGCGGAGCTGGCGGACGACGGCGAAGAGGTTGGCCGCGTGCAGGCGCTGCAGCTCCTCGTTGAGGCCGCTCGCGGGGCGGAAGTATGCGAGGCGGAACTTGCAGCCCGAGTCCTTGACGCCGTTGCGCAGCACGTCGAGGGCACCGCGGCGGGCGATCTCGCGCGAGAGCCGGCCGAGGAAGCGCGGCTTGACGTCGGCGCCGTGGTGCTGCCTGAGCTTCTGCCACTCCCTGGGTTGGGTCGCGAGGAGGAAGTCGACGACGTCGGTCGGGATGAGGCAGAGCGCGCGGTCGTAGTCTTCCGGCCGGCGCCGGTGGTAGCCGCCCGGCGCCGGGTCGTCGCCGAAGGTCGGCGGCGACTCGCGCACCGTTGCCGCGTCGCCCGGACATGCGTCGGGGCCCCCGCGCAGCAGCGCGCATTCGATGGCCGCCTCGAAGGCCCGTTCGGAGATGTTCGGCGTCGGCACGTTGGTATCCGGACGGATCACTCGGGATCGTCCCGGCCGTAGTCGCTCGATGTGAAGTCGATCGGATCGTCGACCTCGCGCGCCTGCAGGTCGAGATCGGTGGCATCGTCGCCGATGATGCGACGGATCATCGCGCCGGTAGGCTCCACGTCCACGACCACGTCGGCCGGGATGCGACGCGCTGTCTCTTCCGCGGACAAGCCATCGCCTTGTGCCCGGACCTTGAGCCGCCGATGACCTCGCCGTCCACGCGCCGTACACTTCCAGCCGGCCATGGCGCCGCTCCTCTCGTCCTGGAAATGCTGGCCCGGCAATCGTTACGTCCGGCTCCGGTTGCCGCCCAACCAACCCTCACCGGGAGTCTACGCCGTTCTACGGCGCAGACTCCTGGCATCAGTCAACGGAGTGCTCTGAATCTACAACGCTCAGCAAAGCGCAAGCGCGCCTGGGTGTCTGGTCGGACCGGCCGGGGATTCGCGGTAGACTGGGCTGTCCCGACTGTCGGTCCCGACCCGAGACGTGACGGCGCGGGCGACGGCCCACGGACTGCGGAGCAGCGATGGCGCGGAGCGATCTCCTCGTTTCGCTCGTCAAGGCCGGATCGAGCGGCGACACGGCGCGGGCGCGTTCGGTGGCCGAGGCGATCATCGCCGAAGAGCGGGTGAAGCGCCACAACGTCCTGGCGGATCGGCTGACGGACGCGATGCAGGTGAACGGCGCCGATTCCGGCGCCGCATTCATCAGTCCCGATCAGCGGCCGCACCGGCGGTTCCTCGCAGAGTTGACGCCGCGGCAGAAGCTCGCCGATCTGGTCCTCACCGATGTCGCGCGCCTTGCCTGCGAGGAGCTGATCGAGGAACAGCACCGCGCCTCGGTCCTGCGCACCCATTCGCTCGAACCGCGGCATCGCGTACTGCTCGTCGGGCCGCCGGGCAACGGCAAGACCTCGTTGGCCGAAGCGATCGCCGAGGCGTTGTCGGCGCCTTTCTTCGTCGTGCGGTACGAGGCGCTGATCGGCAGCTTCCTCGGCGAGACGGCGTCGCGCCTCAAGCGGGTGTTCGACTACGCCCGCAGGACGCCGTGCGTCCTGTTCTTCGACGAGTTCGACGCGGTCGGCAAGGAGCGCGGCGACGTTCACGAGACCGGCGAGATCAAGCGCGTCGTGTCCTCCCTGCTCATGCAGGTCGACGACCTGCCGAGCTACATCGTCGTGGTAGCCGCCACGAACCAAGCCGAACTACCTGACCGCCTACCTTGCCCGTTTCGCCGAATCGCTCGACCAGCCGTTGGGGCGGACGCCTGCCACGATCGCAAGGCGGCTCGGCGCCGTCAGCTACGCCGAGGCCGAGGAGTTCTGCCGAGACGTGAGGCGGCGTGCGGTGCTGGCGACCGCCCAGAAGACGCTGGCCGCGATCGTCGCGGAACGGCTGACGCTCTGGCGCGAGCGGTTGCGAGCCTCTGCAGACGGAGACAAGCCGGATGGCGGAGTTCCCGCTGCTGCCGAGCACCACTCATCCGCGCGAAGTGAGGAGAATTACCGCAGTGGAAGATCGAAAAGCCATTCCGGAACCATTTCTGGAGCCTGTCTACCTTAATGAGAAGATGGTCTTGAATTGCGCGGCATATATCTTCAAGGGATACTCGCTCGAATCCGAAACTAATGATACGACTCAGACCGAACGCAGTCGCGGCGGCAAGGCCGGGTTCAATTTCCTTGAGCGACTCATCTCGATCGGTCTTGAGGCAGGGTCTAAACAATCCTCAACAACCGGAAACAGGTCAGCTCGGCGCTATACCGTCGGCGGACTTCACATGTCGCTCATTGACGAACTGCACCATCGCCAGATGCTTCACGCAATTGACCCTGAGACCTTGGGAGAAGACCTTGACGGCACAAGCTACGTTGAGATGTTGGCAGAGCTGCGACCCGTTGACTTCTATGCCCTGATCGACACTCTGCGGATGGCAATTCCAATAGTCGAGAAGGTGCTGACTTCCATCGTAAAGCCCCTGTACGACCAGGACCGGGGATCACAAGACCCGAATCCGCGTCTTCCGAGCAGGAAGAAGGGCAGCCGGTCAAATCCCGCCCAACACAGACAAGCCGAACAACAGAATCTGGACAAATTCCAGCTTGCCCTTGGAGAGACCGAAAACTATGCAACCGCGCTCCAAGGGCTCCTGGAGCATCTCGAGAACGACTACCGTCGGTCAAAACAGATCGAGATGGTAATGTGGTCCGCAGGCCATACCCCGCGCCCCTACGGAGTCGTGGACCTCGATCTGGCCGACTACGAACCAGAGGAACTGCGAGCGAAGTTATCCGGCGGGACATATCATGTAGTCGGAAAGGTGACGCGCAATGTCAAAACAGAGCAATCCATCAATCTCCTTCAAAAAAGCGTGCTCTTCTCTGCGATGTCTCTGTTGAACCGCGTGGTCGAGATGCAGGGAGAGACTGACGCGCTCAGGCAGTATCGCCAGGGGTTGTCTCTCGCGAAACCAATGCTGGAGCGCTTTGGTCTCCTTGAGGTGCCCGGCCCTGCCCTTCGCGTTGCGGCGATGTCAGTTTGCATCTGACTCCAGCTACAGCCGGCGCGAGTTCCAGCGGTCGATCGACGAGTACCTCGCGTCGTGGCCCCGAGGACCGGAGTCCACGGATACATGCCCTCTCCGGATTCTCCACCTCCACCCCGGCCCGGACCGGAGGACAGTGCCGACTGCCAACGCGAGCATTGGCCGTCGGTCGGCCGGAGCGTGTCACAGCTCGATGTCACGGCTCGTCACAGCCCCGCGGCGACTCCGGTGTCAGAACTCGATGTCACAGCTGTCACAGCTGGGGCCGCGATCGCGTGGGTGACGGTGAAGCTCGGCTCGAAGCTCATCGCGGCGCTGCCTCCCGCACATCGATCTTGCCGGTGACCGCCGCGGAGATCACAGCCATGCGGAATTCCTTGAGCTGGTCGATGGCCTCCCGGATCTTGCGAACAAGGGTGTCGATTCGGGTCGCCTCGTGCTTGGCGAAGCCTGCGATTCGCCGTTGTTCGGAAAGCTCGGGCATCGGCACGACGATTCGTTGGTACTTGGTCGGATTCAGGTTGGCTTGGTTCACGCTCAGCAGTGCCATGCTGCGAGCCATCCCGAGAAGACCCGTAGAGTTGAGCAGGTAGTTGAGCCACTCCGGCTCCACGTTGTCACGCGCCGTCAACCTCACGAGGTACGATGCGAAGGTAACCTGTTCCTGTCTATCTCCTCGAAATATGCCGACCTTTGCCACGAGTTCACGACTGTTGGTGCGGTTGAATAGAAGGTCGCCAGACTCGAGGATCAAAGTTCGATCAACAGCGTCGATGCTACCATCATCGGGCAGTACGGTCTCACCATCCTGAACGTGGGCCATGGTAAGGACACGGATATCACCGCCCCCCCCCAAGCTCTCCGATATTCCGTAGTCGCATCGACGTAGAATGCGCTTCAAGGGCGTCAGTTTCCAGTGCGCCGGGATCTCGCCCAGCCACTCGACGCCGGAGTCCTTCATGGGGACGTTCGGGTCGAGGCCCCGGGTGACGGCGCGGGTGATGAGGGCGGTGCGTTTCTCCTGAAGCAGCTCGATCAGCCGCTCCCTCTTCGCCACCAGTGCATCGATTGTCGCAGTCTCACGGTCGAGGAAGTCGGCGATGGCGCGTTGTTCGTGAATCGGACCCACAGCGATCGCACGCGCGTATGCGTCTTCACGGTCGAGGCCCGGAATCGCTGAATCTCTCGAAATCGCATCCAGCCGAGCACACTGGAGGGCGTAGTACGCCCAGCGCAGGTCGCCCTTGGTGTGCCGAGCATCCGTAAAGAAGGTTGTATCAATGGCGAAGACCGCACGGGCAGAGTAGTTGACTCTACCGAAGGAACCCTTCCGCCCGACGATCAGGCATGGTGCCTCGGTGTTTGCCCTGGCATGGGTGCCAACCGGCCCATTTGACCCGAATACTACGACATCACCATCCGCCCGATCGTTGGCAGCGAGGGACTCGCCGTAGCAGAGCCGACATACACGCTTGATCGAGAGAGCGCTCCAATGCGACGGGATCTCACATAGTGATTCGACGCTGGAATCCCTGTACTCGCGATAGGCTCGAAAACGCCGACGCCGCGGCTTCTCGCCCCGACCGGTCACCTCAGCCACTGCGTTTGCCTCTCACACGGGCCCGAACCCGCGGCCGCCAAGGCCCGCCGGCGGGCCACGCCGGCGTGAACGGGCGCTCCGCGATCAGGCTGTCGCAGATCGGGCCCAGGAAGCGGCGCAGCTCCTCGCCGGCTTCCGCGAGGTGGTCGGATCCCTCGATGTGGGTCCCGATCTGCCGTCGCATCTCGCGCCAGCGTTGCCCGCGCTCGGGGGCCTCGTGGTCATCGTAGTAGCCGGCCGGCAGCGCCGTGGGCCGCCCGCCCGCGAGCGACGTCCCGCAGTGGCGGAACGTCTCGGTGATGGCGGTGCGGAGGGTGTCGCCGTCGAACGCGAAGCAGCGGGTGAGGCAGGCCACGTCCCAGAGATCCTTCAGGCGCGAGTTCCTGTCGCCCAGACTGGCCACTTCAGCCATCGTCTATCGAGCGCGGCGGGCCACCGGGCTGCCATGGTCCGCCCGGGAGCCACTCGGCTGCGAACGGATCTCCGCTGGAGAGGGCGCGCCAAGGCGTCGTCAGAAAGAGCTGAAGAAGCTCGCCGACGGTGGTGAAGTCCGTCGGGGCACGCAGGCGCCCGCGCTTGGTCAGGTAGGCGCGCCAGCGTTCGCCTCGCGCCGTCTCGGCGTAGAAGGCGGTCGTCAGGGGGAGCGGGATGTCCTCGGTTGGAGAGCGGCGGCCGTCGAACGTGGCGGCAAACGCCTGCATGAGGCGCACGCCCTCGAATTGGAAACGCCGAGCCATGAAGTACAGGTCGAAGAAGTCCTTGTAGCGGCTCGTCTGTTCCCCGTGCGCGATCGCGGCGGACAGCTTCTCGGAGACCACGACCTCCTTGGGATATGCGAGCACGCGCGACGTCGCGTTGCCGAGCAGCGGCGGGAACTCCGCATCGGCCGGCGGTGGTTGGATCGAGTCGCCGAAGCCGACATCGACTTGCACGATGACGCGGGCCACGTCGACGGTCGCCGGGAACCGGATGCGGATGCCCCCGTCCTCAGTTGCGCCTCGGATCCGGCTCACGGTCATGTGGTCGGCGCCGAAGACGACGCCGTCGGCGGCGGCGGCAACGCGGCACACGTGCTGCAAAGCCGGCACGACGTCGTCGGGTCCGGCGGTGCCCTGGGCGGCGAGATCGATGTCCTGGGTCGGCCGGTGGAACGGTTCGTCCCAGAGCACGAAGAGCATGGCGCCCTTGAGCACGAAACTGCCGCGATAGGGGGAACGGCCGAGACGGAAGAGGAATCGCTCGACGGCGTACCGCCATAGGAGCGTTTGAAAGTCCTCGCCGGTCTCCCGACTGCGAGCGAGCAGTCGCGCGCGAACTGACGCGCCGACGTTCTTGAGCCGACGTTTCGTCACGACAGAACCGCGTCGACGTAGGGTTTGAGGATCGTCCGGGCCCGGCACACGTTGGCCGCTCGCATGATCTCGTCCACCGAAGCAAGGCGCTGGCGCAGGGTGTCCCGGAGCGCCTCGAGGGCAGTGTCGAGACCGAACTTGTTGCGATATCGGAAACAGTCGACGACCGTGCGGGCCGGCGACGTGATCGAGACCGGCACCCCGAGCATCGGGCGGCGAACGACGCCGTAGGTGAGCATCGCCTTCGAGAACCGAACGACGCGAACCTGCGCCGGGGTCCGCGCGGGCCGGCGGGCCTTGCGGTCGATGGCGATCCAGACCTCGTGAGGGGACTCGGTTCCGATCTCGTGGACGCGAAGCGCCGTCATCAGGCAGACGACCGCGCGCGGCACGGCCGCCGCGACCATGGCGACGGTCTCGAGCTCCGACGCCTCGATCTCGGCGAGCCTGTACAGACCCCCACCGAGGTCGTCGACGATGCCCGTCGCAACGAGTCGGCGGAGCTGGCGGTACGGGACTCCCAGCGAGTCGACGTCTCGGGGCCGGAAGAAGGCCCCGAGGCCGGCTACCCGCAAGGCCGCTGCATTGAGTTCAACCACGAACCGGATCGTAGTCGCTGTCGGCACCTAGGCGCAAGTGCCGACAATTTCTATCCGCATGGGACCCCGCGACGGCGGCATGTCAGGGACGCACGAATCCATGAGGGATCCGGCCACGCCGCGCGCGACCGCTGCGCGATCGGTCTCCTGTTGGGGGCCGATGCCGCGCCGCCGACGCCGGACCATCAGCCCGACATCTCCCGCAGCATGGCCACGATCTCCTTCTCGACGCGCTGGATGTCGGCCTCAATCTCCTCGAGGGGGCGGGGCGGGCGGTACTCGTAGAAGTAGCGGTTGAAGTTGATCTCGTAGCCGA
>JAPOYG010000297.1 GCA_026706755.1 Acidobacteriota bacterium
TCCTGCGGCGCGAGACGCTGGAGCTGTCGAAGGGCGGCCGCGCCCTGCTCCGGGGACAGGGGCCGGACCTGCGGACGAAGGAGACCGAGGGCCAGATGCTCCAGCGCGTGATGCCGGAGCTGATGGCCATGAAGCGCATCCTGGCCCTCAACGACGAGGCGCACCACTGTTACCGGGAGCGGCCGCCCGACGACGACGAGGAGGGGCCGCTAAAGGGCGACGACCGGAAGGAGGCCGACAAGAACCGGGAGGCGGCGCGGGTCTGGATCTCGGGGCTCGAAGCCGTGCAGCGCAAGCTCGGCCTCCAGCGCGTGATCGATCTCTCCGCCACGCCGTTCTTCCTGAGCGGGTCTGG
Source organism: Acidobacteriota bacterium (assembly GCA_026706755.1). GTDB lineage: Bacteria > Acidobacteriota > Vicinamibacteria > Vicinamibacterales > UBA8438 > JAGWAJ01. The sequence goes on from JAPOYG010000297.1 coordinate 356, forward strand.
CTACCGCGAGGGCGTGCTCTTCCCCTGGACCGCGAGCGACTTCTCGCTGATGGACGCCATCGAGTGCGGCATAGTCAAGCTGCCGCGCGTGCCCGTCGCCGACAATGTCCCCGGCGGCGAGATGCCGAAGTTCCGCAACCTGTGGGAGCACATCCGGCCGAAGATGCCCAAGCGGGGCCGCGGCAAGGCGCGGGGACTCGATCCCCTCAGCCTGCCGCTCGATCTCCAGACCGCCCTCGAGGCGCTCTACGGGCACTACGAGAAGACGTTCGAGCTGTGGGCGAACGCCGGCATCGAGGCACCGCCGTGCTTCATCGTAGTCTGCAACAACACGTCGACCTCGAAGCTGGTCTACGACTTCATCTCCGGCTTCCACCGCGAGAACGAGGACGGCTCCACGTCGCTCGTGAACGGCCGCCTGGCCCTGTTCCGCAACTTCGACGAGCACGGCAACCCGCTGCCCCGCCCGCGCACGCTGCTCATCGATAGCGAGCAGCTCGACTCGGGCGAAGCCCTCGACCGGAACTTCCGCGACGCCGCCGGCGACGAGATCGAGCGCTTCCGGCGCGAGATCGTCGCCCGCACCGGCGACCGGCAGCAGGCCGAGCACCTGTCCGACCAGGACCTGCTGCGCGAGGTCATGAACACCGTCGGCAAGCCCGGCACGCTCGGCGGGTCGATCCGCTGCGTCGTCTCCGTCTCCATGCTCACGGAAGGCTGGGACGCGCGGACCGTCACCCACGTCCTCGGCGTCCGCGCCTTCGGCACGCAGCTCCTCTGCGAGCAGGTCATCGGCCGCGCGCTCCGCCGCCAGTCGTACGACGCCAATGCCGACGGCCTCTTCGACGTCGAGTACGCCGATGTCCTCGGCATTCCCTTCGACTTCACGGCGAAACCGGTGCCCGTCAAGCCGACGCCGCCCCGTGAGACCGTGCTGGTCAGGGCGGTCAGCCCCGAGCGCGACGCCTGCGAGATCCGCTTCCCGCGGGTCGCCGGCTACCGCGTCGAGCTGCCGGACGAGCGCCTGACGGCGCACTTCAACGACGATTCGACGCTGGAGCTGACCCCCGCGCTGGTCGGTCCGTCCGTCACCCGCAACGAGGGCATCGTCGGGGAAGGCGTCGATCTGAACCTCGTCCACACCCGCGATCTCCGCCGGTCGACCCTACTCTTCCACCTGACGAAGCGGCTACTGGAGACCAAGTGGCGCGACCCCGGCGAGGAACCCAAACTGCACCTGTTCGGCCAGCTCAAGCGCATCACGCGGCAGTGGCTCGACCACCACCTCGTCTGCAAGGGAGACACGTACCCGGCGCAGCTTCTGTACCAGGAGCTGGCCGACATGGCATGCGAGCGCATCACGGCCGGCATCACGAAGAGCCTGCTGGGAGAGCGGCCGATCAAGGCGGTGCTGGACGCCTACAACCCCGTCGGCTCGACGAGCCACGTGCACTTCACAACCTCGAAGCAACTTCGCTGGAAGACCGACCCCCGCCGCTCCCACGTCAACTGGGTGGTCTGCGACAGCGAGTGGGAGGCGCAGTTCTGCCCCGTCGTCGAGTCGCATCCGCAGGTGCGCGCCTACGTCAAGAACCACAACCTCGGCCTCGAAATCCCCTACCGCTTCGGCTCCACGATGCGCCGCTACCTCCCCGACTTCATCGTGCTCGTCGACGACGGCCGCGGCGACGACGACCTGCTGCGCCTGGTGGTCGAGATCAAGGGCTACCGGGGCGAGGACGCCAAGGACAAGAAGAACACGATGGACGCCTACTGGGTGCCGGGCGTCAACAACCTGGGCGCCTACGGCCGCTGGGCCTTCGCCGAGCTGACCGACGTGTACCAGATGGAGGAGGACTTCGAAGACGCGCTCGCAAGCGAGTTGCAGACCGTGATCGAGCGGGTGGCGCGCTAGCGCGCTGACGGGCGGATTTCCGGTATCCTTACCGGAAAGGGGGCGGCATGGCAAGCAGGCAAACGTTGGCCGTACGTGGCTACCGGGACCGGCTGAAGCGAGGGGGCTGGGTCCGCTGCGAGGTCAAGGTGCACCGGGACGACGTCGAGCTCATTCGCGACGTGGCCACCGCGCTCCGCGACCCGGACCGCAACGCATCTGCGCGCGCCTTGCTCCGCGACCGTCTGGGCGCCCCTCGCGGGCGCGGCTTCAAGGAGTTGCTCGCCGCCTGTCCCGTCGACCTCGAGCTTGATCGGCCCCGCGACGTGGGCCGCGACATCGAGATCTGATGTTCCTCCTCGACACCAACGTCGTCTCGGAGGTGCGGAAGGGAGAGCGTTGCAACGCCGGCGTCGCCGCTTGGTTTGCCAGCGTCGCCGACGACGATCTCTTCATCAGCGTCGTCGTGACCGGCGAGATTCGCCGCGGCGTCGAACGCCTCCGCCGGCGGGACCCCCGCCAGGCGGCCACCCTCGAGCGCTGGCTGCAGGACATCGTGACGTCTTATGCCAACCGTGTCCTCCCGATTGACGGCCGCGTCGCCGACGCCTGGGGCCATCTGGGTGCGATTCGGTCCGTTCCCGTCATCGACGGACTGCTGGCCGCCACCGCGCGCGTCCACCATATGACCCTCGTCACCCGCAATGCACCGGACGTCGACGGTCTCGGCGTCCCCGTGCTGAATCCCTTCGGCCCCTGAAGCGCGAGATGGCCAAACGCAAAGCTCCCCGGACCGTCGCGACCCTGACCCACGACGAGGCGTCGCGGAAGAACCTCCCCACCGCCGAGTTCCGGTCGGTGATGGACCGGTCCGAGCAGAGCCCGGTCCGCGTCGCCTACGAGCGCCGCAACCGCGACCTGGACCCCCAGCTGGTCTGGCGCGGCAAGGACGAGCAGGACTGGTCCGACCTCGTCGTGCACGCGCCGCCCCTCTACATCCAGGAGAAGGTCCACCCGAAGGTGCTCATCGACGACCTGCGGCGCCGGACCGAGAACCAGCGCCGGGACCGGGAGGACGCCGCGGGCGAGAGCCAGCCCGACCTCTTCGCCGACTTCAACGGCCTGCCCGACGAGGGCGCGAAGACCGAGTTCTACCAGCACGACGCCAACTGGTCGAACCGGATGATTCTCGGCGACAGCCTGCAGGTGATGGCCTCGCTCGCGGAACGCGAGGGCCTGCGTGGCAAGGTGCAGTGCATCTACCTCGACCCGCCCTACGGGATCAAGTTCAACTCGAACTTCCAGTGGTCGACGACTAGCCGCAACGTCACAGATGGCAAAGGAGAGCACATCTGCCGCGAACCGGAGCAGGTCAAGGCGTTTCGTGATACGTGGCGGGATGGGATCCACTCATATCTAACGTACCTGCGCGATCGGTTGACGGTGGCGCGCGAGCTACTAGCCGAGAGCGGCTCGATCTTCGTGCAGATCGGGGATGAGAATGCTCATCGGGTGCGGGCGTTGATGGATGAGGTGTTTGGACAAGGCAATTTTGTCACGGAAGTGCTTGTCAAGAAGAAGGGAAGCCAGATCAGCGGAAATCTGGAATCCGTTAACGACTTTGTATTGTTCTATGCGAAGAACATTTCTATTCTGAAGTTCCGAAAACTCTGGGAAATCCGGGAAGGCCAAGAAGTATCCGACGACTTTCCGTTTATTGAGACAGCAGGTGGCCTCCGCATTCGCCTCAAGGAGCTGGAACGAATTGACGAGACCCTTTATTCGAGGGATCTGAACGAGCTCAACAAGGTCTATCCGGACGCGAGGTTATTCGCATTGAATCCACTCAAGAGTGGAGGAGTTCGCAAGAACCAGTCGCATGATTTTGTTTTTCGGGATCGCGTATTCCCCATCGGTGACGGCCAGTGCTGGAAGCACACGGTGGTATCGGAAAAGGGCCTCCCGTCCGGCATGGAGCGGTTGGCGATGGCTGATCGACTGTTCCCATTGAAGCGAGACGTCCGATTCGTTAGGTACTCGCCAGAGCCGTCTATCAAACAGATGTCGAACTGGTGGGATGGCCTGGGCGGCGCGTCGGCACCCGTCTATGTTGTTCAAACGAGCCCGGAGGTAGTCAAGCGTTGCATCTTGATGGCAACGGATCCGGGTGACTTGGTCTTGGATCCCACCTGCGGATCCGGCACAACTGCGTATGCGGCTGAGCAGTGGGGTCGCCGGTGGATAACGATCGACACCTCCCGCGTGGCGCTCGCGCTCGCCCGGGCTCGCATTATGGGCGCGCGGTACCCGTACTACGTCCTCACCGATAGTTCGGACGGACGGCGAAAGGAGGCCGAGATCAGCGGCCAAGAGTCAACGAATCGAGCAACCCGCGGTGATGTCCGGCAGGGATTCGTTTGTGAACGGGTTCGGTCTGGTACGTCCGGTGAAATCGCCAACAACGCTGAGATCGACGTCATTTGGGAGCGCTGGCAGGAGACCTTGGGGCCATTGCGCGAGGACCTGAACGCGAGGCTCGATACCGACTGGGAGGAGTGGCAGATTCCCCGCGATGTGTCCGAGCAGTGGTCGGCGGAGGCGGCGGAGGCGCATCGGCTGTGGTGGGAAGCGCGCATCGCGCGGCAGCAGGAGATCGACGACTCCATCGCGGCCAGGGCGGACTACGAGTACCTCTACGATAGGCCGTACGAGGACAAACGCAAGGTGCGCGTGGCGGGGCCGTTCACGGTCGAGAGCCTGTCGCCGCACCGGGTGGTGGCTGTCGACGAGAACGACGAGATCCTCGACCGTGTGGCGGAGGCGAAGGCCGACTACGGACCGCAGCAGGACTTCGCGGGCATGATCCTGCAGCAGCTCGAGACCGCGGGCGTGCAGCAGGCGCACAAGGAGGACCGCATCGCCTTCGCCGCGGTCACGCCGTGGCCGGGCTCGTACATCTGCGCGGAGGGGCGCTACGCGGAGGGTCAGGGGGCGGCCGGCCGGGAGAAGCGGGCCGGCATCTTCGTCGGCCCGGAGTTCGGCACGGTCTCGCGCCCCGACCTCGTGGCGGCGGCCCGGGAGGCCGGCGACGCCGGGTTCGACGTACTGATCGCCGGCGCGTTCAACTACGAGGCCCACGCCTCCGAATTCGACCGCCTCGGCCGCATCCCCGTCCTCAAGGCCCGCATGAACGCAGACCTCCACATGGCCGGCGAGCTAAAGAACACCGGCAAGGGCAACCTCTTCGTCGTCTTCGGCGAGCCCGACATCGACATCCTGCCGGCCACCGGCGGCGGCGCCGGGGACGGCCGGCTCCAGGTGAAGATCAACGGCGTCGACGTCTTCCACCCCAACACCGGCGAGGTGCGCAGCGACGGCGCCGACGGCATCGCCTGCTGGTTCATCGACACCGACTACAACGAGGAGAGCTTCTTCGTCCGCCACGCCTACTTCCTTGGCGCCAACGACCCCTACAAGGCCCTCAAGACCACCCTGAAGGCCGAGATCGACCCCGACGCCTGGGCGACGCTGCACAGCGATGTCTCGCGCCCGTTCGACCGCCCCGAGTCGGGCCGCATCGCCGTCAAGGTCATCAACCACCTCGGCGACGAGGTGATGAAGGTGTTCCGGGTGTGAACGGAAGCGCCCGATGAAGCCGCGCGTCTACGTGGAGACCAGCGTCGTGAGCTACCTGACGGCGCAGCCGTCGCGCGATATCGTGATCGCAGGACGCCAGGAGGTCACGCGGGAGTGGTGGGCGGCGGCATCGAGCAGACTCGAGCTCGTGATCTCGCAGTTGGTCCGCGAGGAAGCCGGGGTCGGCGATCCGGATGCCGCGACCGCCCGGCTCGCCGCACTTGCGCCGCTGGTCAGGCTCACCTTCCCCAGGGAAGCGCTCGAGTTGGCGCAGCGGCTGGTCGATGCTGGGGCGGTACCGAGACGGGCCGGGCAGGACGCTGCCCACGTCGCGATCGCGGCAGTGCACGACGTAGAGTTCCTCGTTACGTGGAACTTCCGGCACATCGCCAACGCCGCGGCAAGGCGGCGAATCGAAGCGGTTCGTCGCGATCGGGACATAGACCCGCCCGTTCTCTGTACGCCCGAGGAACTCACGGAAGTCGAGGAATTGGACAATGATCGATGATCCCATCGTGGCCGAGGTGCGCGCGGCGCGGGACAAACTCGCGGCAAGATTCGATTACGACCTGGAGGCGATTTTTCGCCACATCCAGGCAGAGGAAGCAAGATCGGGCTTGACGTTCGAGCCGGGTCCGACCCACAAGACACTCGCACGCGGCGCACAGAAGGGTGGGTCGGGCGCCGATACCCACGACGCTCACAGAGCTTGAGACCGCCAGCCTTATTCGGGCTGCGCGACTCCGACTCGATCGCAGGAATCCCGGTAAGGATGCAGTTCCGCATCGCCGACACCTTCACGGACAGCCTCGCGAAGCTGACCGGCGACGAGCAGAAGGCGGTCAAGACAACCGCCTTCGACCTGCAGATGAACCCGGCCCAGCCGGGGCTGAAGCTGCACGCCCTCGACCGGGCCAAGGACAAGCACTTCTGGTCGGTCCGGGTCAGCCGCGATCTCCGGTTGATCGTGCATCGGACCGCGTCGAGCTTCCTCCTCTGCTACGTCGACCATCACGACGCCGCCTACCAGTGGGCCGAGCGGCGGCGCCTCGATCGGCACCCGACCACCGGGGCGGCGCAGCTCGTGGAGATCCGCGAGACGGTACGCGAGATCCACGTGCTGCGCTACGTCGAGAGCGACGTGCCGGCCGACAGGCCTGTGGCCGCGGGTCCGGCTCTAGCTTCGGCTTCACGACCGATCTTCGGCGGCGCGTCGGACGACTACCTGCTGGGTTACGGCGTGCCGGGCGAGTGGCTGAACGACGTGCGAGCGGCGACGGAAGACACGCTGCTCGACGTCGCGGATCACCTGCCGGCCGAGGCAGCCGAGGCGCTGCTGCAGATTGCCACCGGCGGCGCGCCCGCGCACCCAACCCCCGCCCCGGCTGGCGCGGATCCCTTCGCGCATCCGGACGCCCAGCGCCGCTTCCGGGTGATGGCAGACGTCGAAGCGCTCACCCGCGCGCTCGACTACCCGTGGGAGAAGTGGACGGTCTTCCTGCATCCGGCCCAGCGGCAGTTGGTCGAGCGGCAGTACAACGGCCCGGCGCGCGTTGCTGGGTCGGCTGGCACCGGCAAGACCATCGTGGCCCTCCATCGGGCCGTGCACCTGGCCCGGACGCACCCGGAGCGCCGCGTGCTGCTGGCGACCTTCTCGGAAGCGCTCGCGTCCGCATTGCGCACGCGCCTCGTGCGCCTGATCGGCAACGAGCCGAAGCTGGCGGAACGCCTGGAAGTGCACTCGATGCGCGATGTCGGACGCCGGCTCTTCGCCGCCCGCGTCGGGCGCTTCGATCTTGCCAGCGACGATGACGTTCGCGCCCTGCTCGCGCGGGCGGCGGAGGGCGTCGAAGGACACCGGTTCACCGACCACTTCCTCTGGACGGAGTGGAACGAGGTGGTCGACGCCTGGCAGCTCGAAACCTGGGAGGAGTACCGGGACGTCCAGCGCCTCGGCCGCAAGACGCGGCTGGCCGAGAAGCAGCGGGAGCTGCTCTGGTCGATCTTCTCCCGCGTCCGGTCGGAGCTCGCTGCGCGAGAGCGACTGACCGAGCCCGGGATGTTCGCGCGGCTGGCGGCGCAGGTCGCAGACGCGGGTCCTGCGCCTCGTCGATCACTGCGTGATCGACGAGGCGCAGGACGTCGGGGTGGCCGAGCTGCGCTTCCTCGCCGCCCTCGGCGGCGGCCGACCGGACGGCCTGTTCTTCGCCGGAGACCTCGGGCAGCGGATCTTCCAGACGCCGTTCTCGTGGCGGGCGCTGGGCGTGGACGTGCGCGGGCGGTCGCACACCCTGCGCATCAACTACCGGACGTCGCACCAGATCCGGCGGCAGGCGGATCGGCTCCTTCCTCCCGAGCTCGCCGACGTCGACGGCAACGCGGAGCCGCGGGGCGCGACCGTCTCCGTCTTCAACGGGCCGAACCCGGAGGTCCGCACGTTCGACACGCCCGAGGCGGAGACGACGGCCGTCGCGGAGTGGCTGCGGGCGCGCACCGCTGAGGGCTACGCGCCGCAGGCACTCGGGGTCTTCGTCCGATCGCCGGACCAGGTCGCGAGAGCCGTCGCGTCGGTCCGGGATGGCGGTCTGACACCGGTCGAGCTGGATGCCCGGTCGGTCGTCGCGTCGGGGGCGGTGGCGGTCGGCACGATGCACCTTGCGAAGGGACTGGAGTTCCGCGCCGTAGCGGTAGTGGCATGCGACGACGAGATCCTGCCGCTCCAGCCGCGGATCGAGCGGGTGGCCGACGACGCGGACCTCGAAGAGGTCTACAGCACCGAGCGACACCTGCTGTACGTCGCCTGCACGCGCGCCCGCGACCGGCTGCTCGTTACGGGCGTCGAGCCGGCGTCCGAGTTCCTGGACGATCTGCGCGGAGAGTCGTGAACCCTCAGGCGACAGCGGCGTCACCCTCGTCCATATCGACGGCGTGACCGCTGCGGTCGACGGCGTGACTCGCTGCTCCCGTGAGCGATAATCGCCCCGATGGCTACCGTCGACTGGATGGAGCATCGGGACGGACACCCCTGACATCGACTGGAATGGCGGCATCGGACATCGGAGGCGCACTTCGACGCGGCGTCTCTTTCGGATGGCACGCTGCGATTCATCGCGCTGGCGACCCTGTTGCTCCAACCTCCGGCCCTCCGCCCGTCGGTCATCCTCCTCGACGAGCCGGAACTGGGACTGCACCCCTATGCCATCGCGATACTGGCATCGCTCGTCAAGCAGGCGTCGGTAGACACTCAGATCGTGATCTCGACGCAGTCGTCGCTGCTGCTCGACGAGTTTCGCCCGGAAGATGTACTCGTGGCTGACAGGGTCGACGGCGCGACCGAGCTTCGCGGGCTGGACGCCGGACGGCTGGCCGACTCGCCGAACTTCGCGCCCTCCAAGCGCGT
>JAPOYG010000338.1 GCA_026706755.1 Acidobacteriota bacterium
ACCCGTCGCAGGCTCCGGGTCGGCCCCAGCCCCCACCGTCCCAGGAGCTTGCGCTAGGAGCCTGGCCGAGGCCATCGGGGCGGCCGCGCGCGGCGCCAGGCGATGGCCTTCAGAATCCGTTCTTCCTTGCGTGCGCCCATGCCGCGGAGCGCGCGCAGTCGACCCTCCGCGGCGGCGGCCTCGAGCTGCTCGACGGTCGCGATCTCCAGGCGCTCGTGCAGGAGGGCCACGGTCTTCGGGCCGAGTCCCGGAAGTTGCAGCAGATCGAGCACGGAGGCCGGGAGCTCGGCAAGCAGGGTCTGGTGATAGCGCAGGCTGCCGGTCCGGAAGAGCTCGGCCAGCTTGGCGGCGATCTCCTTGCCGATGCCCGGCAGGGCCCGAAGGTCTTCCTCCGAGAGGCTGGAGGCCGGTTCGGACAGGCTTCCGACGATGTCGGCCGCGTTCCGATAGGCCCGTATCTTGAACGGGTTCTGTCGCTTGATCTCGAGCAGGTCCGCGATCTCGGTGAAGAGCCGGGCGACCTCCTCGTTCTCCATCGGGGGACCGATCAGTCGGCGGTGACCCGCAGCCCTTCGGCATCGATGCGGCAGGGAAGGAGGCGGCCGCCGCCGCCGACGAGAGCTCGCCGCACGCCGTCCCGGGCGTCCGGGGGGGTGAGGAAGAGAACGCAACCGCCGCCACCGGCCCCGCACACCTTCGCCGCCTCGGCGCCGGCGTCGAGACCCTGACGGATCAGCCCTTCCAGAACGTCCGTGGTCACCCCCGCTGCGAGCCGCTTGCGCAGCGCCCACTCCGCCCGCAGATGGCGGGCGACGTCGTCCCAGCCGTTCGCTTCGAGCGCCCGCCGCATGCCGGCGGCGACGTCGCGGAGCTCGTCGAAGAGCGACGCCAGGGACGGGTCGCCGTCGATCCGGCGCTTCGTCACCTCCCAGTTGTTGATGCCCGAGTCGCGAGACTGGCCGGTGTAGACGAGCACCATCCGCGCTTCGAGAGCGGCCGTGTCGACGGCGAGCGGGACCCGCCGCACGCCGGCCGGACCCAGCTCGAGCGCGGCCACGCCGCCGTACGCCGCCGGCCGGTAGTCCTGCGCCCCGGTCGGCACGGCGATCGCCTGGGCCTCGAGGTTGAGGGCCAGATCGATCAGGGCCTCCCGCTCGATGCGCTCGCCCCGCCACCGGGTCAGGGCAGCGCACAGGGCGATGTTGAGGGCCGACGAGCCGGCCAGGCCGGCCCCCAGCGGGGCCTCCGAGCGCGTCCTGACTGCCAGCCCGTCGGGACGAAAGTGGCGCAGTATGCGGGTGACCAGCCGCAACTCCGGGCGGCCGTCGAGGGCAGACCAGTGCGCGACGTCGGCGGTTGCTCCGGTGTCCGCGGCGACGACGTGCAGGCCGCCCTCCGGCCGGGGTGAGAGCTCGCATTCCGCCCGGACCGTGATCGCCGCGTTGATGGTCTGGACGCCTTCGTGGAGCAGGTAGAGGGGCCAGATGTCGAGCGTGCCGCCGGCGAGATCGATGCGCGTCGGCGCGGACGCGTGCACGGACACGCCGCATTATAATGAGCCGTTGCGCGGCCGGACCGGCGCGCGGCCCCCCGCTGATCCGCGGCTATCGCTGCGCCGCCGCTGTGCCGCCGCCGTCGCGACGAGCACCTGCCCCCGCACGGCGCCGGGTGTCGGCCGAACGTTCCATGTCGAGAGCACTGCGCCGGCGTCTCGGGCAACTGGTGGTCGCCGGCTTCGGCGGCCATGCCATGCCGGTCGAGTTGCGCGCGCTGGCGCGCGAGTTCGACCTCGGCGGGGTCATCCTGTTCGGACGCAACGTCGAGGCGCCGATGCAGGTGGCGGAGCTCGCCCGGGAGGCCCGGGAGCTCCCTACCGAGCTGCCCACCTGGGTGAGCATCGATCAGGAGGGCGGGCGCGTGCAGCGCCTGCGCGCTCCGTGCACCGAGTGGCCGCCGGTAGCGTCGCTCGGGCGCAGCGGGGACCGCGATCTGGCCCGGCGTTTCGGCCGCGCGCTCGCCCGCGAGCTCCGCGCAGTGGGCATCACGCTGGACTACGCGCCCGTGCTCGACGTCGGGACGAATCCCCGGAACCCCGTAATCGGCGATCGCGCGCCCGCGACCGACCCGGCTCGCGCGGCGGCGCTGGGCGCCGAGGTGATTCTCGGGCTCCAGGGGGGCGGCGTCGCGGCATGCGGCAAGCACTTTCCGGGTCACGGCGACACAGATCTCGACTCTCACAAGGAGCTGCCGGTGGTCGAGCACGAGCGCGGCCGGCTCGAGGAGGTCGAGCTGCCGCCCTTCCGGGCCGCCATCGAGGCCGAGGTGGCGGCGCTGATGACGGCGCACGTTCGCTATCCCGCCCTGGACGAGTCTTCGCCGGCCACGCTCTCGCCTGCCGTCATCACCGAGCTCCTCCGAGGCGACCTCGGTTTCAACGGCTGGATCGTGACCGACGACTTGACGATGGGTGCCATCACGGCGGACCACACGGTGCCCGACGCGGCCGTCGCCGCAATCGCCGCGGGCTGTGACGGCATGCTGCTCTGCGAGCCGGATCCCGAGGCGCAGGCGGCCGTGCTCGAGCGCCTGATTCGAGCCGTCGAGGACAAGACGCTGCCCGAGCCGCGCGTGGAGGACGCCCTGCGCCGGCAGCGTCGGGCGAAGGAGCGGTTTCTCGACGGCGACGACGAGTGGCGCCCGCCGCGGGCGCGCGCCCTCGATGCGGTGCTCGGCTGCGACGAGCACCAGGCCGTGGCCCGCGAGATGAGGAGGCATCTCTAGGTGCTGCGGAGGCCGCGCGCCCTGCGCGACGGCGATCGCGTGGCGATCGTCGCGCCGGCCAGCCCCTTCGATCGCGACCGCTTCGAGAGAGGCGTCGCCGAGCTCCGCGACCTCGGGCTCCGGCCGGTGTTCGACGACCGGGTCTTCGAGCGGCAGGCGTACGTCGCGGGCTCCCCGCCGTCGCGTGCGGAGTGCTTCCGGGCGGCGTGGCGCGATCCTTCGGTAGCGGCCCTGGTCGCGGCGCGCGGCGGGTACGGCAGCGCGCAACTGCTGCCGCTGCTCGATGCGGCCGAATTGCGGCACCGGCCCAAGGCGCTCGTCGGCTGCAGCGACCTCACCGCCCTGCTGACGTTCCTCACGATCCAGTGCGGCGTGGTCGGCTTCCACGGGCCGATGGTGGTGTCGCTGTCGGAGGGACGGGACGGCTACGACCGCGGCTCGCTGCTGGGTCAGCTTTCCCGGCCCGTTCCGTTCGGCCCCCTGCCGCACGACGACGGGGTGGAGGTGCTCCGGCGCGGGCGAGCCCGGGGGCGCCTCCTGGGCGGCACGCTCACCCAGCTCGTCAGCTCGCTGGGGACGTCGTTCTCCTTCGATCCGCCCCCGGGGTTCGTGCTGCTCCTCGACGACGTGGGCGAGCGCCCCTACCGGATCGACAGAATGTTGACGCAGCTGCGCCAGGCGGGCATTCTCTCTCGCGCGGCCGCCGTGGTCTGCGCCGAGTTCCCCGGCTGCGCGGAGCCGGACGGCGGCGTCGACGCCCGGGGGGTCCTCGCCGGCGTGGCCGCCGACATCGACGGTCCGATGCTGTTCGGCGTGCCGACCGGCCATACTCGCGCGCGGCCGATGGTGACCCTCCCGCTCGGCGTGGAGGTCACGGTGGACACCGACGTGTCCGGCCGGCTGATCGTCGAGGAGGCGGCGGTGGCGTGAAGAGCGTCTACCTCATCGGGATCTGCGGGACGGCGATGGCGACCCTCGCCGCCATGCTGCAGGAGCAGGGGATCGAGGTGCGAGGCTCCGACGCCCACGCGTATCCTCCCATGGACGGTTTCCTCGCCGGCCGGGGCATCGAGCCGCTGCTCGGCTACGACGCCCGGCATGTGACCGACGACATCGACCTGGTGGTGATCGGAAACGCGGTCTCGCGCGGCAATCCGGAGGTAGAGGCGGTGCTCGCCCGGCGCATGCGCTACGTGTCGCTGCCGGAGATGGTGCGCGACCGCTTCCTGCAGGGAAGGCGCTCCATCGTCGTCGCCGGGACGCACGGCAAGACGACCACGACGTCGATGTCGGCATGGGCGCTGGTCGCGGCGGGCGCCGACCCGGGCTTCCTCGTCGGCGGTATTCCGCGCAATTTCGACGCGAGCTTCCGCCTGGGCCGGAGCGATCTGTTCGTCATCGAGGGGGACGAGTACGACAGCGCGTTCTTCGACAAGACGGCGAAGTTCCTCAAGTACCTGCCGTTCGTGACCGTGGTCGGGAGCGTGGAGTTCGACCACGCCGACATCTACGCCGATCTGGACGCGTTGCGACTGGCGTTCCGTCGGCTGGTCGGACTGGTCCCGGGCAACGGCCGGGTCCTGCTCGGGGCGGACGACGCCGAGGCCCGCGGGCTGGCCGGCGCCGCGCACTGTCCGGTCGAGACCTTCGGAATGGAGGCCGGGGCGGACTGGCGGGCGGTGGAGGTGAGCTCCCGGGACGGCCGCACGGCCTTCACGGTCGAGCACAGGGGCAGGCGCGTCGCGCGCGTCGACCTGCCGCTCATCGGCGCCTTCAACGTTCGGAACGCCCTGGCCGCAACCGCCGCCGCGGCCGCCGTGGGCGTCGCGCCGGAGGCGGCCGCGGCCGGTCTGTCCACGTTCCGCGGCGTGCGCCGGCGCCTGGAGCGCCGCGGTGCCGCACGGGGAGTCGCCGTCTACGACGATTTCGCCCACCACCCGACCGCGGTGCGGGAGACGCTCGCGGCGCTGCGGGAGACCTCACCGGCGGGCCGCATCTGGGCCGTCTTCGAGCCCCGCTCCGCCACCGCATGCCGCCGCGTGTTCCAGGCGGCGTTCGCCGAGGCACTGGCGCTCGCGGATGCGGTGGTCGTGGGTCCCGTCTACCGCTCCACCCTGCCGGAGGCGGAGCGGCTCTCGGCGCCGCGCCTGGCCGCGGACATCGCCGCGGCGGGGGTCGCGGCGCGCCATCTCGATTCGGTCGACGAGATAGTGAACGTCGTCGGCCGCGAGGCACGGGACGGGGATCTGGTCGTCGTCATGTCGAACGGCGATTTCGGCGGCGTGCATGAACGTCTGCTCGACCGGCTCGACGGTGAAGCCTGAACCGGGGAAGAGCAGAACGGCAATGCGGTGGAGCCTGTCCCGCCTGGGCGATGGAGCGCTCGTGCTCGCCTTCGAGGAGCGGATCGACCCGATCGTCAATTCGCATGTCGTCCACGCCGCGGCCGCGATCCGGAAGGCGGCCTGCGACGGTGTGCGCGACGTGGTCGGTAGCTACACGGCCGTCACGGTTCACTTCGACCCCTTGCGCACGGACGTCGATTCGCTGGCGGCGCGGATGGAGGGGATTGCGGACGACGTGCCGTCCACTCCGGACGGACCGGGGGCCCCGTCGCGCACGGTGGAGATCCCGGTGTGCTACGGCGGCGCGCACGGTCCGGATCTGCCGGCGGTCGCGCGCTTCGGCGGGTGCAGCGAGGCGGCGGTCGTGGCGCGTCACGCCGCACCCGCGTACCGCGTCTACATGCTGGGGTTCCTGCCGGGGTTCGCCTATCTCGCGTCCGTCGACCCGACGATCGCGGCGCCGCGGCGGGAGGCTCCACGCCTGCGGGTTCCCGTCGGGTCGGTCGGAATCGCGGGCGGACAGACGGGTGTCTATCCGCTGGAGGCCCCCGGAGGCTGGCAGCTCATCGGGCGAACGCCCCGTCGGGTCTACGACCCGGATCGGGCGGAGCCGTTCCTGCTGCGCGCCGGCGACGCCGTCCGGTTCGTACCGATCGGCGAGGTCGACTACCGTGCGCCGGCGGGACACGCCCAGGCGCCCCCCCGATGAGCGGAGACAAGCGGCGCGCCAGGAGGTCGGATCGGGAACCGCATGGAGCCAGGCGACCGACGAAGGGTGGGCCGGGCGTGGACGGGCTCGGGATACTGTCGGCCGGATTGCTGACGACGGTGCAGGACCGCGGGCGCTACGGACACCAGCACCTCGGCGTGCCGGTCGCGGGCCCCATGGATGCGGTTTCCTTCCGGGTCGCCAACGCGGCCGTCGGGAACGCGTCGTCGTCGGCGGCGCTCGAGGTCACGCTCCTGGGTCCCGAGATCGAGTTCCGGCGGGCGGCGCGGTTCGCGGTCGCCGGCGCGGACTTCCCGCTGCGCCTCGACGGCATCCCCGTTCCGCGGAACGCCCCGGTAGCGGCGGCGGGCGGGCAGCGGCTGACGTTCGGGCCCCGGCGCCGGGGCGCACGAGCCTACCTCGCCGTGGCGGGGGGCATCGACGTTCCGGCCGTGCTCGGGAGCCGCGCCACCCACGTCGGAAGTCGGACCGGGGGCCTGGACGGGCGTGCTCTGCGCGCGGGCGACGCCCTCCCGGTCGGTCTGGCTGACGGGCGCGGGCCCGGGTCGCGAGAGGTCGGGTCGCCGCTGCCGCTGCCGGACGGCGGAGTCCGGGTGCGAGTGGTGCTCGGGCCGCACGACGCGCACTTCGAGCCCGCCGTGGTCGACGCCTTCCTGACGACCCGCTACTTCCTGACGCCGCATTCGGATCGGATGGGGTATCGTCTGCGGGGCGCGCCCCTCCCGCGGCGGACCGACGAGCATCTGCTCTCGATGGCGACGCCGTTCGGCGCCATCCAGGTCCCGCCGCGCGGCGAGCCGATCGTGCTGATGGCCGACCGTCAAACCGCTGGCGGCTACCCGCGCATGGCTACCGTCATCACCGCGGATCTGCCGCTGGCCGGACAGCTCGCGCCCGGCGACTGGATCGAGTTCGAAGCGTGCGATCAGGCGACTGCGCTCCGGACGCTCGTGCGACAGGAGCGCGCTCTCCTGGTGCTGGAGGGCGACCGATGACGGCGGCGCCGACGGCGGCGTGGCCCGGATCGGACGCGGAGCGCCGGCCGCCGGCGATTCGCGCGCGGGAGCCGCTCGCACCCTACACCACCTTTCGGATCGGGGGCGCGGCGGAGTGGTTCTGCGACGCGACGACCGCCGCCGATCTTCGGACCGCGGTGGCCGCGGCGACCGGAGCCGGCGTTCCGGTGACGGTGCTCGGGGGCGGGTCGAACGTGCTGATCGGCGACGGCGGCGTGCGGGGACTCGTCATCCGCCCGGGGGAGCGCCGCGTCGAGTTGGTGCGGCCGGGAATCGTGCGCGCCTCGGCCGGGGTGACCCTGAACGGCCTCGTCCGTTGGACCGTCAGTCGGGGACTAGGGGGGCTGGAGGGCTGGGCCGGTACACCCGGGACGGTGGGCGGTGCCGTGTGCGGCAACGCGCACTTCCGCGGCCGGCTCCTGAGCGAGGTCGTGGCGGCGGTGGGCATGGCGGAGCCGGACGGGACCGAGCGGGTGGCGCCGGCCGGCACCATGGAGTTCGGCTACGACGCCAGTCGGCTGCAGCGCACCGGTGAGGTAGCACTGTGGGCGGAGTTCGCCGTCGGCGATGCCGATCCGGCCGCGTTGCGCGTCCGCGCCCGGGAGGCCCTCGCCTATCGCAAGCGCACGCAGCCGCTGAGCGTACCGAGCGCCGGGTGCATCTTCCGCAATCCCGATCCGGGTACGTCCGGCTTCCCGGACGGCGTGCCGGCATCCGCCGGTGCCCTGATCGACCGCGCGGGTCTCAAGGGCACGGCGATCGGAGGGGCCCGAGTCTCCCACCGGCACGCGAACTTCATCGTCGGCGGCCCCGGCGCATCGGCACGCGACGTGCGCGCGCTCGTCGATCTCTGCCGGACCCGGGTCGAGGCGTCCTTCGGCGTCGTCCTGCGATGCGAGGTCGTCTTTCTGGGAGAGTTCTCGTAGCGTGGCCCACGATCCGCGGCAGGAGTCGAAGACCCGGCTGGTCGTCGAGGGGGGCCGCCGCCTGACGGGGCGGGTCGACGTCGAGGGGAACAAGAACGCCGCCCTCCCGCTGCTGGCGGCCTGCCTCCTCACCGACGAGCCGTGCGAGCTGACCAACGTGCCCCGGATCCGCGACGTCGCCGTGATGGGGGAGCTGTTGCGCGGGCTGGGCGCCTCGGTCACGGGGCTCGGCACGACCACCGTCCGCGTCGAGTGCCGGCGGATCACGCACGACGAGCCGGACGCCCGCCTCGTAGGACAGTTGCGCGGGTCCGTGCTGCTGGTAGGCCCGCTCCTGGGACGCCTCGGCCGCGCCCGGCTCGCCCCGCCCGGCGGCGACTTTCCGGGGCGCCGGACGTTTTCCGTCCACCGGCAGGCACTCGGCGCGATGGGAGCGCGCGAAGCGTCCGGTGCCGGTCACGCGCTCGAAGCGCCCGACGGCCTGCGCGCGGCCTCGGTGTACCTCACCGAGGCATCGGTCACCGGCACGGAAACGGCCATCCTGGCGGCGGCGGCGGCGGACGGAACGTCGGAAGTCCGACACGCGGCCTGCGAGCCGCATGTAGTCGAGCTGTGCGAGTTTCTGGGGCGGATGGGGCTGGCGATCGAGGGCGCGGGCACGCCGACGGTCCGCGTTACCGGCGGAGCCCCTCGCGCCGGCGTCCGGCACCGGCTGCGCGGCGACTACATCGAAGCCGGAAGCTGGGCCGTGGCCGCCGTGCTGACGGGCGGAGAAGTGGAGGTGGCGGGCGCCTCCGGCGCCGATCTCGAGCCAGTCGTCTCGGTGCTCCGCCGGATGGAGGTGCAGTGCGAGGTGGACGGCGACCACCTGCGCGTGCACGCGTCGAAGCCGCGCGGCATCCGCCAGATCACCACCGCCCCGTGGCCCGGCTTCCCGAGCGACATGGTCAGCCTGGTCACCGTGCTCGCTACGCACGCCGAGGGCCGCACCCTGATCCACGACTGGATGTACGAGCTCCGCCTCTTCGCCCTCGAGCAGTTGAGCGGCATGGGCGCGGACCTCTTCCTCTGCGACCCGCACCGCATCATCGTCACCGGTCCGCGACCGCTCCAGGGACGCAACCTCGACACGCGCGATCTGCGCTCGGGCATGGCGTTGATCGCCGCGGCGCTCGCGGCGCGCGGCGAGAGCCGCGTAGGGCCGCTGGAGACGGTCGAGCGCGGCTACGCCGATCTCGTCGCGCGGCTGCGTGCGCTCGGTGCGCAGGTCTCGGTCGAGGCGGATCCGTAGCCTCGGGCGGGAGCAAGGCCGACGCCGCGCGCGCTCCTGGCCCGCCGTTCGTCGCCTGCGGCTCCGCTCGGCGCCCAACCCATCCTTCAGGAATCGTCGCCTTTCCACGGCGCAGACTCCTAGCACCTAGACGATATGGAATGACCGGCTCGCAATCGTGCCGTCGTCGTGCGCGAGCACG
>JAPOYG010000161.1 GCA_026706755.1 Acidobacteriota bacterium
GGGCGGAGCTCCCGGGCTGCGGAGCTCTTCAGATCGCAGGGATACGACGCGGGTGAGTTTTGCGCGCTGAACGACTGGAAGGCGAACGGATTCGACGTCGGCGAGACCGCTCGACCGGCGCAGGGACCGATTCGGCCGGCACGTTGACAGTGGGCAACGGCGTCCGCGCCGCGCGCCCGGCCGACGGTCGCTGGGCGCGGGTCGGCGTCATCTTGATGGCGTCGTCGCTGCCGCTCTGGCCGGCGCTCCTCGGCGTGCCGTTCCTGCCCCTGAGCCTCGCCGCGCAAGGGGCCGTGGCGACCGGCATCGTCATTGTCGCCGAGGTGGCGTTCTGGGGCGGCGCCGCCCTGGCCGGCCCCGAGGCGGCGCGGCGGATGCGCTCCTGGTGGCGCCGGCGGCCGGCGCGGTAGGCGCGCCCCCGACGGGGCGAAGGGTACGGGGCCGGGTCGTGGACCGTGAACTCGCAGCGAATGGTGTCCGCGGCGATGCGCGTGAAGCGCTCCACGACGTGCAGCGCGCCGGTCGAGGCCGCACCGGGCAGCGGTGCCGTCCCGGTGCCGGCCCTGTCGGTCAGCCGAGAACCGCGCGGACGGCGTCGGCCAGGATCTCCACCGTGCGCCCGATCTGCTCGCCGGTGATGACGATCGGGGGGGCCAGCACGTAGGTATCGGCCTTCATGCGGCTCACCAGCCCTCGCTCGAGCGCTTCGCGGAGCACGGCCGCGCCGATGCCGCGATCCGGGGGGAAGGGGCGCTTCGAAGCCCGGTCCTCGACGAGTTCCATCGCGCACATCAAGCCCTTGCCGCGGACGTCGCCGACGTGCGGGTGATCGGCGAGCGCCGCCCGCAGCCGGTCCAGCAGATCGTCACCCTTGGCCGCGGCCTGCTCCGGGAAGCGTTCGTCCTCGACGATGTCGAGCGTCCGGAGTGCCACGGCGCAGCCCACCGGATGCGCGCTGTAGGTGTAGGCGTGCATCCACGGCCGCCCGGCCTCGTCGAGCGTCGCCGCGATCCCGTCGCTGACGCCGATGCCGCCGAACGGGAAGTAGCCCGATGTGATCGCCTTGGCGAACTGCACGATGTCCGGCTCCACCCCCCAGTGGTCGAGGGCGAAGAGCCGGCCCGTCCGGCCGAAGCCGGTGATCACCTCGTCGGCGACGAGGAGGACGTCGTAGCGGTCGCAGATCTCGCGGATGCGGGGGAAGTAGTCGTCCGGCGGCACGATCACGCCGCCCGCGCCCTGCACCGGCTCCGCGATGAACATCGCGACGGTATCCGGCCCGGCTTCGAGGATCGCCCGTTCGAGCTCGTCGGCCGCGGCAACTCCCTGGCTCCGGCCCGGCGGCGCCTCGTAGCGGTAGGGATCGGGGCAGGGGATGTGAAGGAAGCCGGGCACGCGCGGCTCGAAGAGCGGCCAGTAGGGGCTGAGCCCGGTGGCGCTCATCGCGGCCAGCGTCACGCCGTGGTAGGCGTTGACACGCGAGATGACCTTCGTCTTGTCCGGGCGCCCGCGCAGCTTCCATACGGCGCGCGCCATCTTGATGCTGCTCTCGGTCGCCTCGCCGCCGCCGCTCGTGAAGAAGAAGCGGTTGATCGACGGGTAGCAGATCGCCGCGAGGCGCTCGGCGAGCTCGATCGCCCGCGGGTTGGAGCTGCCGGTGTAGCCGGAGGCGTAGGCGAGCGTCGCCGCCTGGTCGCGCATCGTGTCGGCGAGTTCGGTGCGGCCGTGCCCGGCCGTGACGTTCCACAACCCGGCGAGCCCATCGATGTACTCGCGGCCCTCGGCATCGGTCAGCAGCGCGCCGTCACCCTCGACCCAGACGCGGGCGTTCCGGTGCAGTGCCGCATCGTGCAACGGATGGATGAGGTGGGCGGCGTCGCGTCCCAGCAGATCGGAGGTCGCAGTCGGCGGCGGTTGCTGCACGTGGGCCATCAACCGACCGTACCAGGATCTCGGGACGTCGATCAACGGAGCGCGTCGTCCGGCGACGGCAACGCGGTGCGAAACACGCCGCGCCACCGCCGACGCGGTGCGGCGCTCGCGCGACCCTGCGGTCGCGTTGGGAGTCTGCGCCCGCGAAGCCGCTCTGCGCCGCGGACCCCTCTTCCTCCTGCGACAAGCCATGCGCCATCGACGACCGATCCGCTATGATGGGCGGTCAGCCGGCGGGGTCCGTGTGTACGAGGGGACGGGGAGGCAGATCGATGCAGCGCAAGGGTATCGTGGTGGTGTTGGCGATGGCGGTGCTCGCCGCCGGCGTGTCGGCGTGGGCCCAGGACGTTACGAAGTACGTCCGCTACGACCACGAGGGCGCGGTTTCCTACGGCATCCTCGAGGGCGAGACGATCCACCAGCTCGCCGGCGACGTGTTCGCCTCGCCGGAGCGCACCGGGGCCACGGTGGCGCTCGGCGACGTGGCGCTGCTGGCGCCGACCGACCCGCGCAAGGTCGTGGCGGCCGGTCTGAACTACCGCAGCCACCTCGGCGGCGCGGAGCCCGCGGAGTACCCGGGACTGTTCGACAAGCACGCCACGTCGCTCATCGGTCACGGGGCGGAGATCACCTACTACGAGGACGCGAGCAATCTCCACTTCGAAGGGGAGATGGTGCTGATCATCGGCAAGACCGCGCGCAACGTGTCGGTCGAGGACGCCCCCGACCACATCTTTGCGGTCGCCGCCGGCAACGACATCAGCGAGCGGGTCTGGCAGGGCGGGGACCTGCAGTGGTTCCGGGCGAAGGGCGCCGACACGTTCGGGCCGGTCGGCCCGGTGATGGCGCGCGGCGTCGACTACGACGACCTGCTGCTCCAGACGCGCGTGAACGGCGAGACGCTGCAGTCGCAGCGCACGTCGGATCTGCTGTTCGACTCGTCCTTCCTGGTCAGCTACATCAGCCGCTACGTGACCCTGGAGCCGGGCGACATGGTCTTCACCGGCACCCCGGGCACCACGTCGGCGATGGAGCCCGGTGACGTCGTCGAGATCGAGCTCGAGCAC
This sequence comes from Acidobacteriota bacterium, assembly GCA_026706755.1. Classification (GTDB taxonomy): domain Bacteria; phylum Acidobacteriota; class Vicinamibacteria; order Vicinamibacterales; family UBA8438; genus JAGWAJ01. Next base: position 3,000 of record JAPOYG010000161.1, read on the forward strand.
GTCGGCGTCCTGCGCAACACCATCGGCCCCAAGGGGGGACGGACCACCAACGACAACCAGTAGCCTCCGCGGCCCGGATCGCTGCACCCCGGGCTTGTCCGGGATGCCGGCGGGAGGGCGACCACGCTCGGGAGAGCAGCAGATGACGAAACGGGTGCAAACGAGGACGACCGTCGCCGTCGGCGCCCTGGCGGTGCTGGCGCTCGGAGGCGCCCCGGACGCCGCCGCGGCGGAAGAGATTACCTACTCCGCGGACGTCGCCCCGATCCTGTACGAGAACTGCCTGGTCTGCCATCGGCCGGGACAGGTGGCGCCGATGGCCTTCCGCGACTACGCGGAGACGCGCCCCTGGGCGCGCGCCATCAAGGACAAGGTGGTGTCCGGCGAGATGCCGCCGTGGTTCGCCGATCCGCGGTACGGGACGTGGCTGAACGACCGCCGGCTGACCCAGGACGAGATCGACACCATCACCGCCTGGGTCGATGCCGGGGCGCCGCCGGGCGACCCCGCCGACCTGCCGGAGCCGCCGGCGTTCTCCGACAACTGGGCGCTGGGCGACATGGGCGATCCGGACCTCATCGTCCCGATGCCGGTGACCGTCGAGGTGCCGGCGGACGGCGAGCAGGCCTACCAGCAGTACTACGTGAAGAACGAGTTGCCCGAGGACCGGTTCATCAAGGGGATCGAGGTGCGTCCGGGCAACCGGGCCGCCGTGCACCACGCCGTGATCGACATGGCGAGGCTTCCGCCATGCACCCGGCTCGACGCCCGCGGCCAGATCGAGCCGATCGACGGGTGCGAGCGGGACGACGGCGGCCAGCAGTTCGTCTTCGCGCGCGAGAGCTACAAGCTGATCGGCTACGCCCCCGGCAAGGGCTTCCAGCGCTACCGCCCCGGCACCGGGAAGCGCATCAGCCCCGGCTGGTACTACCGCTTCGACCAGCACTACACGCCGATCGGCACCCCCCAGACCGACCGCACCGAAATCGGGCTCTGGTTCCACGACGAGGCGGTCGAGACCGAGATGATCCAGAGGATGGTGAGCGGCAGCGGCGCGTTCATCGCCGAGGACGTCGAGGTCATCGCGGGAGCCGGACAGCGGCGGCCGCGCGTGCCGAACATCCCGCCGCACGCCGGCAACTGGAAGCTGGTGGCCACGACGCCGTTCACCGAGTCGGTGACGCTCTTCGCCCTGGCTCCGCACATGCACCTGCGCGGCAAGGACATGAAGTACGTGCTCGTGCGCCCGGACGGCTCCGAGGAGACACTGCTGAGCGTGCCGAACTACGACTTCAACTGGCAGCTCTTCTACGAGCTCGTCGAGCCGATCGAGATCGAGGCCGGCAGCAAGCTGATGACGATCGGCCACTTCGACAACTCGATCCGCAACCGCTACAACCCGGCCCCGGACCGCGAGGTCTTCTGGGCGGAGCAGAGCTGGGACGAGATGTTCAACGGCTTCTACGAGTACTCCGTGGCGATGCCCGGGAAGCCGCAGACCGAGAACTGAGAGCACCCGAGGTGCGCCCCGGCCGGGCCGCACCGGCCGCCCGCGGCGGGCGCCCGAAGGGCGCGGATGGTCCAGGGACGGCGTCATGGCGTCGGTCCCGGGCGCTGATCGCGGGCCGGTCGAGGTCGTCCCGACGGGCGAGAGAGTGCGCCAGGTCAGGTTGGAGTCATGAATCTCCTGCGGCTGGGTTGTGCAGTCGTCGTTGTCGCGACCGTGCTGGCGCCCGCGTCCTCGGCGGCCCACCCGATGGACACGCAGAACGCGGCCTTCGTCCAGGGCGTCGACGGGCCGGCGCCCGGCCCGTTCGTCTACCTCGGGGCGAAGCACATGGTGACCGGCTACGATCACCTGCTGTTCCTGGTCGGGGTCATCTTCTTCCTCTACCGCCTGCGCGACGTCATCCTCTACGTCAGCCTGTTCACCCTCGGCCACAGCGTGACGCTCCTGGCCGGCGTGCTCGGGGGGCTGGAGGTGAACGCCTACGTCATCGACGCCATCATCGGGCTGTCGGTCTGCTACAAGGCCTTCGAGAACATGGGCGGCTTCGAGCGCGTGCTCGGCTTCCGGCCGAACACGCGCGGGGCCGTGCTCGTCTTCGGACTCTTCCACGGGCTGGGCCTGGCCACCAAGCTGCAGGAGTTCACGGTCACCGATGCCGGCCTCGTTGCCAACATCCTCAGCTTCAACGTCGGTGTCGAGATGGGGCAGATCCTCGCCCTGAGCGCCGTCCTGATCGGGATCACGATCTGGCGCACGCGGCCGAGCTTCGTGCGCCACGCGTTCGTCACGAACGCCGTGCTCATGGGCGGCGGCTTCATCCTGACCGCCCAGCAGATCTTCGGCTACGTCTTCTACTCCTGAGAGCAGCCCCATGGCCGACGCCGCGCCGCCCTCCGGCCCGCCGCCGATCTCCGTCCGGAGGATCGGCCTTGCCGCCCTGGCATCGCTGGTCGCCGCCCTGCTGGTCTTCGCGGGCGCCGTGCTGCCCGCGGAGTACGGCGTCGACCCGCTGGGGACCGGCGAGCTGTTCGGGTTGCTCGCGCTCGCGCAGGTGGTTGCGGTGACCGCCGAGGAGGACGAGTACCGCACGGACGCGGTGGAACTGACGCTGCGGCCCGAAGAATGGGTGGAATACACCTACCGCATGCAGGAGGGGGCGGCCATGCTGTACTCGTGGCGCGCCACCGGACCGCTTCCCTACAACCTGCACAGCGCGCCCGACGGAGCCCCCGCCGGCTACGCGGAGAGCTTCGACGCCCAGGAGAACGACACCGCCCACGGGAGCTACATCGCGCCGTTCACCGGCATCCACGGTTGGTACTGGGAGAACCTCGGCTCCGCGGACGTGACGATCACGTTCAGCAGCGCCGGGTTCTACCGGGATGCGCACGTGGTTCGGGATCGCGCGGACGGTTACCGGACCCTGATGGACGTCCGCGGCAACCCGTTGCCCGACGGGTCGAACTGAGGGACCGAGGGCAGATTCCCGGCGCGCTCCGCCCTGCCGCGCGTCGAAACTCCCGCTGACCGGGCGACCGTTCCCCACGCAGACGCCCGGCGCGGGCACGGCACCGGACACCGGTGCACTCGCAACGCCCGCCGAAAGAGCACTTTCGAGCAATCGTTCGCCGCTTTCACGCGGGTGTCGATGCGCGGGCCGCGTGGTACGATCGACCGATGCCCGCCACGCCGCAGGACGTGCTCCGCCGCGTCTTCGGCTACAGCGGGTTCCGCGGCCAGCAGGAGGCGATCATCGCCCGCGCGGTCGGCGGCGGCGACAGCCTGGTGCTGATGCCGACCGGCGCCGGAAAGTCCCTCTGCTACCAGATTCCCGCCCTCGTCCGGCCCGGCGCCGCTGTCGTCGTCTCGCCGCTCATCGCGCTGATGCGCGATCAGGTCGACGGGCTCCGGCAGGCGGGCGTGCGCGCGGCGTGCCTCAACTCCACTCTCGCCTACCGCGAGGTTCTCGACGTCGAGGCGGGACTCCGCGCCGGGCGGATCGATCTTCTCTACGTCGCCCCCGAACGGCTGCTGGGCGAACGGACGCTGGCGCTGCTCGACGAAATCGACCTGGCGCTCATCGCCGTGGACGAGGCGCACTGCGTCTCGCAGTGGGGGCACGACTTCCGCCCGGAGTACCTCGAGCTGGCCGCTCTCGCCGAGCGCTTCCCCGGCGTGCCGCGCATGGCGCTCACGGCGACCGCGGACGAACCGACGCGCCGCGAGATCCTCGACCGGCTGCGGCTCGGCGACGCCCGGGTGTTCGTCGGCGGCTTCGACCGCCCCAACATCCGCTACCGCGTCGTCCCGAAGCAGAATCCGCGCGAGCAGCTCGCGCGCCTCCTCGCGGAGGAGCATGCGGGCGACGCCGGCATCGTCTACTGCCTGTCACGGCGGCGGGTCGAGGAGACGGCCGCGTGGCTGCGCGAACGCGGCATCGATGCACGGCCCTACCACGCGGGGCTCGGCGCCCGCGAGCGCGACGCCAACCAGGAGGCGTTCGTCCGCGGCGAGGGCGTCGTCATCGTCGCCACCATCGCCTTCGGCATGGGCATCGACAAGCCCGATGTCCGCTTCGTGGCCCATCTCGACCTGCCGGGGAGCCTGGAGGCCTACTACCAGGAGACCGGGCGCGCGGGACGCGACGGGCTTCCGGCAACCGCCTGGATGGCTTACGGGCTGCAGGACGTGGTGACGCGGCGGCAGATGGTCGACGGCTCGGAGGCCGACGACGCCCGCAAGCGGATCGAGCGCCGCAAGCTCGACGCCATGCTCGGCTACTCGGAGCTGGCGACGTGCCGGCGTCGATCGCTGCTGGCCTACTTCGGGGAGTCGCCGCCCGCGCGCTGCGCCAACTGCGACAACTGCCTCGAGCCGCCCGAGACGTGGGACGCCACGGAGGATGCGCGCAAGCTGCTCTCGTGCGTCTACCGGACCGGCCAGCGGTTTGGCGTAGCCTACGTCGTCGACGTCCTGCGCGGGAAGGGCGGCGAGCGGGTCCGCCGTTTCGGGCACGATCGGCTCCCGACGTTCGGGGTCGGCGCAGACCGCGACGCCGCCGAGTGGCGGTCGGTCGTCCGCCAGCTCGTGGCGCGGGGCCTGCTGCAGGTGGACGTCGACGGCTACGGCGGACTCCGCCTGACCGGTGAAGCGCGGCCCGCGTTGCGCGGCGAGGTTGCCGTCACGCTCCGCCGCGATGCGCCGGCGCGGCGGGCGCGGCGAGGCCGGGACGCCGGCGCCGCCGGGGTGCAGGAGCGACGGCGCTCGGCCGGTCCCGCCCACCAGGCCCTGTTCGACGCGCTGCGGGCGCGGCGACGCGAGCTCGCCGTGGACCAGGGGGTGCCGCCCTACGTCATCTTCCACGACGCCAGCCTCGTCGCGATGGCCGAGCGCCGGCCCCGCTCGCCCGGCGAGTTCGCCGCCATTCCCGGCGTCGGCGCCACGAAGCTGGAGCGCTACGGAGAGACGTTCCTGGCCGTCATCCACGCCCACGGGGACGCCGCTGACGCGCCAGCCGTGAATCCCTCCACGACCGGGGCGGCAGCCGGGACGGACGTTGCCGGCGACCGACCAGGGACTGACCTGTAGGCGTCGTGGAGAAGGAGCGAGGCAAGCCCGTGAAGCTAGAACCCGTCGCCGAGGAGCACCTCGAGGGCCTCTGCCGGGCGATTGAAGCGGTCGCGCGGGAGCGGCGCTACCTGGGGAACGTCGACGGTTTTCCGCTCGAGGAGGTCCGCCAGTTCGCGGCCGGCCTCGCGGCCGCCGGCGGCGTACAGCTCGTGGCGGTCGACGACGACGGCAGCGTCGCCGGCTGGTGCGACATCCGGCGCAACCCGTTCGAAGGATTCCGGCACGTCGGCACGCTCGGCGTCGGACTGCTGCCCGCCCACCGGGAACGAGGACTCGGACCGAAGCTGCTCGCGCGTACCATCGAGGCCGCCGCCGCGGCGGGGATGCAGCGCATCGAGCTGGAGGTCTTCGCGTCGAACACCCGCGCGGTCCACGTCTTCGAGAAGGCCGGCTTCGTCCGGGAGGGCCTCAAGCGCGGCGCCCGCCGGCTCGACGGCGTCGCCGACGACATCGTCTGCATGGCGCTCCTCCTGCCGGAGGCGGCCGGCGCGTGACCGCCGGCGCACGGTGGTGCCTGCCTGGCCCGTCGTTCGTCGCCGCGACCGCAAGGTCGCGCTGCGGCCTCCGCCTGGCGCCCAACCGACCCTCCGGCAGTCGTCTCCGATCCACGGCGCAGACTCCCGGCATCCAGCCGGGTCCCACCCCGCGGCCCTCGGCTACGGAGCCCGTACGTCGGGCGCCACCGGCAGCACCAGGTGCGAAGGGTGCAGATCGTCGTGCAGCACGCGCTGGGTGGCGGCCGTGAGGTCGGCCCCCTCCCCGAACACTGTCGCGGTGTTGGGATTGCGGTCGAAGTGGGGGAAGTTCGACGAGCTGATCTCGAGGCGGATCCGGTGGCCGCGGCGGAAGACGGTGGCCGTGTAGCCGAGGTCGATCGTGTAGTCGTGAACCGCACCCGGCGTGAGCCACGATTCCAGGTAGTCGGAGTTGCGATAGCGGGCCCGGATGATCCCCTCGGAGACGTTCTGGGCGTAGCCGTCGAGGTGGACGTCGACCAGCT
>JAPOYG010000634.1:0-5331 GCA_026706755.1 Acidobacteriota bacterium
GGGTCGCGGCGCAGGTCCGGGTCGAACAGGTCCTCGACGTAGGCCGACGTCTTCGCCGCGAAGTAGACCTGCACCAGGCGCGGCCCGGCGGAGACCGGAGCCCGGAAGCGCATGCTCTCCAGGATGCGCCGGTTGCGCTCGTCGCCGCGCACCCCCTCCGGCCGCTGCACGACGCCGCTCCAGACCCGCTCCCCGTCGATGCTCACGTCGAGCTGGTGCGGCTCGTCGGTGACCCCCAGGAAGCCGCCCGCGACGCCGCTCTCCTTCGGCCGCATCTCGAAGAGATAGTCGCCGTCGACCGGGAAGGGGTAGCGGAACGCGCCGCCCCCGCGCGAGCCGAACGGCAGATCGTCGCTCCAGCGGACGCCCTGGTCGCGGTCCGTCGGGATGAGGATCGTCTCCGGGGCCGGCGTTCCCCGCGGGCGCCCGAGGGCCAGCTCCGCGATCCGCGCCGCGGCACCCAGGTAGCGCTCGGTGAGCGCCGAAGAGAGCGTCAGCGCGTCGGCGTTGTTGTCGAATCCGTAGGCGGCGTTGTCGGCCGGGAGCAGCCCGACGTCGATCTCGACGGCCAGGAGGTCGCGGACCGCGTTGCGGTACTCGGCCCGGTTCAGGCGGTGCAGCGTCGGCCGGCCGGGGTCGGGGCGCGCCTCGGCCGCCCGGTCGAGCTCCGTCTCGAGCCAGTCGACGACGGCGTCGTACGTCGCGCGGTCGGGTCGCGGCCGGCCGGCGGGCGGCATTGCACCGGTGCGGAGCTTGCGGACCACCGCCTCCCAGACCTCGGGATGGTCGCCCGTCCGCGCCATGTCGAAGGTGTCGAGCGCGAGGCCGGCCGTCCGGGTGCGCGCGTTGTGGCAGGCGAAGCAGTAGCGCTGCAGCACGTCTCGCGGAGGCGCCGCCGGCCCGCCGCTTGTCGCAGCCCGTTCCGCGCCAGGGGCAGCCTGCACCTCACGGGGTCCGAGAGGCTGTGCGGCAGGCGCCTCTCCGGCCGCCTCCGCGGCGGATTCGGCGCCGCGCACCGGACCGCCGTAGGCGGTCGCGAACAGGACCGCCGCCACCGCCAGGGCAACACCGGCCCGCCGGACCTGTGCCTTCGATTCCGAGCGGGGCACGTCCGGACGTACCGCCGGGGCATTGCCGGCCGGCCCGATCCATCCCGTCACCGCCGACGCTCGTCGGTCCTTCATCGCCCGAGCGCCTCCTCCGGGATGGCCGCGGCGCAGGGCGCCGGGCACTCGATCTCCTGTGCCCCGAGCTCGCGCAGGAGCGCCGCGGTGTGCGGGTGGGCCGCGAACGAGTTGCCGTACTCGACGCCGTCGGCGACGCGGAGCGGCGTGCGGCCGTCGAGGGCCACCACGTCGAGGGCGGCACCGCGGTCGAAGAGGTACCGCACGACGCTGTTGGCGCCCCGGTAGGCTGCGGCGTGCATCGGCGTCTCGCCGACGTCGCTCACGGCGTTGACGTCCGCGCCGAGCTCCTCCACCAGCAGCCGGACCGCCTCGAGCACCTGCGCCTCGCTGGCGCGGTCCTGGTTCGACGCCCACGAGATGCCGGAGGCCGCCATCAGCGGCGTGATGCCGTCCTCGGTGTCGATCGCCGGGTCGGCGCCGTGCTCGAGGAGCAGTCGCATCACCTCGACGTCGGCCGCCTTGGCGGCCAGCATGAACGCCGTGGCGCCGGTCATGTGGCGGCGGTAGCGGGCCCCCGACCAGCGGGGCTCCTCCATCGAGTTCCGGCCGTTGACGTCGGCCCCGTGGGCCAGCAGCGACCGCAGCACCCGCATCCGGTCGAGGCGCACGACGATGAACTGGTCGCTGATGTGCCAGTTGGCGACGTGCACCGCGGCCTGCAGCGGCCGCCCGAAGACGTTGCCGGGCATGATCCCCTCGGACTCGCGCTCGCTGTAGCCCAGCTTGCGGACCCGGAACGGCATCGCCCGGGCCCGCATGCCCTGCACGGTGAGCCGCGTCGAGCCGCCCTCGGCGTTCGGGTCCGCGCCGCGCGCGAGCAGCAGGTCCACGAGGTCCTCGTGTCCGTTGACCACGGCTACGAGGAGCGGCGTCGCCCCGTCGGGCCGCCGCTCGTTCACGCCGGCCCCGGCCGCGAGCAGGGCGCGGACGCAGTCCGAGCACCCCTTGCGCGCGGCGAACAGGAGCGCCGTGGCGCCGCTGCCCGAGCGCGCTCCGATGTCGGCGCCGCGCGCGAGGAGCGCCTCGACGACCGGTGCGTGCCCCTCGGCCGCCGCCCACATCAGCGCCGACTGCCCGTTCCAGGTCTCCTGCGCGTCGACGTCGGCGCCCGCGTCCGCCAATCTCTCGACGGCCGCGACCTGCCCGGAGCGCGCGGCCAGCATCAACGGCGTCTCGCCGGCCCGCACCGCCTGCCGCGGGTCGTTCGGGTCGGCTCCGGCGGCGAGCAACGCCGCAACGCTCGCCGCGCTGCCGTTGCGCGCCGCGAGCGCCAGCGGCGTCACGCCGTAGCGGTTCGCACGCTGGACGTCCGCCCCGGCCCGGATCAGCGCCGCCACCATCTCCGCGTCGCCGCGGTAGGCGGCCCAATGGAGCGCGGTCGCCCCATCCCCCTGCGCCGCGTCGGGATCCTCGCCCCCGGCCAACAGCGCTCGCACGGCCGCCGCGTCTCCGCGTCGGGCGGCGTCGGCGAGGGCCGAGCCGTGCGCGGGGACCGCCTGCACTTCGGCCGCCCTGACCTCCGCGCCCGAGGACCCGACGGTACAGGCCACCAGGGCGAGGCCGGCCGCGAAAGGCACAGCCGCTGCCCGCGAGGCCGAGTGGGACCGCGTTAGCGTCATGAGCGAGTTCCGAGCGTCGGCCGCCATCGTACTACGCGCCGGTCGGTCTCCAGCCTCCCGCGTCCACGCCGTTCGGCGATCGGGCTTGCCACACGCAGACGCCGTCGCGACAATACGCACCTCCCGTGCCGCGCTCGCAGCGCCGCCGAACGCCCGGTGAGATGGCAATGACACGGATAGCGGACGGACGGAACCAGGTGGGCGTCCGACGTCGGCTGCGAGCGGCGACCCTGATCGCCGGTATCGCCCTCTTCGCGTTCGCCGTCTCCCATGCCCGCCAGGGCGCGGTCGCCGGGCGGATCGGACGTCCCTCGCCCAGTGCGCGAGGGCCTGTCGAAGCGGCGCGATCGTTGGCTGCAGACGCCGTCCCCGAAGACGTGGGCCACCCCACGTTCATGAGCCCCCACGCGTCGCCGATCGCCGTCGCCGGCGGCTCCGTCTTCGCCACGAACACGCCCGCCGACACCGTCGACGTGATCGACGCCGCCAGCCGGACGGTCACCGCCCGCATCCGCGTCGGCGTCGACCCGGTCGGACTCGCGGTCCGGCCGGACGGGAAGGAGGTGTGGGTGGCGAACCACGTCTCCGACTCGGTCAGCGTGATCGACGCCGATCCCGACAGCCCGACCTACCTGCAGGTGGTCGCCACAGTGCAGGACATCGGCACCTTCAGCGGCGCGACCCGCTTCGACGAGCCGGTGGGGATCGCCTTCGCCAGCGACGAGAAGGCCTACGTCGCGCTCTCGTCGGAGAACCAGGTCGCCATCGTGGACGTGGCGGCGCGGCGGGTCACCCGTTACATCGACATCCGGGCCCAGGACCCGCGGGCCCTCGCCGTCCGCGGCGAGCGTCTCTACGTGATTCCGTTCGAGTCGAACAACCGGACCCAGATCTCCGGCTGCCGGGACGAGATCGATGGCGAGCTCTGCACGTTCGATGCGCAGGAGCACGTGGTCGACAACAACAACGTACTGTCGCTCGGCATCACCGTCGACGTCGTGAAGCACCCCGACGTCCCCGACCGCGACCTCTACGTGTTCGACACGACGACCGACGCGCTGGTCGAGGTGGTCGACACGGTCGGCACGCTTCTCTACGGACTCGCCGTCGATTCCGGGGGCGAGGTCTTCGTGGCCCAGGCCGATGCGCGCAACGACGCCAACGGACGCGCGGGCACCGCGGGCGAGGGCCTCGCCGAGCTGGAGAACCGGGCCTTCCTGAACCGGATCACGCGCATCGACTGCAGCGGCGGCTCGTGCGGCGACCCCGAGCTCATCGAGCTCGAGCCGCTGCCGCCGGCGCGTCCGGCGGCGGGGGAGGCACTGGCGACGCCGTTCGCCATCGCGATCAGCGACGACGACGCTACGCTCGTCGTCTCCGCGGCCGGATCGGACAAGCTGTTCACGGTCGACGCGGCGAGCGGCGAGGTGCTCGGGCGAACGGCGGTCGACGCCGTGCCGCGCGGCATCGCCCTCGAATCCGACGCCGACGGGGCGCCGTCGCGGGCCTGGGTCCTGAACGCGGTCGCCAACACCGTGTCGCTGGTGGACGTCTCCACGCCCGCGTCTCCCGGCGTCGTCGCGACGGTGCCCCTCGCCGATCCGACGCCGGCGATCATCAAGCGCGGGCGCATCGCGTTCCACGACGCCGACGCCTCGTCGACCGGGACGTTCTCGTGCGAGAGCTGCCATCCCGACGGTCACACCGATCAGCTCGTCTGGGTGCTCGACACGCCCATCTGCGACCGGGACGGCTGCACGCAGATCCCGCCGCGCTCGACGATGCCGGTCCGCGGCCTGCGCGACACCGCCCCCTACCACTGGGACGGAATTCCCGGCGACCCCTACGGCGGCGTGAACACGGCCAGCACGCGGCGCGCCGTCGAGCCGAACTGCGACCCGGACGATCCGCGGAGCTGCACGCGGCAACTGGTGGACAACACGCTCGCGTCCACGATGTGCGCGGCGGGGGAGTGCGGCGTGAACGACGAGGGCCAGGCCGGCGCTTTCAGCCGGGCCGAGCGCGACGACCTGGCCGAGTTCCTGCTGAACGTGCCGTACCCGCCCTCGCGGCGGCGCTCCTTCACGAACGAGCTCTCCGACGACGCGGTGGAGGGTTTCGAGGCGTTCCACGTCGACGGCGTGCCGGACGGGGCGCAGGGGAGGACCAACGTCTGCGGCAACTGCCACCGGATGCCGTTCTGGACCAGCACCAACACCGGCGGCACCGGCATGGACGCCCCCACGTGGCGCGGAGCCTACGACCGCTGGCTGATCCTGCCCCAGGGGCGCTGGAACGTCATCGACCTGCGGGGGGAGTGGGAGCGCAACGCCGGTTTCCCGGAGCGGAGCATGTGGGGCGCCTCCCTGCCCGAGCGGCAGCACTTCTGGGACATGGTGCAGGAGGGCAGCACCGGCTTCTCCGGCGCCTTCGCGCGCCAGGTCACGCTGAACCGGTCGTCACCCACCCACGCGCTGACGGCCAGGCTGCTCGAGGCCCTCGAGCTGAGCGACCGCGAGGGCGCC
>JAPOYG010000634.1:5481-9099 GCA_026706755.1 Acidobacteriota bacterium
ACGTTCGTCGGGACCTTCACGGGTCGCCTCGGGCCCCGCACGGGCCCCGACCACCCGCAGCCCGCACTCTGGACGCCCGGCCCCATGCACGAGCAGCGGGGCCGGCAGATCTTCCCGGTCCTGTCCGAGGACGACCGGACCATGATGGTCAGTGGGCGGCACATCCAGGAAGGGGCCCAGCTCTTCGTCGACGGGCGGCGGGTGACGGGCAGCGTCCGGTGCCGCAGCGGGGAGCTCCCCGACTGCGAGCGGGAGATCCTCTTCATCCAGCTCCCGCAGTCGCCGGGGATGCACTTCTTGCAGGTGCAGAATCCCGGCGGCCTCTTCAGCAACGACTTCATCTTCTACGGGCGTCCCCTGCATGGCGCGCAACTGACCGGCGGGGCCGGCGCCGGCGGGGCGGGGGTCTCGGCGCCGGCCACCGGGATGGGCTTCGGGGGTGCCGCCGCGCCCGCAGGCCTCGGGGATACGGGGCTGCCGTCCGCGCCGAACCAGGAGCCGCCGGACCGCGTCCCGGAACCGCGGATCGCCGCGGCGCGGCCCGACGGCAGCGTAATCACGGCGGCCGACGGGACGCAGCTCGGAATCGAGACGGTCGCGACCGGGCTCGTGGCGCCGGGGAGTCTGGCGTTCGCTCCCGACGGCCGGCTGTTCCTGGCCGAGGGCCCGGGCCGCGTTCGCATCCTGTCGAACACCGGGCTCCTTCCGCAGCCCGCCTTCGCGCTCACCGGGGCCAGCGCCACGGGCTGGCCGCTCATCTCGGGACTCGCGCTCGATCCCGAGTTCGCGCGCAACGGCTACCTCTATCTGCTGCAGGCCGACGACTGGCGCGGCGGAGCACCCGCGGCCCGCCTGGTCCGCTACCGCGCCGGAGGCAACGCCCTGGTCGCGACCGGCACCCTGCTCGACGGCCTGCCGCCCGCCTCGCTGCACGGTGGAGGGCGGCTCCGCTTCGGCCCCGACGGCCTGCTCTACGTCACGGTCGGCGACGCCCACGACAGCGACGCGGCGCAGGACCTGGCCGCGTACGGCGGGAAGATCCTCCGGCTGCGGCCGGACGGCACGACCCCGCGCGACAACCCCTTCCTGTCGCCGGTCTACTCGTGGGGCCACCGCGACCCGCGGGCGCTCGACTGGCACCCGCGGACCGGCGCGCTCTGGCTGGCGGAGCCGGGCGGGGCGAACGCGGGCGAGCTCAACCGCATCGAGGCCGCAGGGAACTACGGGTGGCCGATTGTAGTGGGGCTCGGCGGCTTCGACCCGCTCCCTGGAACGCGGCCGCCGGTGCTCGGCTTCTCACCGCCGGCCGCCCCGAGCGGCGCCGCCTTCTACCCCGGCGCCGCGATCCCGGAGTTCCGGCACGACCTCTTCCTGGCCGACCGGGGCGCCGCCCATCTCCTGCGAGTCCGCTTCGACCCCACTGACCCGCGCCGCGTCGTAGCCACGGAGCGGCTGCTCGACGGCCTGCTCGGTCGACTGAGCGACGTCGTCGCCGGCCCCGACGGTGCCCTGTACGTCGCAACCGGCAACCGCGACGGCATCGGCGAGCCGGTCCCGGGCGACGACCGCATCGTCCGCCTGGCGCCGGTCGACTGAGCGGTCATCCCGCGGGAAGCACGTCAATTCCCGAGGATCTCGCGCACCTCTTCCGTGGTGAGCGGCGGCTGACCTTCCGGCGCCGCGAAGATCATCGCTCCGGTGTGACGGCAACGGACCAGTCGCGGTCTCGAGGATTGGGCAGCGTGATTTCGCGCCCGTCGGCGGATGTACTCCGAGACGGAGACTCCTTCTTCCCTGGCGAGCGATCGGATCACGCCGGCCTGTTCCTCGCTGACCCTGAAGCTGAGGGTCACCATTCGACGGCGGGACATGCACTCACTATACGGCCGCGCTCCATCGTGACCGGATGTGGTCCAATATAGACATGGAGCTCGTCAAGGTGTCGGAACTGAAGGCTAGGCTCAGCGCCTACCTCGCGCGGGTGCGGCGCGGCGAAACAGTCACAGTGTGCGATCGTCAGACACCGATCGCGAAGCTGATTCCCTTCGATGACGATCCCGGCGGCATAGAGGTGCGGGAACCGATCGATGCCGGTCCCCTGCCGCCGCCGCCTCGCATCGCGCTACGGAAGCGAATCGACGTCCTCTCGCTGCTGCTCGCCGACCGAGACCACCGGTGACGGTCTACCTGGACACGAGCGTCGTGCTTCGCGCCCTGCTGGAAGCCGAGGACGCGGTCCCGGGATGGGGCGCCTGGGACCGGGCGTACTCCAGCGAGCTGATGGGAGTCGAGGCGCGGCGGGCGTTCGATCGACTGCGGCTGGAACGCGCGCTTGACGATGGCGGATTGGCCGACGCGCATGGCGCCCTCGCCGCGACGGAACGGGCGATTGGCTTGATTCGTCTGACAGGAGCAGTGCTGCGGCGGGCCGGCCTGCCCATGCCGACCTCCGTCAAGACCCTCGACGCCATCCATCTGGCGAGCGCGTTGCTGCTCGCCGAGCAGCGCGAGGGCGGTCTGGTGTTCGGCACATGCGATCGACGCCAGGCGATGGCAGCGAGGGCACTCGGCTTCGACGTGGCCTGGGCGCCGAGCGGGTCCGGCGACGCTTGGCACCCATGACCCGGCGGTTCGGGCCCCGAGGACGCAAGTGCCCGGCGCGATGCGCTACGATCGAGCATTCGGTTCGTGCGACGGGAGGACGGGATGGCAATCACGCTGACGGTGAACGGTGAGACCCGCACCGTGGACGTGGAGCCGGACACCCCGCTGCTGTGGGTGCTCCGGGACACGCTGGGGTTGACGGGAACCAAGTTCGGGTGCGGCATCGCGGCGTGCGGAGCCTGCACCGTGCACCTCGACGGGCGGGCGGTCCGCACCTGCACCCTGCCGGTCTCGGCGGCCGCGGGGATGCCGATCACCACCATCGAGGGACTGGAGCAGGACGGCGAGCTGCACGAGGTGCAGCAGGCCTGGATCGACCACCAGGTGCCGCAGTGCGGCTACTGCCAGTCGGGCATGATCATGGCCGTCTCCTCGCTCCTCGCCCAGCGTCCCGACCCGAGCGACGAGCAGATCGACGCCAGCATCACCAACATCTGCCGCTGCGGCACGTTCGTCCGCGTGCGGCGCGCGATTCACGCCGTCGCCGACGGCCGGAAGGCCGGCGGCGAGAAGAAGGAGGAGCGTCATGGGTAAGTGGACGCGACGCGCCTTCATCGGCGCCGGCAGCCTCGTCGGCGGCGGGTTCGTCCTCGGCGTGGCCGGCGTGGCCTTCTCGCCCGGCCGCCACAGCGTCGTCTCGGCCGACGCGATCGACAAGGGCGAGCTGACCACCTGGATCACCGTCACCCCCGACAACTTCGTCACCATCCTGATCCCGCACTGCGAGATGGGCCAGGGGTCGCAGACCGGGCTCGCCATGATGGCGGCCGAGGAGATGGAAGCGGACTGGGAGCTCGTGCGCATCCAGGAGGCTCCGGCCCTCGACGCCTACGCCAACGCGTACATGCTGCGGGCGTTCACGGGCGAATCGATGCCCGCCCCGCTCGGGCGCGCCATCGACTACGGCGCCTACCGCCTGGCGCGCTGGTTCGGCACGCAGGCCACCGGCGGCTC
>JAPOYG010000369.1 GCA_026706755.1 Acidobacteriota bacterium
CTAGCGAACGTCCTCGTCAAGCCGGTCATAGATTTCCCTGAAGAGATCGTAGTTCTGCTGGATCAGAAGGTTGTCCGGCTCGAGGTCGAGCGCCGTCTCGTAGGCCTCGAGCGCCTCGTCGAACAACCCTTCGCGCTCGTAGGCGATGCCGAGGTTGTTCCAGGCCGCGGCATAGCTCGGATCGATCTCGGCCGCGCGCTTCCAGCGGTAGATCGCCTCCTGCCACAATTCGGCCTGCGCCACCGAGATGCCGAACTCGACGTGCGCCCGCGCGTCGTCGCGCTCGTCGGCCAGCACCCCGGATGGCAGGGGGAGCAGCCACAGGAGACTCACGGCCGCGAACCACCTTGCCACCATCGCGAGTTCTCCGAAGAACCTCCCTTCGGCCAATATAGTCACGGTCCGGCGACCGGAGCAAGCCCCATTCGCCGGACGCCGGCCGTCCTGCGCGGAACGCTTCTTGCTCCGGCGTCCTGGCGTGGCGCGCAGCGAGGCCCCGGAGGTCCTGAGCGAGGCGGTCGTGCTGTCGCTCGTCCTGACCAGCCCCGCTCTGCGGAAGCGCCTTCTCGCCGCCTGCGGGCGGCGTCGCGACGCAGCGGATCAGCGGCGGGCGCCGGGGCTGGCGGAGCTGACGACGCTTCTCCGGATGGCACCCGCGGCGCTCGCCTCCCGCCTGCCGGACCTGCGCGCCCGGGCAGCGAGGCTTCTCGACCGCGGGGCCCGGGCCGGTGTGCGGGCGATAGGCTGGGCGGACCCGGCCTACCCGCCGCAGCTCGCCGAGATCGACGATCCACCGGCCGCGCTCTGGGTACGGGGTGAATCGGCGCTGCTCTCGGCGCCGGCCGTCGCCGTGGTCGGCTCCCGTACCGGCTCCCCGTACGCCTGCGCGGTTGCGCGGCAGTTGGCCGCGGGACTGGCAGAGCGCGGCGTCGTGGTCGTCAGCGGGCTCGCTCGCGGCGTCGACGCGGCGGCTCATCGCGGGGCGCTGGCGGGGGGCGGGCCGACGGCGGCGGTGCTGGGCTCGGGCGTGGACGTAGTCTATCCTCCCGAGCACGCGTCGCTGGCCGAGGAGATCGGGGGGCGAGGCGTCCTCGCCAGCGAGCTGGGGCCGGGGGCGCCGCCCCTCCGCTATCACTTCCCGCGGCGGAACCGCATCCTGAGCGGCCTGTCGCGCGCGGTCGTCGTCGTCGAGGCCACGGTCCGCAGCGGGTCGCTCATCACGGCCCGCCTCGCCGCGGAGCAGGGGCGGGAGGTGATGGCAGTGCCCGGCAACGTGCTGAGCGGCCGCAGCCGAGGCGCCCACCGCCTCATACGCGACGGAGCCCGCATCGTCGAGACGGCGGCCGATGTCCTGGAGGAGATGGGCGTCGCCGTGCCCGCCGTCAGCGCCGCCGCGCCGGCGGCGGAGGCCGATCCCGTCCTCGCCCGGATGGAGCCCGGCGATCCCTGCGACGTGGACCATCTGGCGCAGCAGTCCGGGCTGGCGCTGCCGGCGCTGCTCACGCACCTCACCGAGCTCGAGCTCCGGGGGCGCGTCGCCCGGATCGGGACCGGCCGATTCGTGCGCCTGCCCTCGCCGGTGGTAACGTAGCAGCAAGGAATCGTACCGCCCATGGCCAAGACTCTCGTCGTCGTCGAATCGCCTGCCAAGGCGCGCACCATAAACCGCTACCTGGGCAAGGACTACCAGGTCGTTGCCTCGATGGGCCACATCCGTGACCTGCCGAAGACCCGGCTGGGGGTCGATGTGGAGGCCGGCTTCTCGCCCGCGTACGAGCCGATTCCGGCGCGCAAGAAGGTCATCAAGCAGTTGAAGGACGCCGCCCGGGGCGCGAGCCGCATCTACGTTGCGACCGACCCGGATCGAGAAGGCGAAGCGATCGGCTGGCATCTTGCGCGCGAGGTGGGGGCCAAGAAGCAGGTCGGCCGCCTGATGTTCAACGAGATCACCCGGACCGCCGTAGCGGCCGCTCTGGAGCGCGTGGGTGAGATCGATCAGCGCATGGTGGACGCCCAGCAGGCCCGACGCGTCCTGGACCGGCTGGTCGGCTACAAGCTGAGCCCGCTGCTGTGGGACAAGGTGCAGCGGGGGCTGAGCGCGGGCCGTGTGCAGTCCGTCGCCCTGAAGCTCGTGTGCGACCGCGAGGCGGCCATCGATGCCTTCCAGGTCGAGGAGTACTGGCACGTCACGGCGCGACTGGCGGCCGGCGATCCGCCGGAGTTCGACGCCCGGCTGATGAAGAAGGGGAAGCGGGCTGTCAAGCTCGCCCGGGAGGCGGAAGCCAAGGCGGTGGTGGCCGACCTCGAGAAGGCGACGTTCGTCGTCGACTCGGTGGCCACGAAGGAACGCAAGCGCCACGCCGCGCCGCCGTTCATCACGAGCAAGCTGCAGCAGGCCTCCCGGTTTCCGGTGAAGCGCACGATGCAGATCGCCCAGCAGCTCTACGAGGGAATCGAGATCCCGGGCGAAGGCTCGGTCGGCCTGATCACGTACATGCGGACCGACTCCGCCCGGGTGTCCGAGCAGGCGATCGCGAGCGTGCGCGACTACATCCAGTCCGTCCACGGTCCCGAGTTCCTCCCCGCCCGGCCGAAGCGCTATCAGGCCGGGAAGGACGCCCAGGACGCGCACGAGGCGATCCGGCCGACGTCCATGGCGCTCCCTCCGGCGACCGTGCGGCCGCACCTCACGCGCGAGCAGGCATACCTGTACGAGCTGATCTGGAACCGCTTCGTGGCATCGCAGATGCCGCCGGCGACGTTCGACGATACGACCGTCGAGGTTCGTGCCGGCGACTACCTGCTGCGGGCGAAGGGGTCGGTGCCGAAGTTCAGCGGCTGGCTGGCCGTTTACGAGCGGACGCCGCAGGCCGGGCCCGAGCCGCGGGCCTCCGCGGACGCGGGGGGCGGCGCCGACGAGGCGGCCGCGGGCGGCCTGCTGCCTCCGATGCGGGAGAGCGACCGGCTCGAGCTCAAGCGGCTCCTGCCGGAGCAGAAGTTCACGCAACCGCCGCCGCGGTTCGGCGAGGCGACGCTGGTCAAGGAGCTGGAGGAGAACGGCATCGGGCGGCCCAGCACCTACGCGTCGATCATCGGGACGCTCCAGATGCGGGAGTACGTCGAGAAGATCGAGGGGCGCTTCAAGCCGACGAAGCTCGGCCGGCTCGTCACCGATCTCCTGACCCGCAGCTTCGACGACATCATCCAGGTCGCCTACACGCGGGATCTGGAGAACCGGCTGGATCGCATCGAGGAAGGCCGCGCCGACTACCAGGGCACGCTGGCCAGCTTCTACGAGAAGTTCCGCACCGACCTCGAGAAGGCCGTGACCGCGATGCCCAACGTGAAGGTGGAGGGGCTCCCGAGCGACGAGACCTGCGACAAGTGCGGGTCGCGGATGGTCTTCAAGGTCGGTCGATTCGGGATGTTCCTGGCCTGCAGCGCCTACCCGGAGTGCCAGAACACGCGGGAGATCGCGCCGTCCGAGCCCGCGGCGGCCGACGAGGGGGAGGAGGTCTGCGACGCCTGCGGCCGGCCCATGGTGGTCAAGCGGGGCCGCTTCGGCCAGTTCCTGGCGTGCTCGGGCTACCCGGAGTGCAAGACGACACGCAAGCTGATCGCCACCGCCAAGGGCGTGGCCGCGGCGAAGCCGGATCGCCCGCTCGACGAGCCCTGCCCGAAGTGTGGTGCGAACCTGATCGTGAAGCAGGGGCGGTTCGGCGAGTTCACCGCCTGCAGCAACTACCCCAAGTGCCGCTATGTGAAGCTCGAGAGCACCGGCGTCCCCTGCCCGCGCGACGGCGGCGACCTGGTGGAGCGCAAGTCGCGCCGCGGGCGGGTCTTCTACGGCTGCAGCAACTACCCCGAGTGCGACTTCACGCTCTGGAACAAGCCGCTCGCGACGCCGTGCCCGAAGTGCCGGGCGCCCTTCCTGCTCGAGAAGGTCACGAAGCGCTGGGGCCGGCAGCTGCTCTGCCACAATGACGACTGCGACTACCTCCGCAACGAGGAAGAGCGGGCGGCCGGCTGAGCCGGGGCGGGGCGGCGCCGCTCCGGCCCTCGAGGGCGTGCCGTGATTCGTATCGTTGGCGGCGGGCTGGCGGGCACCGAAGCGGCGTGGCAGGCGGCCCGCCGCGGGGTGCCGGTCGCTCTCCACGAGATGCGCCCCGTCCGCCCGACGGCGGTCCACCGCACCGATCGGCTCGCCGAGCTCGTCTGCAGCAACTCCTTCCGCGGCGACCGGCTCGAGAACGCCGTGGGGCTTCTCAAGGCCGAGATGCGGCAGCTCGACTCCCTGGTGATGCGCGTTGCGGACGCGGCCCGGGTGCCGGCCGGCGGCGCGCTGGCCGTCGATCGGGAGCGCTTCGCGGCCGGGGTCACCGAGGCGCTCGAGGCCGAGCCGCTCGTGACGATTCACCGCGGAGAGGTGACGGGCGTTCCCGCGGCCGAGGACGTCCGCCGTCCCGTCATCGTCGCCACCGGGCCGCTGACCTCCGACGCCCTGGCCGACGAGCTCACGGCGCTCGTCGGACACGAGCGTCTCTACTTCTTCGACGCCATCAGTCCGATAGTCCATGCGGACTCGATCGACTCCGGCGTCGTCTTCCGGGCGTCCCGCCACGGACGGCACACGGCGGCGGATGCGGCCGCCGGACACGGGGCGGCAGCGGCGTCACGGGCGGCAGGTGAGGCCGGGGCCGGCGACTACCTGAACTGCCCACTCGACGCGGCACAGTACGCGCGCTTCCACGAGGCCCTGCTGGGAGCCGAGGTGGCCGGGTTGCACGACTTGGACCGCACACCGTTCTTCGAGGGCTGCCTGCCGATAGAGGTCATGGCGCACCGCGGAAGGGACACGCTGCGGTTCGGGCCGATGAAGCCCGTCGGGCTGACCGACCCGGCGACGGGACGCCGGCCGTACGCCGTCGTGCAGTTGAGGCAGGACAACGTGGCCGCGGATCACTTCAGCCTGGTCGGCTTCCAGACCCGGCTCAAGTGGGGGGAGCAGGCTCGCGTGCTGCGCATGGTGCCCGGGCTGGAGCAGGCAGAGTTCGTCCGCTTCGGGATGATCCACCGCAACACCTACATCAATGCCCCGGCCGTCCTGCGGGAGACGTGGCAGATGCGCACCCGGCCGGCCCTCTTCGTGGCCGGGCAGCTCTCCGGGGTGGAGGGCTACGTCGAGTCGGCGGCCTCCGGCCTGATGGCGGGCATCGGCGCCGCCGCCCTCGCCCGCGGGGAGACGCCCCGCGCGCTGCCGCGAACCACGGCGCTGGGGGCGCTGGCGCACTACGTGTCGCACGCCAGCCCTGCCAACTACCAGCCCGCCAACATCGCGTTCGGGCTCATACCGTCGGAGGCGCGGCCGCCGCGGGGGCGCGCGGCGCGGCGCGAGGCTCTCGCGCGCCGTGCGCTCGCCGACCTGGAGGCCTGGCGCTCGGCCGGGGAGAGCGTCGATGGAGAGCCTGCAGCGCGAGTTTCTTGACTACCTGCAGTTCAACCGCAACGTATCGCCCCACACTGTGCGGGCGTACGCGGGCGATCTCGAGCAGTTCCTCGACTTCGCGCGCCGGAAGAACGGGCGGGAGCCGGAGCCGGGCGACCTCGACCACCGCCTCATCCGGTCCTTCCTCGCGGATCTGTACGATCAGGGCCGCGCCCGGGCCTCGTCGGCGCGCACCCTGGCCGCGATCCGATCCTTCTGCCGCTACCTGCGGCGCGAAGGCGTTCTCCAGGACAACCCGGCGGCGCTCGTCTCGGCGCCGCGGCCGGAACGCCGCATGCCGGCGCATCTCGACATCCCCGACATGAACGTGCTGCTGGCCGCGCCGGACGCCCGAACGCCGCTCGGACGCCGGGACCGCGCCATCCTCGAGCTGCTCTACGCGTCCGGGCTGCGGCTGAGCGAGCTGGTGGGGCTCGATCTCGACGACGTCAACCTCGGCGGACGTCTCGTGCGGGTGCGCGGCAAGGGAGGCCGCCAGCGAGTCGTGCCGTTCCATCGCCGCGCGGCAGAGGCGATGCGCGACTACCTGCCGGTCCGTCACCGCCTCTCGGCCGCCGCCCCCGAGGCACCCGACCGCCCGGCCGGGCACGGGCGGGACCCCCTCTTCGTCAACTATCGGGGCGGGCGGCTCTCGGGGCGCAGCGTGGATCGGCTCGTGCGGCGGTACGTGGCGCTGTCGAGCACCCGGCTCGGCATCAGCCCGCACGCGTTGCGGCACTCGTTCGCCACCCATCTGCTGGAGCGGGGAGCGGACCTGCGATCGATCCAGGAGCTCCTGGGCCACGCTCGCGTCAGCACGACCCAGCGCTACACCCACGTCGACGCGGCCCGGATCACCAGCCTCTATCGCAAAGCGCACCCCCGCGCGTAGCGCACGCGCGCCGTACCGCCGGTACGGCCGCGCCGGGGGATCCCGGGTCAGGGGGATGGGGCCGCCTGCTCGGCCGCCTCGCTCTCGAGCGCTTCCCACTGGTTCATCAGGTCGCCCACTTCCCACATGAGCCTCTGGTGGCGCTCCACCGCCTGCTGCGCCTTCTCGGCGTTCTCGTAGAAGCCGGGCGCCGCCATGCTCGCCTCGAGCGTCCGGACGGCCTGCTCGCGCTCCGCGATGCGCCGCTCGAGCTCGGTGATGCGGTTGCGCAACGCGGCCATGCGCCGTTCCTGGCGCCTTGCGGCGACCTGCTGCCGCTTGTGCTCGGCTGCGCTCCTCGAGCGGGCATCGCTTCCGGAGGTGCCGGCCGGGGGCTGTGCCGCCCGCTCGGCGCCACGGGACCGGCGATCGGTGCCGGCGTCGGGGCGCGGTTTCCTGGCGGTCCCTGCCGCCCCGGCGCCGGCAGGAGATGCGGGAGCCGCCCGCCCCTTGTGCCAGCGGAACTCCTCGTAGCTGCCGGGGTAGAGGCTGGCCCCGCCGTTACCGATGTCGAGAACCCGCGTGGCCAGCCGATCGACGAAGTAGCGGTCGTGAGAAACGAAGATCAGCGTCCCGCCGTAGTCGGTCAGCGCGTCGAGAAGGACGTCCGTCGAGTCGATGTCGAGGTGGTTCGTCGGCTCGTCGAGGAGCAGGGTGTTCGACGGGCGCAGCAGCATGCGGGCCACCGCCAGCCGCGTTCGCTCGCCTCCCGAGAGGACCCGCACGCGCTTGTAGACGTCGTCCTCGGTGAAGAGGAAACCGCCGAGGATGTTGCGAACGGACGGCACGGCATCGAGCGGCGCGCCGGCGGTGAGCGTGTCGTAGACCGTGAGGTTGCCGTCGAGGCGTGCCGCCTCGTCCTGCGCGAAGTACTGCGCGACGACGTTGTGCCCCTCGGTGCGGGTCCCCGCGTCGGGCGCCTCGACGCCGGAGAGCATGCGCATCAGCGTCGACTTGCCGGCGCCGTTCGGGCCGACCAGCGCCACGCGATCGCCCCGCTCGATGTGGACGCTGGCATCGTCGAACACCCGGACGTCGCCGTAGCGCTTGACGGCGCCGGCGAGCTCGATCACCGTGCGGCCGCTCCGGACGCTGGCCGGGAACTTGAAGTGCACGCGCTTGCGCTCCGGGGGCACCTCGATGAGCGTGATCTTCTCGAGCATCTTCACGCGGCTCTGCACCTGCCGAGCCTTCGTCGCCTTGTAGCGGAAGCGCTCGATGAAGATCCTCATGCGGGCCACTTCCTCGTCCTGCCGCCGCCTGGCTTCCCGGAGTCGCGCCAACCGCCGGTCGCGCTCGACCACGAAGGCGCTGTAGGTGCCCGGGTAGGTGGCGAGCGTCCGCATGCCGACCTCCGCGATCGAGGTCACGACGCTGTCGAGGAAGTACCGGTCGTGCGAGACGAGCACGACGGTGTGCGGATAGCTGCCGAGGAACTCCTGCAGCCACGTGCGGGCGTCGAGATCGAGGTGGTTGGTCGGCTCGTCGAGGAGGAGGAGCCCCGGGCGGCGGAGCAGCAGCTTGGCGAGCGCGATCCGCATCTGCCACCCGCCCGAGAAGGTCTCGGTCGGCCGCTCGAGGTCGGGGGCGCTGAAGCCGAGCCCGCGCAGCACGCCGTGTACGCGCGCCTCGATGCCGTACCCGTCGCCCGCCTGGAACGCCTCCTGAACCTCGCTGTAGCGGGCCAGCAGCGTCTCGTGCTCCGCCCCCCGCCGCGAATCGTCGGCGAGGGCCGCCTCCAGGCTCTCCATTTCGGCCTTGAGGGCGAGAAGGCTGTCGAAGGCGAGGGAGGCCTCGTCGAACAGGCTGCGCCCGTGATGCGTCAGGCCGTCCTGCGGAAGGTAGCCTGTGGTCAGGCCGCTCGGTCGCGCGATCGTGCCGGCGTCGGGAGTCTGCTCGCCCGACAGCATCCGGAGCAGCGTGGTCTTGCCGGCGCCGTTCGGACCGCAGAGGCCGACCCGGTCCCCGGGCTGGAGGTGCCAGTTCACCCGTCCGAAGAGCACGCGGTCGCCGAACGCCTTGTGGAGATCCGTGATCTGCAGCAACTACTCGCCCAACACCCTGGCCGTCGCCGAGAGGACCCGGGCAGTCGTGAAGGGGGCCGTCAGGTAGCCGGCCACGCCCAGGTTGGCGGCTTCGATGGCGGAGGACTCGCTCGAGAACGCGGTGAGGATGATGACCGGCAGTTGCGGGGCCGCGCGCCGCGCTTCGCGGATGACGGCCAGTCCGTCCATGCCGGACAGCCGAAGTCCGGTGATCAGCAGATCGGCGCCGTTCCGCCGCAGCCGATCCAGCGCCGCGGGGCCGTCGGTCACGGCGGCGAGGTCATAGCCCGCCGCCACGAGGGCTGCGGTCAGCGGGCGGTCCGGTTCGTCGTCTTCGGTCGCCAGCAGCACGCGCCGGCGCCTCGCGGCCGCCGCGCGTCCCGCACGCTGGCTCTCGAGCCAGGCATCGAGGTCGCTCTTGCGGAAGCGCCACTGCCGGCCTACGCGGACGGCGGGGATCTTGCCGGCCTTGATCAGCCGGTAGACGGTACGGAGGTTGACGCGCAGGTACCCCAGCACGTCGTCCGTGGTCAGGAACGTCTCGTCGAGCATGACGGGGGAGTCGATCCACTCTAGGAGCTTGCGCCGCAGAACGTCAACAGAGTGGAGTGCCGCGGCGCA
>JAPOYG010000450.1 GCA_026706755.1 Acidobacteriota bacterium
CCGCCGCCACCCAGGTGACGCGGAACCACGGATGGTCCGCGAGCGCGGCGACGAAGGACTGGCCGACCGATCCGGTCGATCCGAGAATCCCGACGTCGAGGCGGCTTCCGATCATCCGGTCAGGGCGCGCCGGGTGCCGCTGTCGGCGGGAAGAACTCGTCGTGGACGGCGCGCACGGCCCGGTCGACGTGTTCCGCGCCGATGACGCATGCCACCTTCATCTCCGACGAGCTGATGCAGTCGATGTTGATGCCTTCGCGCGCGAGCACCGAGAACATCCGGGCCGCCAGCCCGGGCGTCGAGGCGAGACGCGACCCGACTATCGAGATTTTGGCCACGTCCCGCTCGATCAGCCCCTCGGCCGCCACTCCGTCCGCCTTCCAGCGGGCGACGAGGCTCTCTGCCCCGGCGGCGTACTCGGCATCGAGCACGAAGGTGATCCTCCCCCGCCCCTCCGAGCTGGCGCTCTGAATGATGAGCCGGACGCTGATGTCGTCGGCCGCAAGGTCCTGGAACACGTGCGCTGCCATTCCGGGCCGGTCGGGCACGTCGAGCAGGGTCACCTTCGCGATCTTCTTGTCGCTGCTGACGCCCACGACCGCCGCCTGTTCCATGACCATGTCCTTGCTCCCGACGATCCACGTGCCCTCCCGCGAATGGAAGCTGGATCGCACGTGAATGGGAATGCGGTACGCCATGCAGACCTCCGCGGCCCGCGGGTGGAGCACCTTGGCGCCGCTCGAGGCCATCTCGATCGCTTCCTCGTAGCTGATGGCCGGCCATTGCCGTGCATGGGGAACGAGGTTCGGATCCGCCGACAGCACGCCGTCGACGTCCGTGCAGATCTCGCACACCCGAGCCCCCAGGGCGGCCGCGACCGCGGCGCCGGTAATGTCGCTTCCTCCTCGTCCGAGGGTCGTCACCTCGTGCTCGTCCGTCACGCCCTGGAATCCGGTGATGATCACGACCCGGTCCCGCTGGAGCTCGCCCAGGATGCGCCGCGTGTCTATCGACTCGATGCGGGCAATGTTGAAGGCGGCGTCGGTCCGGATGCCGCATTGGGCGGCCGTGAGCGAGATCGCTGCGACTCCCTTGTCCTGGAGTGCCAGACCGAGCAGCGACACCGAGACCTGCTCGCCGGTCGCCAGGAGCAGGTCCATCTCCCGCCCCTGCGGCCTGGCGGCCACCTCGTGGGCCAGCGCCACGAGGCCATCGGTCGTCTTGCCCATCGCCGACAGGACGACCACCAGGCGCGGGTTGTCGGGCAGGCACGCCGTGACCCGATCCGCGATCGCCCGAATCCGCTCGGGCGTAGCCACCGAGGTCCCGCCGTACTTCTGCACGGCGATGGAGCGGCTCCCGGCGCTCACGGAGCGCCTCCGTCCGGAGCGGGGCGCAGCACGGCCGCCTCGCCGGCGAGCTGCACGCTGACCTGGTGCAGGAAGAGGCCGACATCGGTGACGATGCCCACGGTCTGCGACGAGCCGCGATCCGCCAGCTTCGTCACCACGGACGGGTTGATGTCGACGCACACGACCCGCACGGACGACGGCAGCATGTTGCCGACGCCGATGCTGTGCAGCATCGTCGAGAGCATGACCACCATGCGGGCGTTCTCGAGTGCCGCCGCGTAGCGCTCCTGCGCCGCCAGGAGGTCCATCTCCGTGTCCGGGAGCGGGCCGTCGTCGCGGATGCTGCCCGCGAGCACGAAGTCGACGCCGTGGCGAATCGCCTCGTACATGATCCCCGACCGGACCACGCCGGCGGCGACGGCCGCGCGCAACCCTCCGGCCCGGTTGATCGCGTTGATGGCCCGCATATGGTTCCGGTGGCCCTCATCCACCGCGACCCCGGCATCGAGATCGATGCCGAGCGACGTCCCGAACAGCGCGCGCTCGACGTCGTGAACCGCGAGGGCATTGCCGGCCAGCAACCCGTCGACGTAGCCGCGCCGGATGAGATCGGCGAAGTACTCGCCGCCGCCGCTGTGCACCACGACGGGTCCCGCAACGAAGACGATCCTCCCTCCCGTCGCCTTGACGTCCCGCATCATCGCGAGGACCTTGCGCACGCTGACCTCGACACGCCGCTCCGTCGACACGTCGTTCGTCATGAACGCGAATCCGAGGCGGTCGCGCTCCCGAAACTCCGGCGACACACGGATTCCCTCCACCCCGCAGACCACCTTATCGCCGGGCCGGATGTCGCGCAGCTTGCGGCAGACCGCGCCATCGGCGGTCACCACGATTACCGCGTCCATGCGCTGCCGGCCGACCTCCACCCATCGCCCGCCACAGCGGACATAGGTGCGGTGGTTCGTCGTCGAGTAGAAGTCGTCCGGCACGCACCCCACGCCGTCAGCGGGCTTCAGCAGAGCCTCCTGCGCCGATACGACATGGCAGCCGAGCGGGACGAGGTCCTCGAGCAGGCCCTGCAGGCGGCGCCGCTCCGGGGCCGCCACCCGCAGCGTCAACCGGGAGTACTCGTCGTTGGTGCGTCCGATGTCGAAGCGCAGCACCTCGAACGTCGCCCGGCGCTCGATGACCTTGTCGAAGATGGCGTTCAGCAGATGCGAATCGACGAGGTGCCCCTCGGCCTCGACGACCTCGCTGAAGTCGGGCAGGCTCTCCACCTCGAGGCCGGGGGCGCTCATCTCAGCCGCCCACCTCCTGGTGGCGGCGGTCGCGTTCCGCCACGAACGCGTCCATCTCGGACAGGGAGCGCCCGAGCTGGGCCGGCGGAGGAAGGGTGTCGGCGATGGCGTCCGAGGTCTTGTAGCCGCTGCCCGTGATGCAGATGACGGTCGGCTCGTCGGCGCCGATGACTCCGTCCCGCGCGAGCTTCCGGGCGACCGCGACCGTGGTCCCGCCCGCCGGTTCCGTGAACACCCCTTCGGTGCGAGCCAGCAGCCGGATGCCGTCGAGGATCTCCTCGTCCGTGGCCGCCGCGCCCGACCCGCCGGTCTCTCGCACCGTGCGGAGCACGTAGTAGCCATCCGCCGGATTGCCGATCGCGATCGACTTGGCAATCGTGTCCGGCCGTACGGGCTCGGGGTGGTCGAGGCCCGCGTCGAGGGCATGGATGACGGGCGCGCAACCCGCGGCCTGCGCGGCGTGGATGCGCGGCAACTCGCCGTCGACGAGACCCGCGTCGCGCAGTTCGTCGAAGCCGCGACCGATGCGCGGCAGGAGCGTCCCGCCGGCGACCGGCGAGACGACGTGGCGCGGAAAGCGCCATCCGAGCTGCTCGACGATCTCGAAACCGCAGGTCTTGGCGCCCTCGGCGTAGTAGCTGCGGAGGTTGATGTTGGCGAAGCCCCAGCCGTAGCGATCGCCTACCTGCGTGCAGAGGCGGTTGACGTCGTCGTACGTCCCGTCGATGGCGACCACCTCGGAACCGAGGACGGCGGAGGCACGAATCTTCCCCGGCTCGAGAGTGCGGGGGATGAAAACGTAGCAGGAGAGTCCGAGCCGCGCCGCGTGGGCGGCGACGCTGTTCGCCAGGTTGCCGGTCGAGGCGCAGCCGAACACGCGGAAGCCCAGCTCGACGGCGCGGGTCGCCGCGACGGGCACCACGCGGTCCTTGTACGACAGCGTCGGATGGTTGACGGAATCGTCCTTCACCCACAGCTCGCGAAGCCCGAGCTCGGCCCCGAGGCGGTCGGCCCGCAGCAGGGGCGTGAAACCCGATTCGAGGCCGGTCCGGGGATCGCCGTCGATAGGCAGCAACTCGCGATAGCGCCACAGGCTCGCCGGCCGCGACGCGATGAGCTCGCGCGTGAGCGTGCGGCGGATGCGGTCCCGGTCGTACGTCACCTCGAGGGGGCCGAGGCACTGATCGCACACGTACAGCGCGCGGGGCGGAAACGGCGCCCGGCACACCGAGCACTCGAGACCCGTGACGTAGCTCATGAGGGGCCGCCCCCGCTGGCCAGGATCGGCATCCAGACGGGACGCCGCGCGTGGAAATCGAACGCCACGATCTCGGTGAGGGCTTCGCCTACCGCGGCGGAGCTGCACCGCTCGAGCGTGACGACGAAGGGCAACTCCGACTTCGACCACCCGGGCTCCTGCAGCACCGCATCGACGTTGACGCCGTGGCGCGAGAAGACGTCCGCGAGAGACGCGATGATTCCGGGACGGTCGGCGACGATGAACCGGGCGTAGTGCGGAGCCTCGAACTCGCGCTCGACCGCCTCCGCGGACGACGCGCTCGGCCATCCCGCGTGCCCTGCCGCGTCCGCTCGCGCAATCGCCTCCAGGTCCGACACGACCGAGACGGCGGTCGGACCGCCTCCCGCGCCGGCTCCGGAGAACGACGCCTCCCCGCCGAACGCGCCCTCGACGACCACGGTGTTCTGGTTGCCTTCGATACGGGCGAGGTTCGAGGTGAGCGGCACCAGCGCCGGTCGGACGAAGGCAAGCAGCCGCTCGTCCGCGAGCAGCTCCGCCCGCGCCACCTGCCGAATGGTGCAGCCCAGGCGCCGTGCGTACACGAAATCGATCGGATCGATCTCCCGAATGGAGGCGAGCGGCACGGCTTCCACGTCGATTCGCCGGCGCAGGCCCACCAGCGTGAGGATGGCAAGCTTGGCGCGCGCGTCCGCGCCGTCGAGATCGGCGCTCGGGTCCGCCTCCGCGTAGCCGAGCTCCTGGGCCTCCGAGAGGCCGGCCTCGAAGGACACCTGCGCATCCGCCATGCGCGTCAGAATGTAGTTGCACGTGCCGTTGAGCACGCCCTCGACCCGGACCAGCCGGTCGCCCGCAAGCCCCTCCCGGAGTCCTCGAACGACGGGGATCCCCCCGGCCACGGCGGCCTCGAACAACAGGTGGCGTCGCTGGTCGCGGGCCAGGGCCAGCAGCCCCTCCCCGCACTGCGCGATGACCTGCTTGTTCGCGGTGACCACCGACTTGCCCGCCGCGAGCGCACGGCGAATCCATTCGGCGGCCGGGTCGACGCCTCCGATGAGCTCGACCACGACGTCGGCGTCGGAACCGACGACCTGCTCGAAGTCGTCGGTCCAGATCACGTCCGGGGGCACCCAGCCGACCCGCTTCCGCTCCACCCGGCGATTGGCGATATGGGTGAGCGCCAGCCCGGCCGCGGGCCGTGCGCACAGGATGCGCGCCACGGACTGCCCGACCGTGCCGAACCCCACGAGGGCGACCTTGAGCAAGAGCCTCCGTCCCGATCGGTCTGCCAAAGAAAAGGGCCATCATCCGACGGCAGATGATGGCCCGTGAGAGTCGCTCGACTCGCGCCGGCTACCGCACCCGCCTCCGGCCCAGGTCGGACACGCCGACCGACGCATCGTGACCAGGCGACGAGTGACCGCCCCGCGCTGCCTCAGCGATCGGCCCGGAACGCATGTACGCAGCAGGAATAGTTATATATTGCGCGTTCGAACCAAGTCAAACGCCCGCGGGGCCGGAGCACATGCCTACGCCGTCGAAGTGGAAGGACCTCCCGACGGAAGCGATCAACCCGTCCTCGCTCGCGATGGACCGGGCGTCGACGGAAGACCTCGTCGGGCTCATGCTCGGCGAAGACCGGAAAGTCGTGGCCGCGGTCCAGCGCGAGCGGTCCCGGATCGCCACCGCGGTCGAGCTGCTGACGGGTGCCCTGCGCCGGGGCGGCCGGGTGATCCTCGTCGGAGCGGGCACGAGCGGCCGCCTCGGGGTGCTCGAAGCCGCGGAGATGATCACCACCTTCAGCACGCCCCCGAAGCAGGTGCAGGCGATCATGCCCGGCGGGCGGGCGGCGTTCTTCGAACCCAAGGAGGGAGTCGAGGATCGCTACGAGGAAGGCAGCCGCGCCGTCGCCCGCCTCCGACCGACGCGCCGGGACGTGCTCATCGGCGTGTCCGCGAGCGGGATGACCCGGTTCGTACGGGGGGCGCTCACCCGTGCCCGGAGCGGGGGGGCCCGAATCGTATTCGTCACCTGCTGGCCGGGGACCGAGTTGCAGACGTTCGTCGACGTCGTCATCGCTCCGGCCGTGGGCCCCGAGGTCATCGCCGGCTCGACGCGGCTGAAGGCCGGAACCGCCACCAAGATGGTCCTGAACATGCTGACCACCATCGCCATGGTGCGGGTCGGCAAGACCTACGGCAACCTGATGGTCGACGTGAAGGCCAACAACGAGAAGGCGCGCGACCGAGCCCGCCGGATCATCGCCATCGTCACCGGGCTCGAGGGCGAGGACCCCGAACACCTGCTGCGCCGGGCGCGCTGGAACGTCAAGGCCGCCATCGTCATGCACGCCACCGGCGACAGCTATCCGGCCGCGCTCGCCCGCCTCCGGCGATCGGACAACGTCGTGCGGTCCGCGCTCGGCCGCGACGCCGAGCCGCGCCTGCGCGAGATGCTGCGCGGGCGGCAGGGACGCCCCGGACCGCATGCCTGACCTGAGCGGCGCGGGCGACATCCTGGCCGCGGGGGTGGCCGCCGGCGCCTTCCCGGCGGCGTCCGCGGAAGTGGGGACCCACGAGACAATCGTGTGGTCGGGCGCCTACGGCCGCCTCGAGCCCGACGACGGCGGCGAGGCCACGATCGATACGGTCTTCGACCTCGCGTCGCTGACCAAGGTCGTCGCCACGACCACGCTCGTCATGCGAGCCGTGGACAAGGACCGGATCGGCCTCGCCGATCACGTCCGCCACCGGCTTCCGGCCTGGCGCGGGGACGACCGCGACGGGGTGACGGTCGAGGACCTCCTGACCCACTCGGGCGGCCTCACCGCCCACCTGCCCTTCTACCGCGATCACCGCGGACGGGCCGAGTTCGAGCACACGATCTGCACCCTCGCCCTGGAGTACCCGCCGCGCACGCGGGCCCTCTACAGCGACCTCGGCTTCATGCTCCTGGGCTTCATCCTCGCCGACAGCGGCGAGGGGCGGCCGCTCGACCGGCAGTTCCAGGAGCTGGCCGAGTCCCGGCGGTGGGGCGATCTCCGGTTCCGCCCGCCCGCGGGCTGGCGCGGCCGCATCGCCCCCACGGAGTTCGATGCGTGGCGGGGGCGCCTCGTGCGGGGCGAGGTGCACGACGAGAACGCCTGGGCCCTCGGCGGGGTCGCGGGTCACGCAGGTCTCTTCGGCAGCGTACGAGCGGTCGGCGCCTTCGCCCGCGACCTCCTGCGAGGCTGGCGCGGCGACGACTCGCTGGTCGCGCGTTCCACCCTCGCCCGCTTCCTCGAGAAGTCGACGGTGCCGGGCAGCTCGCGGGCCCTGGGCTGGGACACGATGCTGCCCACGTCGTCGTGCGGCACGCGCATGTCTTCCCGGGCCTTCGGCCACACCGGATTCACGGGGACGTCGCTCTGGCTCGATCCGCACGCCGGGGCGTACGTTGCGTTGCTCACCAACCGCGTGCACCCGACGCGCGCCAACGAAGCGATTCTCGCAGTCCGGCCGGCGTTCCACGACGCCGTCATGGCGGCGCTCGCGGGCTGACCGCTTCAGCGTCCCGGTCCGAGCGGATCGCCGGGCCCGAGATCCGCTCCGAGCCGGTTCGAGCTGCCTCCCCGCCGACCTCCGAGGTCCTCCGGCCTGAGCCCGGGCATCGGGTCGCCGTCCCCTTCCGTGCCGGCGCCCAGGTACGTGAACTCCCACTCGTCGTACCGCTGGCGACCGTTGTACGTGCGGAGCGAAGCCTCGGTGCTCCGGCTCACGACGCCGATGATGCCGCCCTCGATGCCGCCTTCGTCGTCCCGGCCACGGCCGCTCCGACTCGACGCGGCGCTCCCGCGGCCGGCTCCCGGCTCCGCTCCGGCAGCGGAACGGTCCTCTCCGAACGCGGCGCTGCCGGGCGCTTCCTGATCCGTCTGCCGCAGGACGCGAAACTCGGCGTCCCCCCGCATCGGATCCCCGTACCTGCGGCGCAGGTAGCGCCCCTCGACCAGGGTGTCGAGATCGCTGGGAAACGCGCCCGGCTGGCGCCGCTGGTAGAGAGCAATCGCCCGTGCGTACTGCTCCCCGCGGAAGATCAGCTCGGCCTCGCGCTCGCGCCGCGCCTGCTGGCTCCACACCGGCAGCGCCATCGACATTAGAAGCCCCATCAACGCGAGGCTCACGAGGAGCGCGGCCATCGCGAAGCCCGCCTCCCCGCGGCTCCTCCCCGCGCCCGGCCGGACGTCGGGCCGGCGACCCCGTCGCGTGTCGGTCCTCACCATGCGGCGTACGGCGTCCCGTCGAGCGCGGTGCCGTCGGCGCCGCTCCGGACGTCGTAGACGCCGGTGGCCAGCGGATCGGCCGGATCCAGGGGGGCGGGGACCACCTGCCAGGTCGCGGCGGAGTTGGTGAACGGATCGACCGGAATGGCGCGCACGTAGCCGTACGTCGCCAGATCGGCCAGCGTGGACGGATAGGCGCCGCGGTCCGCGTAGAACTGATCGATGGCATCGCGCATACGGAAGAGGTCCTCCTTGAGCACGGCTTCGCGGGCACGGGTGACCGCGGTCCGGTAGCCGGCCATCGCCAGGCCCGCGAGAACGCTGATCAGCGCCACCACGACCGTCAGCTCGATCAGCGTCCAGCCGTCCGCGCGGCGCCACCGGACCGGCGCACCGCCTCGGGCTTCACCAGTCCCGGTACCGGGTCCCGTCCAGGGCCGTTCCCGGCGCCCGTGTGTACACGTCATAGACGTTGCCACCTCCCCAGCTCTGCGCGTCCGGGTCGTCGTCGTAGGCGCGCAGGCCCCAGTCCGCGCTGCGAGTCAGCGGATCGATCGGGATGCGGCGGAGGAAGCGCAGCCGTTGCCCGTCGGGTGCGTCCACGGGCTCGACGCCCGTCACCAGGGTCTCGAGATCGGGCGGATAGCCGGCGTTGTCGGGGTCGAGGTCGGTACCCCCGATGACCCCCAGGTCCACCGCATCCTTGTAGCCGTCGATGGCCGTGCGCAACTCCCGCAGGGCCCGCCGCAGCTCGACCTCGCGCTGCCGCTGCACGGCGACCCGGCTCAGCGGCGCGATGGCCGAGGCCAGCACCAGCAGTATGACGGTGACGACGAGCAGCTC
>JAPOYG010000608.1 GCA_026706755.1 Acidobacteriota bacterium
CGGAGCTGGAGCGCCGCCGGCAGGACAAGCCGTGCCCGCGCTACTACGCGCAGCGGACCGTCGACCGGGCGGTGCGCAGCTTCCAGGAGCGGAGCCGATGAGCCGGGGCCTCGACATCGAGCGGCCGGGCCGGGACGACGCGCGGGAGCGGGATGCGCTCCGGCCCCGGGGCCGGGACCGCGGCGACCGGCGCGAGCGCAGCGGGCATCGGCGGGAGTACGACCCTCGGCAGCCGCGGCGCTCGTTCGCCGAGCGGGTGAACGGCGCGATGCGCGACGTCGGGATGTTCCGCGCCGTGGCCCTTCAGGACCTGGTGGCGCGGCAGTTCGACGGGCATCCGTTCCCGGCGCGCAAGGCCCTGGGGCAACTGGAGCGGCGCGGCCTGGTCGAGCGCCGGCAGGCGCAGGGGCCGAAGGGCGGGACGTACACGGTCATCGTGGCGACGCCGGCCGGCGCGGCCGAGGCGGCGGCGCTGTGGCGCGAGGCGGGCCGCGAGCGGCAGCGCACGTTCAGCGGCGCGGTCAAGGCCGCCGAGATGGGGCACGACGTGGCGGTGTACCGGGCGGCGTGCAAGGCGCAGGAGCGGATCGAGGCCGCGGGCGGCCGGGTGACGCGGGTCCGCATCGACGCGGAGCTGAAGGGCGAGATCGCTGCGCGCGGCGAACGGATGCGCCGGATGCGGGACCACAAGGCGGGAGAAGAAGCGCGGGCGCGCGCGGCCGCCGAGCTGGGGGTTCCCGTGCAGGACGGGAGGGTCCTCGTGCCGGACGCGCAGATCGAGTACGTCGCGGCGGATGGCCGTGACGGCCGTTGCAACGTCGAGGTGGCCTCGGAGCACTACCGCGGCCGGGAGATCCGGGCGAAGGCCCAGGCGGGCTTCGCGCTGTACGCCTCGTCGGCTCGTGCCGCGCGCGTCGTGGCGCGGGCGCTGTCGGCCGGCGGCGGCGGGCGGTCGCGCCGCGGCGGCCGTTCCTACGAGGTGTTCGAGCTGTGAGTCCGTGGAAGGTGGGCGTCGGCATGACGATGGTGGTCGGCGGCGTGGGGACGTGGCTGCTGCTCGAGGAACTGGTCTACCTGCAGCCGTATGCCGCGGTGGTCGCGGCCGACTACGGCCTGTACGTGGCCGCCTACGGCGGGATGGCGCTGGCGACGCAGGCGGCCGCCGCCTACCTGGCGGCGCGGGTCGTCGGGCTGGGCGCGGTCGGCCGCAAGGTGGACGTGGTCGAGCGGGAGATCCGCCGCGGCGGGCAGGACCCGGCGCTGGCCGAGGCGCTGGCGCGGGACGAGGCGGGGGACTACTCGTGACGGAAGGGGGCGCGCGCGTGTCCGACAGGCCGGCAGCGGAGGTGCGGCTGGGCCGCATCAAGGCGGTGATCTGGGCCAACGCCGGCGAGGACGGCGAGCGGTGGCACACGGTGCAGCTGACGCGGCTGTACCGGGACGAGGACGGCCAGTGGCGGTCGACGCACGGCTTCCGGCGCGACGACCTGCTGCTGGTGGCGAAGGTGGCCGACCTGGCGCACTCGAAGGTGTGCGAGCTGGCGGCGGCGAACCCGGCCCGGGAAGCGGCGGCCGAAGCGGAGCCGCCGTCGGAGGCCTGAGCAATGGCAGCCCGGCGTCCCAGGGCGCGCGGCCCGCAGCAGGAGATCGATCCCGGCACGGTCTACCGCTCGCGGTGGGATACCCGCGTCGCGTCCGGGCAGCGCGAGAACCTGCGTACGGCGATCCCGGCCGGCGGTCGAGAGGAACGGGCCGGCAGAGGAGGGGGCGGCGTGAGTGAGCGCCCGGTAGCGGTGACGGCGATGGCGGCGGCGCGGGCCGCGCGGGAGGTGGCCGAGGAGGTGCGGCGCCGCGAGGATGCGCCGGCGGCGGCCGTGCGGGAGTGGGCCTCGCGCCGCGAGGCCATCGAGGACCTGCGCGCTGTGGGCGAGGACGTGTCGCGCGACATGCGTCAGCTGGCCCGCGAGACGGCGGCGCGGCCGTTCGCCGAGCGCATCGCCATCCGCCACGCGGAGCGGCGGGTGGAGTCGGCCGAGCGGGAGCACGCGCGGGGGCACGAGCGGTGATCGGGATGGAGGCCGCGGTGAACGCGCTGTTGCGCCTCGTGCTGCCGACGGCGGGCATGGTGGCTGTCATCGGAGCATTGCCTCGCCGCGCGCTGGTGCTGCTGGGCGTGGTGATGGTCTGGCGGCCGAAGGAGGTTCTCTCGGCGGTGGAGCAGATTCTCCTCGGCGGGGACATCGATCGGATCCTCGGCGGGCTGCTCGCCATCGTGGTGGGGGGACCGTGACCGGGGAGGCGTGCGAGCAGCTCGTGGCGATCGGGCTCGTGTTCGGGGTCCTGCTGGCCGGGCACCTGGTGGTGCTGATGGACATCGAGCGCGCGCGGCTGGGCAGGCGGCGCTGGGGAAGGCGCTGATGAGCAGGTCGACGCCCGGGAAGGAGGCGAAGACGGTGGAAGGCGAGCTGCTGGTGTACGTCGCCGGGGGCCTGTTCGTGACGGCAATCGCTTGGTCGATTGCGGCGCCGCTGCTCGACGACGGCGGCGACAGCCAGTGGGTCCTGTGGACGGTGCTGTTCGTGACGGGGCTCTGCCTGGCGGGCCACGTGGCGTCGGGAGGCGTGCTGTGAGCGCGGCCGAGGCGGTGTGGGCATGGAGCTTCGGGCTGACGTGCGTCGGCGGGCTCCTGTTCCGCGTGCTGCCGTGCGACGGCCGCGCGGCGCTGCGCGGCGTGGCCGGGGGCGTGGGGCTGGCGGTGTGGCTGGCGGCGGTCTTGTGGATGCACTTCTGGCCGCGGTGAGGGTCGCCGAGGTCCTCGCGCGCCGGTTGATCGGCGGGAATCGGAAACCACAGGGAGGAAGAGACGATGCGGAAGCAACGATGGCAGTGGATGGCGACGGCGACGGCGCTGGCCCTGATGGCCTACCAGGAGCTGCTGCTGGCGCAGGGGCGCTCGCCCTGGGTGCAGGCGGTCAACAACGTGCAGCAGGCCTTCACGGGCCCGATCGCGCGCGGGCTGGCGCTGGTGGCGATCGTGGTCGGCGGGGTCCTGTTCATGTTCAACGAGGGCGGGGCGAAGCAGACGCTGGCCGGGATCATCTTCGGGGTCGGGATGGCGATTGGCGCGGTGAACTTCATGAACTGGATCCTGTGATGCGCACCATGGTGGACGTGGGGAAGGACTTTTGGTGGGGCCTGGTGCACGGCGTCGTCCTGCTGTACGGGGTGCCCACGTTCCTGGCCTGGATCCTGTGATGCGGGGCAACCGGGGCTGGCCGGCCTACGCGGTGCTGTCCGAGCCGCTGAAGGTGCTCGGGGTCGAGCGGCGGTTCTTCCTGCTGTCGGCGATCCTGGGCGGGGCGATCTGGAACGCGGTCAACAGCCTGCTGGCCGGCCTGCTGGTGTTCGGGGTGATGTATGCGGCCGGCTGGTTCGCGTGGCGGTACGACCAGCACCTGCTCAACGTGGTGCGGCTGGCCATCCGCTACAAGGACCGCTACGACGCGGGCCTGCTGCGCGACCGCGCGCCCTACGTGGTGCTGCTGAGGAGCGGCGATGAGCGGTGACGACGTCGGCGCGCTGGCCGACGAGCTGCCGTACTGGGGCTGGGTCGCCGGGCGGACGTGCCTGACGCGGGCCGGCGAGCTGCTGGCGGTGAGCCGGCTGACACCGGTGGTGACCGACGGCCGTGCCGCCGAGGACCTCGACGCGGTGTGCAACCGCTGGCAGCGGATGCTGTCGGGGCTGCCGGAGGGGATGCGGGTCTACTGGCTCGTCGAGCGCCGCCCGCCGTCCCTCTCCCTCCCCCCTGTGGTCTCGGACATCGCGGGCCTGGCGCAGCGCAAGCGGCAGGCGTTCCTGGCCGGGCGCGTGCAGGACCTCGACGTGCACGTGGTCTGGTGCTGGGACCCGAAGCTGCGCCAGACCGCCGCCTCACGCAACGGCAACTGGTGGCGGGACTACGCCGCGGCATGGCTGCGGCGTCGCCGCGCGCCGCACGAGTCGGTCTACCTGAGCGAGGAGCTGGAACGCGCCGCCAAGCGCGCCGCGGCCTACGTCGCCACGGCGCAGGCGCAGGTGGCCGACGCCACCCCGGTCGAGACGCTGGACGCGGAGGCCGCCGCGGCGGTGCTCTACCGCCTGGTCAACGCCGGCTGCGGCGAGTGGGTCAGGGGGATGCGCACGGATGCCGGGGTGAACTGGCGGCTGGCGGGGACGGACATCGCGGCCGAGCGGCAAGTGCTGCACGTCGGCGGCGAGCAGGTGGGCGTCTGGTCGTGCGTGGCCCCGCCGTCGGCGGCGGTGGCCAACGCGCTCGAGGAGCTGTACGGCTCGGTGCAGGCCCCGCTGACGGTGGTGCTGGAGTGGCGGCCGTGGCCGCGCGAGCGGGCGCGCTCGAAGCTGCGCTCGGCCCAGCGGCACTACTTCTCGAAGAAGTACTCGATGGCCGCCCACATGCAGGAGAAGGAGGGCACGGCCGCGGCGATGGAGGACGCGGCGGCCAGCGTCGAGGCCAACCGGGCCGGTGCGGCCCTGGTCGAGCTGGAGACCGAGGGGGTCGCCTACGGCGGCGTGTCGCTGTCGGTGGCCATCCGGGGGCCGGCGGCGCGCCTGGAGGAGTGGGGCGCCGAGGTCGCGCGCGTCTTCAGCGCGCTGGACGCGAAGGCCATCCGCGAGAGCTACGGCCAGCTGGCGGTGTGGTTCGGGCGGCTGCCCGGGCAGCCGAAGGCGCGCCAGCCGCGCGAGGTGTTCGTCTCGGCCGGCGTGGCCGCGGCGCTGGCCCCGCTGTTCGGGCCGCCGCGGGGCGAGCGCTGGTGCCGGCACCTGGACAAGCCGGCGATGACGGTCTTCGAGACGCCGGCGGGCACGGCCTACCACTACGACCTGTTCGCCGGGCGCGACGTCGGGCACACGCTGATGCTCGGCAACACCGGCTCGGGCAAGAGCTTCACGCTCAACTACCTGCTGGTGCAGGCGCTGCAGTACAACCCGCGCGTCCTGGTGCTCGACCTGGGGGGCAGCTACCGCGCGCTGACGCAGTTCGTCGGCGGCAGCTACCTCGAAGTCGTCCCCGAGGAGGCGATCCCGCTACGGCCGTTCAGCCTGCCGCCCTCGGAGCGGACCTACCAGTTCCTGACCGCGTGGGTGCTGCGGCTGCTGCGCATCGGCGGCTGGGAGGCGCAGAGCGGCGACCTGACGGAGGTCCGCTCCCGGGTCGAGGACCTGTATGCGCTGGCCCCGGCGCACCGCACCCTGGGGAAGCTGGCCCGCTCGCTGCCGGCCGCGATGAGACCGCCGCTGTCGCGCTGGCACGGCAAGGGAGCCTGGGGCAAGTGGTTCGACAACCCGCCGGCCGAAGACGGCGAGGACCTGCAGGTGGCCGACTGGCAGGTGATCGACCTGGCCGGGGCGGTCGAGCACGAGGACTGGTGCGAGGCGGCGCTGCTCTACCTGCTGGAACGGCTGCGCGGCGAGATCGAGGACCCGGCCGAGCTGTCGCGGCTGAAGCTGATGGTGGTCGACGAGGCGTGGCGCTACCTGCGCGAGCCGAACGTGCTGAACCGGCTGGTCGAGGCGGCCAAGACGTGGCGCAAGCGCAACGCCGCGCTCGTCCTGGCGACCCAGTCGGTGACCGACATCACCGAGACGCCGGGCGCGGCGCCGCTCCTGGAGTCGATGCCGACGAAGCTGTTCCTGGCCAACCCGGACTTCCCGGCGGCCGGGCAGGCGACCTTCCAGCTCAGCGACGCCGAGCTGCGGCTGGTGCGCGAGCTGCAGCCGAAGCGGGAGCTGTACGTGCGACGGCCGGCCGCGGCCGCGGTGGTGCGCCTGACCGTCGATCCGGAGAGCTACTGGCTCTACACCAGCTCGGCGAAGGAAGCGGAGCGGCGAGCCGCAGCGGTCGCCGAGTACGGCGTCGAAGGGGCCATCGTGCGCCTGGCCGCGGGCGAGGACGTCGGCAAGAAGGCGGTGATGGGATGACCACAGGAGGGAGAGACGTGGGAACGGGAAACGGCGGGCGGTCAGTCGGCGGGTTCGTCGGGCTTGAAGGCGTCGAAGATCAGGGCTCGCAGCTCGCGGATGTCGTCCTGCATGTCGTCTATCCGCCGATGCACGTCGTCGAAGCGGGCGTTCACGGTGGCGTTCAGGTCGTCGATCCGCCGGTTGAGGCTGGCGTTCACGCCGCCGATCTGCGCCGACAGCAGGCCGGCGAGCACGACCACGGTGCCGATGATCCACTTCGTGTCGGTGCTCACTCCCGTAGCGTAGCACCGATCGGCCCGGCACTGGCCTGGCTGGCGGTCCTGGCGGCCGTGCCGGCCGCGGCGCAGGGCATCCGCACGGTGACGGCCGGCGATGTGCCGATCCCGGTCATGACGCAGGTGCGGCACACGACCACGGTGGTGGTCCCGCAGGCGGAGACCATCGTCGACGTGGTGGCCGGCGACGCCGAGTACTGGGACGTGTCGGCCGCGGCGAACGTGGCCTACATCAAGCCGCTCGACGCCGGCGTTGCCTCGAACGTCACCCTGGTCGCCGACAGCGGCCGGGTCTGGGCGCTGCTGGTCGGCGAGT
Organism: Acidobacteriota bacterium; assembly: GCA_026706755.1. GTDB lineage: Bacteria > Acidobacteriota > Vicinamibacteria > Vicinamibacterales > UBA8438 > JAGWAJ01. The sequence continues at coordinate 6,577 of JAPOYG010000608.1, forward strand.
CCGGAGACGACGACCCGGACCTGGTGGTGCACGTCGAGGACGCCGAACGCGCCACGCCGGAGCAGGCCCGCCGGCTCGCGCCGGCCGTCGTTCCCGGCATCGAGCTGGCGGTCTACCAGGGCCAGGTGGAAGCGGCGCAGGTGGAGCTGGCCGCCATCGACGAGGCCGCGGCCGGCGAGGTGGCCGGCATCTGGGCGCAGCACGACACGGCGTGGTCGCGGTGGCTCGCGGACTACCCGCGGCGGCTGCGCTTCCCCTACCGGCTCGAACCCGAGGCGCGCCGCGCACCGTTCCTCGTCGACGCGCTGTGGCACGACGGCCGGTTCACGTATCTGCGCAGCCGGGCGCAGGAGACCCCGGCGCTCTACGAGCTGCGGGAGGCGGACCGGCGCTTCGGGCGCACCGGGCTGGACCCGGCGCTGGTCGCCTATGAGGTGTTCGACGACGGGCTGTACGTGGCCGACCACGTGCTCGGGGCCGGGCGGCTGCAGATCGGCGACTCGCAGACCGAGTGGACGCTGGAGCGCAACCCGGGCAAGTGGCCCTGGGGCGCCCGCGTGCTGGTGGGCGGGATGCTCGGGTCGGTGGCGGTGATCCTGCTGCACGGGATGACGCGATGAAGGCGCCGACCACAAGATGTAGACGTTCCGGAACTCGTGGAACCACAAGATGCGGGGGGTGGGCCGGCGGCCTGGCGCTGGCGCTGGCCGCCGCGGTGCCTGCCGCCGGACAGGACCTGCGCGCCCCGGCCGCTCCCTCCGATGCGCCGGTCACGGTGACGACCCGGGTACGCCACGTCACCATCGTCGTTCTTCCGGAGACCGAGTCGATCGTCGACGTGGTGGTGGGCGACGCGGAGTACTGGGACGTGTCGTCGGCGGCGCACCTGGCGTTCATCCGCCCGCTGGTCGAGGACGCGCGGTCGAACCTGGTGCTGCTGACGGCAGCCGGCGCGGTGGTCCCCCTCCTTGTGGTCGAGCAGGCTGCTGCGGCGGTCGACGCCGTCGTGCGCATCAAGCCTCCCGGCCAGGGGCCGGCTCCGGAGACGGCCGCCTCCGGACCGGTGCTGGCGACCGCCGAGAGGGTCACCGAGATGGCCGCCCGCGCGGCCGCGGCGTGGGAGGAGACGGCTGAGGCGGAGGTCCGCGCCAGCGAGCGCGTCGAGGCGGCACGCACGGTCGCCACCGAGGCGCTGGACACGCGCCGCGAGGCGTACCCGCGGCAGTTGCAGTTCGATTACCGCTGGGCGTTCGACGCGGAACCACAAAACCACCCGTGGCTGGTCGAGGGCCTGTGGCACGACGGCCAGCGGACGTACCTGCGCACGCGGGCGACGTCGCCCGTGCTCTACGAGCAGGTGGACGGCGTGCTGGAGCCGGTCGCGGTCGCGGCGGTGCTCGACGACGTGCTGCATGTCGTCCCCCGGGTCCTCGGTGCGGGCGCGCTGGCGGCGGACGGCCGGCGCATCGCGTGGACCGTCGAACGGCGGGAGGCAGGGCCGTAGATGGCCGAGGCGAAGTGGCGGCAGTTGCTCGGGAAGCCGAGCGGCGCGCTGCCGCCGAACGTCGTCCAGAAGGTGGTGCTGCCGCTGGTGGCGGTGCTGCTGGTGGTCGTCTTCCTCACGTCGCGGGGCGGTCCGGAGGAGGAGGGGATCGTCGACCCCGAGTCGGAAGCGGTCGACCAGGGCATCTTCGAGGGGTTCCTGTCGAGCATGCAGCGGAACCGGGAGCAGGCGGCGCTGGAGCAGCGGATCGCGGCCGACCGGCAGGCGGCCGAGGAGACGGCCGCAGCGGCGATGGCGCGGCTGGGCGCGCGCGCCGGGACGCTCCCCGGCGTGCTCGAGGGCCGCGCGCCGAGCGGGGCGGCCGAGGGCGCGGCGGAGCTGGCGCTGACCGAGGGCGAGGCGGAGCTGCGGGAGATGTTGCGCCTGGAGGCGCTGGAGCGGCGCACGCGCTCGCTGCGCGCCTCGAGCCTGGTGCAGACCTTCCGGGACCCGGACCGGACCACAGGGGGAGGCGCAGCGGCTCCCCCGCCGCCGGCAGCGCAGGGGGCGACGGGCGCGGTCGCGGCGGTGGCGCCGGAGACGCCGCCGCCTGCGCTGGCTGAGCAAGCCGCCCTGGCCGCGCAGTTGCAGCAGGCGGCGGCGGCCGGATTGGATCCGGCACTGGCGGGAAGCCCCGCCGGCGCGCCGGGCGGCGGGACGCAGGCGCGCACCGTGCCCGGCGTCACCGGCCCGGAGGCGCGCGAGACGCCCGAGCCGGCCACGGTGACCACCCCGCTGGACCCGCCCGGCACCGAGCGGGTCTACGAGGGCGCGATGCTCTCGGCGGTGCTGGTCAACCAGCTCGACGGCGACTTCACCGGCCCGGTCCTCGCGCAAGTGGCCATCCCGTTCTACACGCGCGACCGCCAGCG
>JAPOYG010000480.1:0-2577 GCA_026706755.1 Acidobacteriota bacterium
CTCGGCTCGCTCGAGGTGTCGATGGACAAGTTCGCCAACGCCGGGCAGTGCACGGCCGGGCTGAGCTGCGCCTACACGCAGACCATCTCGTGGCGCACGCCGACGCAGCCGTTGCCGATGGAGAACAACCCGCGCGCGGTCTTCGAGCGCCTGTTCGGCGACAGCGGCTCGGCCGATCCGGCGGTCCGGCGGGCGCGCCGGCACCAGAAGCAGAGCATCCTCGACTCGGTGACCGACAAGCTGGTCGACCTGAAGGTGGCGGTCGGGCCGCGCGACCGCGCCAAGCTGGACGAGTACTCCGAGGCGGTCCGCGACGTCGAGCGGCGGATCGAGATCGCGGAGCGGCAGCGTGACGTCGAGCCGTCGTTCACCGAGCAGCCGTCCGCCCCGCCGCGCGTCTTCGAGGAGCACCTGGGCCTGATGCTCGACCTGCAGTTCCTGGCTCTCCAGGCCGACCTGACGCGTGTGGTCACGTTCATGATGGGCCGCGAGCAGAGCACCCGCTCCTATCCGCAGATCGGGGTGCCCGACGCGCACCATCCGCTCTCGCACCACGAGGACGATCCCGAGCGCATCGCCGTCATGTCGAAGATCAACGCCTACCACGCCAGGCTCACGGCCGACTACCTGGCCCGGCTCCGCGCGGCGGAGGACGGCGACGGGTCGCTCCTCGACAACATGACCATCCTCTACGGCGCCGGCATCTCGAACAGCACGCGGCACCTCGGCAGCGACCTGCCGCTCGTCGTCCTCGGCGGCGGGGCCGGCAGGCTCCGGGGCGGCCGACACCTGCGGTACCCGAGCGACACATCGAACGCCGACCTCCTGATGACGCTGATGGACAAGCTCGACATGCCGCTCGACCGCCTCGGCAACAGCACGACGAAGCTGCCCATCGACACGCTGCCGGAAGTGTGAGCGGGCCGGGGCACGGAAGGGGGGCCAGGATGCTGGTTCGAGGGTGGGCAGTCCTGTCGGCGCTGGTCGCGGCGAGCGTGTCCGTCCCGTCCGCCGCGGATCGGCCACTGGCGGACGCGGCCCAGCGGGCGGACTGGGGCGTCGTGCGCGCCCTCGTCGAGCAGGGCGCCGACGTCGCCGCGCGCCAGGGCGACGGGGCGACGGCGCTCCACTGGGCCGCGTACTGGGACGAGGGCGAGCTGGCCGGGCTGCTGATCGACGCCGGGGCGGACCTGAACGCGGCCAACGACCTCGGGGTGACGCCGCTCTGGGCCGCGGCGGAGAACGGCAGCGCGGCGATGGCGCGGCGGCTGCTCGACGCGGGGGCCGACCCCGACGTATCCCTGCTCTCCGGCGAGACGCCCCTGATGACGGCGGCGCGGGTCGGCGCGGCGGACGTGGCGGAGCTGCTGCTCGATGCCGGCGCCGACCCCGACGCAACTGCCGGGCGCAGCCAGACGGCGCTGATGTGGGCGGTGTCGCAGCGGCATCCGGGCGTGGTCGAGGCGCTGCTCGCGCACGGCGCGGCCGTCGATGCCCGGACGGACGTCTGGACGGAGATGGTGAAGACCACGCCCGAGCCCTGGAATCCCGAGTACGTCACCGGGATCCCGCAAGGGGGCTACACCCCGCTCCTGTTCGCGGCGCGGGTGGGAGACCTCGCCGCGGCGAAGCTCCTGGTCGCGGCCGGCGCCGACGTGGACGACCAGCCGCCCTACGGCACGAGCGCGACGGTCGTCGCGGCGCACAGCGGGCACGGCGACGTGGCGGCGTTCCTGCTCGAGCGGGGCGCCGACCCGAACGCGGCCGACGCCGGCTACACGGCGCTTCACGCCGCCATCCTGCACAAGGACGCGGAGCTCGTCGGGGCGCTCCTCGATCACGGGGCCGATCCCGGCGCGGCGGTGCGCAGCTCCACGCCCGTCCGCCGCGACGCAGTCGACTTCTACCTGCACCCGTCCTACGTCGGCGCGACTCCCTTCTGGCTCGCGGCGCGCTTCAACGCGCCGGACATCATGCGGCTGCTCCTCGCGCGCGGCGCCGACCCGCTCGTGGCGCACCATCCGACGTACTGGCCGGGGTCGCTCTCGATCCGGGACGAGCGCGTGCAGGTGCGCGAAGGCCGAACGACGGCGCTCATGGCCGCCGCCGGCCTCGGGGGGCGGGATCCGCTGATCTCGGTCGATCGGCTGGGCCGCATCGCGGAGAGCGCGCCTGTCCTGAGCACGCGGCGCGAGCCCGATCCGGCCGCCCGCGAGGCCGCGATGCTCGCCGCGGTCCGGCTCGCGGCGGCGCAGGGGATCGACGTCAACGCCGCGAACGGCGAGGGCAACACCGCGCTCCACGGGGCGGCCCGCGCCGGGCACGACCGCGTCGTCGGGTTCCTGGTGGCACAGGGCGCTCGTGTCGATGCCGCGAACCGGGTGGGGCAGACGCCGCTGGCGCTGGCCCAGCGCGGGCGAGGGCGAACTCCCAATCACAGCACGGTGGAACTGCTCCGGCAACTGGGCGCCGGCGAGTAGGCCGCGCCCCACGGACCGCGTCCACGACGCGCGGCGCGGCGCCGGCCCGCGACGCTGGGCGCCGGAACCGACCCGCCTGCCTCCCGGCCGGCCCGCG
>JAPOYG010000480.1:2773-8982 GCA_026706755.1 Acidobacteriota bacterium
GGGAAACAGTGAGTGCAGCCATAGAGCAGCTCGTCAAGCGGTTCGAGGGCGGACGCATGACGCGCCGCGAGCTGGTGATCGCCCTGTCGGCGCTGGTCGTCGCCTCGCGCTCCACGTCCGGCGCTGCCTCCGGCGCCGCGACCGCGCAGCCGTCCGCCGCTCCGATTCCGGTGACCACGATGAACCACGTCACGCTCACCGTCGCCGACGTGCAGCGCTCGGTCGAGTTCTACCAGCGCGTGCTCGGCCTGCCGCTCGTCACCACGCAGGGCACCGAGCGCGACTGGAACGCGGCGGCGGTCCCCGTGCTCGGCATCGGCGAGGGTCCGCAGTTCATCGCGTTCTCGCAGGGCGACCGGCCGCACATCAACCACTACTGCCTCGGCATGGAGAACTTCGACGCCGCCGACGTCGTGGCGCGCCTCGCCGAGCACGGCATCGAGGCCCGCGTCCGGATGCGCGCCGACTCCGACCCGCCGGCCGAGGAGCTGATGTTCAGCGACCCGGACGGCATTCCGGTGCAGCTCCAGGACGCAAGCTACTGCGGGGGCTCGGGCAAGCTCGGCGACCTCTGCGACCCCGACGATCGCCCGCGGACGCGCTGAGCCGACCGGGCGGCGGACGGGAGCCGCGCCCGGCCCGGGCGCCGTGGCCCTGCGTGGCGATGACGATGGATGGCGGCGACCGGCGATGACGTTCGACGGCTACGACACCGAGGGCCTGTACGACGAGATGTTCCGGCCGGACGGGACACCGCGTCCCGAGGCGCGCCTGCTGGTGGAGCGCATCGAGGCCCTGCCCGACGGCGAGCTCGTCCGGCGGCACCAGGCGGCGGAACGGGCCCTGCTGAACACCGGCATCACGTTCACCGTCTACGGGGACGATCAGGGCACGGAGCGGATCTTCCCGTTCGACATCGTGCCGCGGATCGTGCCGGGCGCCGCGTGGGACCCGATCGAGCGGGGCCTGAAGCAGCGCATCCAGGCGCTGAACCTCTTCCTCGACGACGTCTACCACGACCGGCGGATCGTGCGCGACGGCGTCGTGCCGAGCGACGTCATCGACTCGTCCCAGGGCTTCCGGCCGCAATGCGTCGGGCTCGATCCGCCCGGCGGCGTCTGGTGCCACATCACGGGCACCGACCTGGTGCGCCACGGGGACGGAACGGTCTACGTGCTGGAGGACAACCTGCGGTGCCCGTCGGGCGTCTCCTACGTGCTCGAGAACCGCGCCGTCATGCAGGAGACCTTCCCCGCCGTCTTCGAGGGGCTGGGCGTCCGGCCCGTGAACGACTATCCGAGCCGCCTGCTGACGATGCTCGAGGAGGTGGCGCCGCAGGCGGCGGCCCGGCCCGCCGTCGCCGTGCTCACCCCGGGCGTCTTCAACTCCGCCTACTTCGAGCACTCCTTCCTGGCCCAGCAGATGGGCGTCGAGCTGGTCGAGGGGCGCGACCTCGTGGTGGCCAACGACCGGCTGCAGATGCGCACGACGCGGGGGCTCAAGCCGGTCGACGTCCTCTACCGCCGGATCGACGACGACTTCCTCGACCCGACCTGCTTCCGCGCGGACTCGCTGCTCGGCGTGCCGGGCATCATGGAGCTGTACCAGCGCGGGCGTGTCGCGCTGGTCAACGCGCCCGGCACCGGCGTTGCCGACGACAAGGTCGTCTACGCGTACGTGCCCGACATGATCCGCTACTACCTGGATCAGGACGCGATCCTCCCCAACGTTCCCACCTGGCTCTGCTGGCGGGACGCGGATCGCCGCTACGTCCTCGACCACCTGCCGGAGCTGGTGGTCAAGTCGGCCAACGAGGCGGGCGGGTACGGCATGCTGGTGGGGCCGGAGTCCACCGAGGCCCAGCGCAGCGAGTTCGCGGCCCGCATCGAGGCGGCGCCGCGCAACTACATCGCCCAGCCGACCCTCGCGCTCTCGCGCGTGCCCACCCGCGTGGACCGGCGCTTCGAAGGGCGGCACGTCGATCTGAGGCCCTACATCCTCTGCGGGCGGGAGGTCTACGTCCTGCCGGGCGGCCTGACCCGGGTGGCCCTGCGGAAGGGAACCCTGGTGGTCAACTCCTCCCAGGGCGGCGGGAGCAAGGACACCTGGGTGCTCGCGCCGCCGCCGGCGTGAGCCGCGACCCATGCTGAGCCGCGTCGCCGACTCGATCTACTGGATGAGCCGCTACATCGAGCGGGCGGAGAACGTGGCGCGCGTCGTCGGCGTCAACAACCAGTTGCGCCTCGACCTGCCCGAGCAGGCGGCCGAGCAGTGGGACCCGATGGTGCAGGTGAGCGGCGACGATGCGGCGTTCCGGTCCCGCTACGACCGGTCGTCCCGCACGAACGTCATCCGGTTCCTGGCCTTCGACCACCTCAACCCCAACTCCATCGTCTCGTGCGTCGCCCGGGCTCGCGAGAACGCGCGATCCGTCCGCGAGGCCCTCTCGTCGGAGATGTGGGAGGAGGTCAACCGCTTCTACCTCTTCCTGAGCGCTCCGGGGGCGCGCGACCGCGCGCTGGCCAACGCGCACGCCTTCTTCCAGGAGATCCGCCGGTCGAGCCACCTCATCGAAGGCACGCGGAACGAGACCATGGAGCACGGCGAGGGATGGCACTTCAGCGAGATGGGCCGCCAGATCGAGCGGGCCGACCAGACCACGCGCATCCTCGACCTGAAGTACTACCTGCTGCTGCCGTCCGCGACCGACGTCGGCGCCCCGATCGACGACCTGCAGTGGGGGGCGCTGCTCCGCTCGGCCAGCGCCATGGAGGCCTACCGCCGCGCCCACGGACGCATCCATGCCGCCGCGGTCGCCGGCTTCCTGCTGCTCGACCGGGAGTTCCCGCGCTCCGTGCACCACTGCACGACCGCCGCCCAGAGCTCGCTGCACGCCGTCACCGGGACGCCGGTGCGCCGCTTCGCCAACCCGGCGGAGCGCTCGCTGGGGCGGCTGGTGGCGGAGCTCGACTATACTGACGTTGCCGACGTGATCCGCGCCGGTCTGCACGGGTTCCTGGATTCCCTCCAGGACCGCCTCAACGACATCGGCGACGAGATCACGCGCACCTTCTTCGCGCCACCGGCGGCGCCCGGAGGGCGCGTATGACCTACTGCGTCGCGATGAACGTGGAAGAGGGCCTCGTCGGCCTCGCCGACTCGCTCATCACGTCCGGGCGCGAGAAGACCGTCCAGCGCAAGGTTTCCATCCATTCGCCACCCGAGGGCGGCACCTTCTTCGTCATGACGTCCGGGCTGCGGTCGGTCCGGGACAAGGCGCTCACCTACCTGGAGGAGGCGCTCGCCGATCACGACCCGCCTCTCGAGCGGCTGTACCAGGCCGTCAACCTGCTCGCGGCGCAGGTGCGGCGCGTGGCGCGGGAGGACAAGGAGGCGCTCGCCGAGAGCGGCATGCCGTTCAGCATCCACGCGCTCGTGGGCGGGCAGATGACGCGCGACCCCGAGCAGAAGCTGTACCTGCTCTACCCGGAGGGGAACTGGGTGGACACGGGCAACCTGACGCCGTACCACGTCATCGGCTCGACGGGCTACGGCAAGCCGATCCTCGACCGGGCGCTCAAGTCCGAGGACTCCATGCGCCACGCCTTCAAGGTGGCGTGCCTGTCGTTCGACTCCACGAGGATCAGCGCCGCGGACGTCGACTTCCCGATCGACGTCGTTCTCTACCGCCGCGGCTCGTTCCGCATCGTGCAGCGCCGCTTCGACAAGCAGGACCTCGAGCGGCTGTCCCAGTGGTGGGATGCGCGCGTCCGCCGCGCGATCGAGGAGACGCCCGGCGAGTGGTTCGACCGGGCGTTCGACGAGATCTACGAGGCGCCGCTCCCGAAGGCCACCGCGCCCGCGCCGTGACCATCACCATCCGTCACCGCACGACCTACACCTTCGACGCCCCGGTCTTCCTGGAACCGCACGTCATCCGCCTCCACCCGCGCGCGGGGGCGGCGGCGCGGCTCGTCGATTTCGGACTCGACCTCGAGCCCGCGCCGGCGGTGCGCGCCGAGAACCTCGACCTCGACGGCAACGTGGTGACCCACGCCTGGTTCGAGGGCCTCACGGCCACGCTCACCGTGCGAACGCACGCCACGGTCGAGACGTCGAACACCGACCCGTTCCGCTTCCTGGCCGTCGACGCCGACCGGTCGTTGCCGTACGCGTACGCCCCCGACCTCGCGCACCGGCTGCGCCCGTGCCGATCGGCGCCCGACGTGGCGCACCCGGCGGTGCGGGAGCTGGCGCTGGACGTGGCCCGCGAGTCGTCGCGGAACCCCCTCGCCTTCCCGCTCGACCTGGCGCGGCGGCTGCACGAGCGGTTCTCGCTCGAGCGGCGCCAGGACGGGCCGCCCCTGGCCCCGCACGAGACGGTGGCGCGCCGGCGCGGGGCCTGTCGCGACCTCGCCGTGCTGTTCATCGAGTGCTGCCGCACGATGGGGCTCGCCGCACGCTTCGTCAGCGGATACGCGCACACGGACAGCGCAAGCCCCAACGACCTGCACGCCTGGGCGGAGGTCTACCTCGTCGGCGGCGGCTGGCGGGCGTACGATCCCAGCTACGGCGTGGCGGTGGCGGATCGGCACGTGACGGTGGCCGCGGCCCCCGAGCCGGGGGACGCCGCTCCCATCACCGGTACCTTCCGCGGCCATGCGACCTCGCGGCTCCACGTCGAGGTGCGCGTGCGGGCCGCATCCACCGCGGCACCGCCGGCGTAACCGGCTCCGGCAACTCTGCGGGCCCGCGACCCGCCGCAGGGGTAGACTGCCCCATGACGAGAAGGGCACCCGCGCCGTCACTCGCCGGCGTCGGCGTCGTCGTGCTGGCCGGCGTTCTGGCCACCGTTCCGGCCGGACCCGCGCTCGCCCAGCCGCCCGACCGGGGCGGGCATCCCGACATCCGCCGCTTCCTGGAGGCCGGCACCGCCGACGACGCACAGGCCGAGCTGGCGCTCAGGCAGATCGCCGCGCGCTGGCGGGACGGCTACGCCGGCATCCTCTGGGACGTCGCCTGGCTGGTCCGCCCGCCGAGCCAGCGCTTCCTGCGCTTCTTCCGGATGGTGAGCTTCCTCGGCGCGCAGACGGGTCAACGCTTCGGCCCCGACCTGGCGCGCTGGCACGACTGGATCTGGGATCAGCCCTACGACCCCCACCCGGATTACGGCTACTTCAAGGGGCAGTGGTACGCGCAGATCGATCCGCGCTTCGCCGACTTCTTCCCCCGCGGGGTACGGTCCGACATCCGGCTCGACGAGATCGAATGGGGAGGCGTGGCCGTGAACGGGATCCCGCCGCTGGAGTATCCCGCCCACCTCGAGGCCGGCGCCGCCGACTACCTGGCCGACGACCACGTCGTGTTCGGCGTCGCCTTCGGCGGCGAAGCCCGCGCCTATCCCAAGCGCATCCTCGCCTGGCACGAGATGGCCCTCGACCGGGTGGGCGGCGTGGAGCTGACCGTCGTCTACTGCACGCTGTGCGGCACCGTGATCCCCTTCGAGAGCGTCGTGGACGGCCGGCACCTGACCTTCGGCACCAGCGGGCTCCTCTATCGCTCGAACAAGCTGATGTTCGATGCCGAGACGCGCAGCCTGTGGAACACGTTCGAGGGGGTGCCGGTGGTCGGCGCGCTGGCCGGCAGCGGATTGCGGCTGACCCCCCGCGCGGTGGTCACGACCACGTGGGGCGAGTGGCGGCGGCGCCACCCGGAGACGACCGTCCTGTCGCTCGACACCGGCCATCGCCGCGACTACTCGGAGGGCGCCGCCTACCGAACCTACTTCGGGACGGACGAGTTGATGTTCCGCGTCTCCAACGTCGACCGCCGCCTGGCGAACAAGGAGGAGGTGCTGGTCCTGCGCCTCGCCGACCCCGCGGCGGACGACCGCCTGCGTCCGCTGGCCGTAGCTGCGCGGCGTCTCGCCCGGGAGCGCGTGCTGCACCACGCGTTCGCCGGCCGCAACCTGGTGATCGTCACGAGCCCGAGGGGCGCCAACCGCGTCTACGACGCCGGGGACGTGCGCTTCGTGCGGCACCTCGACGGCGAACGGGTGGCCGACGAGGCGGGGCGCGCATGGCGGATCACCGAGGCCGCCCTCGTGCTCGACGGCGACCCGGAGGTCCGGCGGGCGCGCATCGCCGCCCAGCGCGCCTTCTGGTTCGGCTGGTACGCGCAGTTCCCCGACACCGAGCTCGTCGACGACC
>JAPOYG010000621.1 GCA_026706755.1 Acidobacteriota bacterium
ACCGGCTTCGTCATCGAGGCGATCGGGAAGATGGTGTCCTTCCGCATCGGGGCGTTCGCCTCGATGTCCATCAGGCCGTGCGCTTCGAAGTGGGCGACACGTCCGTGCCGCGCGACGACGGTGACGGCGCCCGAGATCTGCTTCGTATCGATGGCGCGCTCGATCACCCCACCGATCCGCTCGAGACGCTTCGCGGACAACCCCACGTCGTCCGGCGCCCCGGCGGGCACCTGGGCTCCGGTCGGGGCAACCGCGAGCAGGGAGACGAGGACGAGCATCGACGACAACCGGAACACGAGGCGGGCTCCGTCACGTGTACTGTTGGTACGCATAACCACTCCTTGGCTCGAGGATCGACCGGACCCGAAACGAAGCATAGCGCATCAGTCATTTTCGACGATCGCCTGCGTGACGGCGTTCTGGAAGTCGGCCCGGAGCGGACCGCCGGTCGTCTGCACCATCCGGACCCGTGCCTTGCCGTCCCCACTCGCCCGCACGAGCGCGTGGGGTACGATCGTGCCATGAAGTCCAAGACCTTTGTCTCCCTCGACCGGGATGTCGTTGCCGCCGACGACGCCATCGCACGGAGCGGAGAGAACCAGTCCCAGGTCATCGAGCGGCTCCTGCAGCGGGGTTTCGCCCCCCGCCCGCGAGCGGCGCTGGACGAGCGCGATAGGGGCATCATCGACACGCACGCTGACGAGCTCAACGAGGAAGCGCTCGACGTCCTCGACTTTCAGGTGGAGAGGACTCCCTGATGGGGACCAACATCACAGGCGCCCACTCGATCATCTTCAGCAAGGATGCGGAGGCGGACCGCGCGTTCGTCCGGGACGTGCTCGGCCTGCCCCACGTCGACGTCGGCCACGGCTGGCTGATCTTCGGGCTGCCGCCCGCGGAGTTGGCGCTGCACCCGTCGGAGACGAACGATGGGCACGGGTTCTACCTGATGTGTGACGACATCGAGGCCTTCCGGGAGGAGCTGAGGCGGCGGGATGTCGAGACGAGCGACGTCAGGGACGAAGGATGGGGTCTGCTGACGCAGGTGCCGCTGCCAGGGGGTGGCCGCCTGGGCGTGTACCAGCCGAAGCACGTGCGCCCGCCCGAAAGGGGTGAGGCGGCGCCGGACAGCGTGTCCCGCCGGTCCAAGAACGTCCAGCCTCGCGGTGTGACTTCGTACCGGTGACAGACCAGGACGCGGGACCACCGCTCCACCACCAGCCGCGGCACCGCTCCGTCTTCCTCCGGCCGGTACAGGAAGCCGCCCAACATATGCCGATCGATGGCGTCGGTGTCGCGTGCCGAGTACCCGGTCCCGTCGGGGCACAGCGCCGCGGCGGTCCGGCTCCGTTGATTCCCGCGAGGCCCGTGCGATAGCCTTGAGGCCATGGCGCTCCTCCATCAGCGGCCCGGCCCCGCGTCCCTGGAGCTCCACATGCACCCCGTCATCGACATGAACCGGGAGCAGTTCTTCCAGTTCTGCCAACTGAATCGCGACGTGCGGATCGAGCGTAACGCGGAAGGGAGCATCACGGTAATGACACCCGCCGGCGGGGAGACGGGAGCGCGCGGGCTCTTCCTGTCGGCCGCGCTGTATCGCTGGGCCGAAGAGGATGGGACCGGCGTCGCCTTCGATTCCTCGACCGGCTTCGAGCTGCCCAACGGCGCGGTACGTGCGCCGGATGCCGCCTGGGTTCCCCGCAACCGGCTTGCGCGGCTCTCTTCCGAGGACAAGGAGCGCTTCCTGCCGCTGTGCCCCGACTTCGTCGTCGAGCTGCTCTCGCCGTCCGACTCTCGTGCCGCCGCCCGGCGAAAGATGGAGGAGTACCGCGCCAACGGGGCCCGCCTGGGCTGGCTCATCGATCCCGCTCGGCGCCAGGTCGCCATCTACCGTGCCGACGGCAGCCTCGAACAGCGCTCCGAACCGGACTTCGTCACGGGTGAAACGGTCCTGCCGGGGTTCTCGCTCGACCTTGCCGCCCTCTGGAAGCCGCCATTCTGAGAATAGTCGAGAGCGAGGCGGGGGACCGCACCGCCAAGTTCCTCGGCCGGATGACGTTGGGCCATTCAGTGGCCGTTGTGAGGCGCGAAGAGACCCACCGGGTCGAACGGGCTCACGCGCGTGGGCCGAGGCGCTCGCGTTCCCCTGCGGCTGACTCGACGTCGAGTCGGATCTCGACGAGCACGCCGTTCAGCCAGTCGGGCAACCACGAGGGAACGGTCGGTCGCAGTCGCGCGAAGACGTCGTGCGTGCGCGCGGGGTCGTTCTCGATCGCCCGGGCGTGGCCGCCGAGCGCCTCGCCACGGATCTCGAGTGCGACCGGCGCCCCGTCGCCCCGCAACTCCCGCCACCACCGGCCGTCCGCTCCGGCGTAGACGACGTCCGCTTCCCGCAGGTAGTTGACCGGTATGGTGCGGCCGCTCGGCAGGGTCAGCAGCATCACCCGATCTGCACGTTCGCCTTGCGGCAGGGCGCGCAGCTCGCGCGTCACCGAGCGGTTGCCAAGCTGCGTCAGGAGGAGGAAGGCACCATAGAGCAGCAGGACCGCCCCGCCTGTCAGCACCAGCCAGCGCACCGCGGTTCCCCCGGTCAGCGCGCTCTCGCCGCAACCGCCGCCGCGTCTTCGGCCCGCCCGGCCCGCAGCATGTTCGCCATGCCGTAGTTTCCCTCGTGACACGCGTACTCGAAGATGGGGTCCGGACTGCGGGTCAGCGGGATGGTGGCGGTGAACGGCGCCGTGAAGGTCGCGGGGTCGTCGACGGTGTACGTGTAGAGCAGCGTGTCGTCGTCCAGCCGGGTGAAGCGCTCGACGAGGCGCAGCGTGGCGCCCGTGCCGAATGCCACGGTCGCCCCCGGCTCGAAGCTGGCGCGCTTGGCGCTGAAGTTGGTGGACTCGACGACCAGCGTGTCGCCGTCCCAGTGCCCGCGGGGGTCCCCGTTCCAGAGGCGCACCGCCTCGGGTGCGTGCGGCCGGCCGTCGAGCGGCACGATCCGGGCGTCGTGCACCATCTCGGTGAGGACCACCACGTGGTCCTCCGCCTGGAAGATCTGGAGGTTGTTGTTGTAGCCGCCGGGCAACAGGGGCGGCCCGACGTTGTAGCCCACCAGGCACCGCGCGGCGAGGCCGCGCTCCTCCGGCCCGTCGGCGCTGAGGCCGCCGATGCGGTAGCGGACGGGCAGGGTACCGGGCACGTGACGCTCGACCGAGCCCACCTGCCGGATGGCGCCAGGCGTCAGCGGGGGCAGGCGGCCGTCCTCCGGATCCACGATCAGCGACGTCCGCCGGTCGGCTACCGGCCCGCCGTGGTCCCACCAGAACTGGTTGTAGGAGCCGACGCTGCCCTCGGGAGGCGGCTGGTCCCACGGACGGAACGCAGCCGTGCGCGCGGCCAGGGCCGCATGCTCCTCCTCCGTGTAGTGGGTCTGGTCGCCCAGCCGTTCGGGACGCTGGAGGGGGGTGGTGGTGTTGAAGTGCCACACTCCTTGCAAGTCCGGCATGCCGCCCGGTGTGCGCGCCGGATCGCCGGTCGCGTCCGGCTGGGCCCCCGCGGTCCCGGTGACCGTGAGCACGAGAGCGGCAACGAGTACCCCGAGCGGCGCGGGGGCGGTGCGCATCTTCATCGTCAGTTCCTCGCCGAAGCCGTCGTTGGAGCGGCATCGGCATCCGCAGGCGTCGATGGCGGCCTTCCAGCAATCATGGTCAGCTCCTCGCCGTAGCCGTCGTCGGAGCCGATTCTCGTAGCGTGCCCGGTCGACGTCAAGGCCCGATCACGGGCAGGTCCCGCGCCGCGAGCTACTCCGGAGGCACCGCCACCAGGGGCAGCACAACGTGGGACGGGTAGGCCGCCTCGTGGTGGATGGAGTTGTCCGCGGGCACCGTGCGCCGGTGCATTCCGAGCGGCTCCCCGGTGTTGGGGTTGACGTCGAAGCGCGGGAAGTTGCTGCTCGAGACGTCGATGCGGATGCGGTGCCCGGCCTTGAAGCGGTTCGCGGTGGGATGGGGCTCGATGGTGAGCCCGTACACCTCCCCCGGCGTCATCATCTCGGGCCGGCTCGGGTCGTTCCGGTAGCGCGCCCTGAGGATGCCGTCGGTGAGGTTCATCTCGAACCCGGTCGGGAAGTCCTCGCTCGGGGGGTAGACGTCGACGAGCTTCACCGTGAAGTCGGTGTCGACGGCGGTCGACGACGCGTACAGGACGACGCGGATGGGGCCGACGACCTCGACCGGGGCCTCGAGGGGCCCGGTCTGGAAGACCACCACGTCGGGCCGCGCCTTGAGCGGCAGGTACGGAGGGCGCGAGCCGTAGAAGCCGTTCTCCGAACCGCCCCCGAGGCGCCGGAACTCCCGCTCGCGCTGGTCGTAGGCGCCGCGCTTCAGGACACCCGAGAACGACCCGCCGATGGTCGGCACGGGGTGCTCGGGGTCATAGGTGTAGACGGTCGGCGGCGCGTCGGCGGGCTCGTGCGGGCTCAGGGTGCCGTCGGCGTGGAAGTAGTACGGCGTGGGCTCGGCCTCCGGCAGGGGCCAGGCCGGGGCGTCCCGCCAGTAGCCGCCGTGCTGGAGCCGGCCGGCGGCGTCGCGGCGGCCGTCGCCGGTCCCCATGACGAAGAGGCGGATCGGCGGCCAGTCGTCCACCTCGGTGGGGACCTGCTTCAGGTGGCGGTCGAACCACTGCCGGTGAAACCCGGTCGCGAAGTCGGGAATCGCCGCGTCGGATCCGAACTCGACGTCGCCGGCGTACGACCGCGTGTTGGCGCCGTGGGTCCAGGGGCCGACCAGCAGATGGATGGGCGAGGTCCTGGCCCGCGTCAGCCCGACGAAGTTCTCGAACATGCTGCCAACGTAGGGGTCGTACCAGCCGGCGACGTGCAGCATGGGGACGTCGGCCGTGCGTCCGTAGTAGGCGCTCCAGTTCACGCCGAGGCGCGTCCAGTGCCGGACGTCGGCGTCCGGCCGGTCGTGGTCGCCCCGGGTGAGCTGCTCGAGCACGTAGTCCTCGAACTCGGGCGCCGCCGCCAGCGGGCTGAGGCCGCGCCGGAGGGGCATGGCGGCGAACCAGTCGGCCACCTGCTCGGCCTCGAAGGCGGCGCGCACGACCGGGTCGGGCGACAGGCGGAGCTGGCCGAAGGCCCAGCCGAGCTGCTGCCCCAGCTCGAACGCGCCGTGGTTGCGCACCTTGTGCAGCCAGGGGTCGGAGATTCCTCCCTGGTTGAGGAGCAGGGGCCCGAGATGCGGCGGGTTCATCTTGGCCGCGTCGGCCTGGGTGTGGGCGCCGTAGGAGGTGCCGAACATGCCCACGTCGCCGGCCGTGTAGGGGAGCGCGGCGATCCACCCGACGGTGTCGTAGCCGTCCGTCGCGTCGAAGTCGTGGTACTTGGAGAACGTGCCCTCGGACTCGTAGCGGCCCCGCGTGTCCTGCAGTACGACGACGTAGCCGTGACGGACGAAGTACGCCGCGCGCTCGACGAGCCCGCGCCCCTCCTTGCCGTACGGGGTGCGCTGCAGCAGGACCGGGAGCGGGCTCTCGACGGGGACGCCGCCTCGAGCCGGCCGGTAGACGTCGGTGGCGAGGCGGACGCCGTCGCGCATCGGCACCATGACGTCGGCGGCGTGCAGGGCGACTTCGTAGTAGGCCGGGGCCTGCGCCGCAGTGCCGGCGGCCAGGGTCAGGGTGGCCAGGGCCGACGCGGCCATCGCGAGCCTGCGTGTCTTCATGGTCGTGACCCGTTCACGGCGTGTAGACCCGGCCGTCCTTCACCACGGTGACCACGTTCCGCAGGTCCCGCATGCTCAGCAGTGGGTTGCCGTCGACCACGATCAGGTCCGCGAGCTTGCCCCGGGTGACCGTGCCCAGCTCGGCGCCGCGGCCCAGGTATTCGGCGTTGCGCCGGGTAGCCATGGCGAGCACCTCGAGCGGCGCGAAGCCGTACGACACCATCAGGTCCATCTCCTGCCAGAGGGCGTCGGTGTGGAAGTTGAGCGGCGTGCCGCTGTCGGTGCCGACGAGCACCCGGACGCCGGCGTCCCGGAGCTGGCGCAGCTTCGCGCTCATCCCGGCGATGCGCTGCACCCGCAGGCTGCCGCCGAAGTAGCCGAACCGGCGCGGGTGCTCGATGCTGCGCCGGATGTCGGCCCAGATCGCGGGCGGCGTCCCGGCGCGGGCCCGCGGGTTGTCCCGCCAGTCCGGCCACTCGACCGCGCGGCCCTGGATCACCGTCTGGATCATGGTGGGGATGACATACGTCCCCTGGTCCACCAGGCCCTGGAGCACCTCGGGCGCGACGGTGGGACCGGAACCCGTGCCGAGCGACAGGTGCTCGATGCCGTCCTGGCCCGTCCGGATGCGCATGAGCAGATCGTCGCGGGTTCCTACGTGGCCCGTGATTCGAATGCCCGCGGCGTCGGCCTCCTCTCGGATGGCACGCATCTGGCTCTCGGTCAGCCCCGTGTGAACCTTGATGATGCCGGCTCCCTGCGCGATGGCGGTGCGGGCCGCGGCGCGCGCTTCTTCGACGGTCCGCACGTTGACGGTGTGCGACCGCCGATGATGCCGAGCCACCTGCTCGTCGGTCCAGTTCGTGATCCAGCCCATGCTGGCGACCACGCGAGGCCCCGGCAGATCGCCGCTCTCGATGCGGTCCTGGATCTGCCCGAGCGCGGCCGGCTGCCCGGCCAGGTCGACCACCGTGGTGACGCCGCTCAGGAGGAGCTGCCGGGTCGAGATCGCCATGATCTCGGCGTAGCGGCCGTCCCGATACCGGCCGTGCCAGTGCTGGTAGTCGGAATGCCCGAGGATGTCGAGGTGCACGTGGGCGTCGATGAGGCCGGGCAGGATCGTCATGCCCCGGGCGTCGATCACCTCGGCGCCGTCCGGCACCGTCAGCTCGTCCCGGCTCCCGACGGCGACGATGCGGTTGCCCTCGACCAGCACGACGGCACCCGCCAGCGGCGGCCCCTCGTGCCCGTCGATCAGCAGACCACCGACGACGGCGAGGTCGGCCGCAGCAGGCTGGGGGTCCGCCTCGCCGTCGAACGTCTGCGCGGCAGGAAGGGCGACCGCAACCGCGGTCAGCGCTCCCGCGAGGAGGAACCGGAGGCGTGTCCGGAGGCGGGTCGTGTTCATGTCAAGGAGTCTCCAGGGCCAGCGCGCTCGCGACGGCTTCCCACGACACCAGCTTGAAGTTCTGATTCTGCCTCGGTCTGCCCGGCTTGCTGATGAAACCGTCCTGAATCACGAGCAATCCGGCTGGGTATTCGGGGCCCAGGGGCATGGCGACCAGGTCGATGCCGTCCGTGTTGGCGACCGCGCCGCCGTCGAACGTCACCTGGAACGTGCCTCGGTATGCGTGGGGCGCCGCCCGATCGTAGACGACGTACGTGTTGTTGCCCTGACTCGACGCAACCAGGAATCCGTCGTCGGGTCCGCCGTGCGGCGGTGCGTACAGGGCCAGCCCTTCCACGTCCGCCTGCATGCGGCCGGCCCCCTCTTCCAGCCCGGTGCGGGCGATGAGCGTGCCCGCCGTACCCGTACCGGGCTCCGCGCCGAAGCGCCAGATGCCGACGTTCTCCTCGGCGACGAACAGCAGGCCGTTGGCGTCGTCGGCTACGCAGCCTTCCTGCTCCGAGCCGACCCGCAACTGGCGAACCAACCGGGCCCGGAGGCGGCCCCCACCGTAGTCGGACAGCCGCCACTGCTCGATGAGGCCCGACTGGTCCGTCGAGATGGCGAAGAGGTAGCCGCTCCGGGGGCTGCGGTAGAAGCAGAAGCCGGAGGTCTCCACCTCGGGTGTCGTGCTGACTTCCGTTTCCGCAATGTCGAGCAGCCGACCCGACGCGGCGTCGAGCTCGAACAGATCGATGCGCGACCCGCGCGGGCTGGTGGCCCCGACGATGATGCGGTCCCGGCCGCGGACGGTAATGCCGTCGCGGATGTCCACGTTGTTGGAGCCGCCGGTCTGCCGTTCCGAGATCCGCTGGCCGTCCAGCCGGAACACGCTCAAGCTCTCACGCTTGTTGGCCCCGACGATCAAGCTGTTCGACGGGTCCACGGGATCCACCCACACGGCCGGATCGTCCGCCGCGTCGCACGAGGTGCGCTCCGGTGTCGTCTCTGCCGTCGCCGCAACCACCACCACGTCGGCCGGTCGTGTTCCGCGGTCGGCAGAGATCAGGTTCTCCACCATCCAGCAGTAGACCGTGTCCTGCACCGCCGGGCTCTGCCACGACAGCCACCCCGCGCCGGTCAACACGAGCAGCGAGCCGGCCGCCACGCACGTGATGCGAACGAGAGGATTGCTGCCTCTGGTCATTGGGTCGGACCCTTCGAGCGTGCGCCGGCCCTGCCCAGCGTCGCCGCACGGCTCCGCCGGTGTGCCGCCCGCGCGGTCAGCGACGGGACTATGATGGATCGTTTGGTCCTCGCGAACGGATTCCCGGGCGCCCTTCATGTCGCGTCGGCCGCGACGTCCCCCGCCATGGAACGAAGGCGGAACATGCGCATCACGTTGACGGTAACGGCCAAGGGTCAGGTCACCCTGCACAAGAAGGTGCTGGAGCATCTCGGCGTGCGACCTGGCGACCGGGTCGACGTCCATCTCTTGCCGGACGGGCGGATGCAGGTGCGGGCGAAGCAAGGACGGTCGGTGACGACCATCTTCGGACTGCTGGCGAGACCGGCAACGCCAACGCGCTCCGTCGAGGAGTTGAACGAAGCGGCGGCCGCGGGATGGGCGGGCGCGCCCTCCCGTCCCACCTGAAGCCGACGTCCGTCCGGGCGCTCTCCGCCCGCGGATCGAGCGGAATTACACAACAATTACAAGGATTCGGGCCTCCCGCGGCGTGCGGCCTGATAGTCTCTACGGCCGTCGGCCCGGACACTCGAAACCGGGCTCCAACGCGGGAGGTGCCGTTGCAGACGAGGGAGATCGACTTCGCGAGCAAGGAAGG
>JAPOYG010000012.1 GCA_026706755.1 Acidobacteriota bacterium
TGCGGGTGCCGCCGTCGGCCTGGATGACGTCGCAGTCGACCCAGACCGTCCGCTCGCCCAGGTCCTTCAGGCGCGTCACGGCGCGCAGCGAGCGGCCGATGAGGCGCTGGATCTCCTGCGTGCGGCCGCCGACCCGCCCCGCCGACGATTCCCGCGTGGAGCGCGTCGACGTCGACCGCGGCAGCATGCCGTACTCCCCCGTCACCCAGCCCGACCCCTTGCCGCGCAGGAACGGGGGCACGCGATCCTCGACGCTCGCCGTGCAGATCACGCGGGTGCGGCCGGCCTCGATCAGGACCGACCCCTCCGCGTGCACGTTGTAGTGGGGCGTGATGCGGGTCTCGCGCAGATCGGCGGCCCCGCGGTCGTCGACCCGCAGCGCGCCGGCGGGTGCGTGCGGCGTTGCCATCGAGAGAGTGTACACGGCGACGAGACGCGTGCGCGGCCTCGGGGACCTTGCGAGGCGCCTACTGCGACGGGTCTGCCGCTCGGCCCACTGGACCGCGAACGCCCGATCCGCAATTCGCTCCGGGGGTACGCCGTCGCGGTCGGGTCGTCAATGATTTGACACGGCCACCGGATCCGAATCGAAGGGTTGAGACTCGTGGCGAAGGCGTCGCCGCGATGACGCGGATCCGATGGGGCGGTGCACGTCATGGCGTTGACGCCACCGACCGCCAGCCTCGCCGCCGACCGCCAGCCCCGCCCATGCGCGCCGAGCGCTAGTGATCGGTCGGTATGGTCGAGACCCGCTCGGGTTGCGGCTGTTCGCCGGCAGCGCGCGGCAGGCACTGACGAACGGCTTGGCGCTCAAGGCGGACGCCGGCGTGGAAGCGCGCGAGCGGCAGTGAGAGTTTGACGTAGCGGCACGCACACCCGTCGCACAACGCGACGACCCGGAGACCGGAACCCCGGCCGGCTGGGTGGTCTTGGGGCCGCGCCGCCACGACCCGGACCGCCGTGCAGGCGACGCCCGGCGCGCAGGCGCGCGGGGACCAGTTCACCGTGCACCTGGGCATCGACACCCGCGTCGGGTCCCGCCTGCTGGTGGGCGTCGCCGCGTCGCACAGCCGCGGCAAGCTCGGCTACACGCTCGGCGGGCAGGCGAACGCCGTGCCGGCGGCCGTCGACGGCGACCTGACGAGCGCGCAGCCCTACCTCCAGTGGACGCCGCGCGCCGGCCTCCAGGTGTGGGGCTCCGGCGGCGCCGGGCGGGGCACGTTGCAGGTGATGGACACCTTCGGGACGGTCGACACGGGCCTCGCGATGCAGATTGCGGCCGGCGGCGTGCGGCAGGAAGTGACGGCGGGCGGCGGCCTGGCGGTGAAGGCGGACGTCTTCCACGTGGCCGTGGCGTCGGACGCCCACCTGGACCTGCCGGAAGCGCAGGCCACGGCCACCAGGGCGCGGATGCTGCCGGAGTGGGAATCGGAGTGGGCGCCGTCGACGGCGGCGCGGGTGCGTCCCCGGCTGGAGGTGGGCGGCCGCTGGGACGGCGGGAGCGACGTGGACGGATTCGGCTCGGAGGTGGGCGGCGGCATCGCCCTGGCGCACGTCGGGCTGGGACTCGAGCTGAGCGCGTCGGGGCGCTACCTGCTGGCGCACCAGGCACAGGGCTTCGAGGAATGGGGAGCGAGCCTGGCGTTGCGGGCGGGCCCGGGCGTGACGCGCCGCGGCGCATGGGTGTCGGTCGAGCCCGAGTGGGGGGCGGCGGCCAGTCGGATGCACGCCCTGTGGGGGCCGCAACCGGACCCGGGGCTCCACCCCGGCGCGGCCCTCGGCGGCGCCCTCGGCGCAGAGCCGGCCCGCCTGCGGCTGGCGGCGGGGTACGCCCTGCCCGAGGCCGGCACCGACCTGCGCGTGGAAGCGATGCGCGAGACCTACGACCCGCAGTCCGGCCCGAGCGTCGGGGTCCGGTTCTCCGCCCAGATCGGCTGGTGACCCGGCAGTCCACCCAGCGCCATTCGCCGTTCGGCACCCGCGGGAGGCGCGCCGGATGCGTGACGCGCCGCCCGCTCGGCGGCCGCGACGCCTTACAGGTCGCCGGGGCCGGGCATCCGATAGCCGACGCCGCGCACGTTGCGGACGTAGAAGGGTCTGGCCGCGTCGTCGCCGAGCTTCCGCCGCAGCCGCCTGACGATCGCGTGCACCTGCTTGGGGTCGCCGCCGCCCCGATTCCGCCCGCCCCACGCCTGGCGCAGCAGCGAATAGTACGTCACGACCCGCCCCGCGTTGACCGAGAGCACGCGGAGCATCTCGAACTCGGTGGCCGTGAGCTCCAGAAGCCGCCCGCCGACCGTGACCCGGCGCTGCTCGTAGTGAATGGTCAACTCCCCGAGCAGGAACGGGGCCGGCTCGGCATGCCGGCGCAGCGCCGCCCGCACCCGCGCCGTCAGCTCCGTCGGCGAGAAGGGCTTGACGATGTAGTCGGCGGCTCCCGCGTCCAGGGTCCTGGCCACCGTCTCGTCGCCGCCGTACGCGGAGATGAAGATGACCGGCAGGTCGTCCAGCTCCGGAACGCTCTTCATCAGCTCGATGCCACTCTTCCCCGGCAGCAACACGTCCAGCAGCACCAACCGAGGCTTGTGCGTGCGGACCAGGCCCGCGAGCTCCTCCGGGTCGCCCGTCACGATGGGGACGTAGCCCGCCTCCGTGAGAGCGCCCCGCACATGGCGCAGCGTCTGCGGGTCGTCGTCGACCACGAGGATGCGCGGGTCGTCCCGCCCCGTCCGAGGACCGCGGGGGTGGCCCCGGGCGGTGTCGGACGCGGCGCCGGCGCTCTCCTCGGTGACGGGCACCGTGAAGGTGAATCGCGTACCGCGACCCGCCCCTGCGCTCTCGGCCCAGATGCGTCCCCCGTGCGCCTCGACCAGCCCCTTGCAGATGACCAGACCCAGACCGTAGCTCCCGAGCCCGTGCCGCTCGCCGCCGACCGCACCGGCATGCTTGCGGAACAGTTGCGGAAGCAGCTCGGGGGGCACGCCGCGGCCTTCATCGGAGACCGAGACCGCTACGTGCACGTCGTCCCTCTCCGCGGCAACCCGGATAGGGGACGACTCCGGGGAGTGCCTCGCCGCGTTCGAGAACAGGTTGCCCAGGACCTGCACGATTCGCCCTCGGTCGACCATCACCGCCGGCAGGTCGTCGGGAACGTCCACGCGCAGGGCGTGCCTGCATCCACCGCCAAGAAGCATCCTCCAGGCGTCGTCGATCAGGCCGGCCACGTCCGCCGGCTCGGGGGAGATCGACAGCGCGCCGGCCTCGATGCGGCCCTGGTCCAGCAGGTCGCCGATCAGAGCGAACATGCGGTCCGCCTGCTCGTCGACGACCCGGAAGAACTGCAGCATCTCCGCCGAGTCCGGCGTCCGCGACGAGCCCAGCACGGCAGCCGTCGACCCTTTGATCGAGCTCAGCGGCGTGCGGAGCTCGTGGCTCACCATCGCCAGGAACTCGGCGCGCTGCCGCTCGAGCTCCTCCAGCGGCGCCAGGTCCTGCAGGGTGACCACGACCGACTCGACTGCGCCATCCGGCGAACGGATCGGCGTCGAGTTGACGAGTGTGGTGACGCTCCGGCCGTCGGGAACCGACAGCGTCATCTCCTCCGCGCGAACCGTCTCGCCGTTGGTGAACTGCTGCGCCAGCGGGAACTCGCCCAGCGAGACCGCACGCCCGTCGACGCGCCGGCAGGTGATCAGGTCCAGCAGTTCCTCCGCGGAGCGCCCCGGCACGCGCAGCCCCTCGACGATGCGCTGCGCCTCCCGGTTGAGTGACGTAGGCGCGCCGGTGCCGCCGTCGAACACGACCACGGCTACCGGTGAAGTCTCGATGAGAGCCTCCAGGTCGGCCCGAGCCCGACGCTCCTCGCGGTGCACGCGGGCATTGGCAATCGCCGTTGCCGCCTGGGACGCGAGCAACACCAGAACCTCTTCGTCGGCACTGCTGAATTCGTGTCCGCCGTCCCTCTCGGCGAGGAAGAAGGTTCCGACGTCCACGTCGCGATGGAGCATCGGCGTGACCTGCAACGTGTTCGAGAGCATCAGGTCCCACGAGAGGCCAAGCGCCCGGACGTAGGAACGCAGGTCGGCTATCCGAAGCGGCGCCCGAAGACTCCTGAAGTGCTGGAAGAGCTGTGGCCCCCCGGACCAGGCGGCCATCTGGGCCTTCTGCTCCGGCGTGAAGCCGGAGTTGACGAACGCCTCGACGTGCCCGGCGTCGTCGACGCTCGTGATGATCCCGTAGCGGGCGCCGGTCAGCGTGCGGGCGCTGTCGACGACCTCCTGGAGGACGGTGTCGAGGTCGAGGCTCGAGTTGATACGCAGGAGCAGCGCAGTCAGCTTGGCGAAGCGCTCCAGGAGCTCGGCGTCGGGTTGCTTCGCCATGCTCCCTCACCTTCCGGCGCACCGCACCACGGAAAGAGGCGGCGATGCGGAGACGCCACTGCGTGTCGTCGAATGATCACCAAAGTGTCCGAAGCTGTCGCCCAAGCACCAGACCCGGTCCGACATGATTCTCCTGTTCGCTGAGTTCCTTGAAAGGGAGGCGTCAATTCGTCAGGGAGTTTACGGCAGTACCGGCGTATCGTCGCCAGCGTCCCGCAATCACATCAGCTCGCGCGGCTCCGTGAGTTGACCATCCGCTCCACCAAGGAGCCTTCCGGGCCGCGGACTGCGCAATCCGCCGACCGTCATCGGCCAGCCCAGGACTCGCTCGACCGGCTCTCTTGCTGGTGAGCCGGCGTTCGCGGCGTGATTCTCCGAGGGAAGCGTTCCATGCAACAGCCATCGACCGGGCGCGAAGCCCCGCGGCCGCACGCGCGCGTGCTCATCGTCGACGCCGACCGCGGCTTCCGCGAGGCGCTCGCCGATTGGTGACCCGCCCGGGGCCACGCGGTCTGCCATGCCGCAGCGCCCGGGCCGCTGGCGACCGACCTGCCCGCCGGAGCGCTGCCCGACCTGGCCTTGATTGGCCTCGCGGCGGGCAAGAACCCCGAGGCATGGTCCAGGCACTTCGAGGTCTGTCAGCCGGACGCGCGGACGCCGTTCCCGCCGGCCAGCCTGCCGCTCAGTGCGGCAATCCAGGGGCAGTCCACCGGCGAGAAGCTGCTCCGGCTGCGGCCTCGGAACGCGACGACGGACGCCGACGATCTCTGGTTGAACGCCAGCGGATACCCGTTGCGGGACGCGGCGGCCCGGTGCATGGGTGGCGCCGTCGTGCTGCGGAACGTCTCGTCCGGCTCGGAGCAGTCACAGAAGGCACGCAGGTGGGAGGCCGAGCTGCACGAACGGGTGCAGGTCCTGGACGCGATCATCCGCAGCATGGGCGACGGGGTGGTGGTGGCGGACGCGCAGATGCGGTTCTCTGTGTTCAATCCGAGTGTCATCATGACGGCGTACTCCGACAAGCCGCTGTCCGCGATCATCGGCGACGTCGGCCTGCTGCACAAGATCCTCTACGTCCGCAAGCCCTTCGCCCGCGAGGAAGTGCAGCAGATCAGCGGGTCGGCGGCCGGGCCACCTTCCCCGTCGACGTCCGCGTCGTGGCCTCGACCTACCGCGACCTGGAAGCCGCCATCCGCGACGGGGCGTTCCGGGAGGACCTGTACTACCGTCTGGCGGTGTTTCCCATCGACGTGCCGCCGCTGCGGGAGCGGCACGAGGACATCCCGCTGCTGGCGGAGCACTTCCGGCCGAAGCACGCCCAGCGGCTCGGCGCCGCCGTGAAGGCCATCTCCCCCGCCGCGACGGTCCTGCTCGCCCGCTACGGGTGGCCCGGCAACGTCCGCGAGCTGGAGAACGTCATCGGCCTGCGGGGATCCCCGGCCTGAACTTGTCGCATGGAGGCGACTCGTCCTCCGTGGGACGGTGCGCATGTCCCGGCGACGAAGAGGACGGAGAACGCGACGCGGCGAGTGCACGGATAGGCATCGTGCACCCGCCGCGGTCAGCCTGCGTTACGTCCCGGGTCCGATCTCGACGTGGACGCTCCACGTCTGGAACTGCTGGCCGCGGGCGTCGAGCTCCACCGGGCGGATCTCGCCCGCCACGAGGGTCGCCCGCGGCGTGGGTCCCAGCTCCACCTGGTTGGACAGGTGGATCTCCACCCGCACGTCGTCCACGGCCGCGCCGTTCGTGTTGGTAACCGTGCCTTCGAACCGCTCACGCGCCGCTTCGTAGCGCATCACCAGGTCCACGCCGGCGCGACTCTCGCGGGCGGTGTCGGCGCGGCCGTACTTGCGTGCCGCTCTCACCGCTCTCACCGCCCTGGCCTTCGCCGCCCTCACCACCGCTGCCATCACCGAACTCGTTGTGCTCGCCGCCCGTGAACCCGTGTTCGCCGCCGGGGTTGAGCTCCGTCGGCTCGGTCGGGCTCCTGTCGCAGGCAGCAAGCAACCCGACCAGGCTCGGCACGAGCGCGCAGAGCACGAGGGTTGTTCCCTTCATGTCTCACTCTCCAGGGTAAGAGCCTGGAGCTGGTTCTCGACGCGCAGCACGCCCGGCGTCTGCGCCACGACCCGTTGCATCTCGATTCGTTCGATCTCGCTCTGCACGTAGCCGATGAGCGTCACGATGGAGTGGTTCACGATGATGTGGAAGGGTGGGTTGCGCATCGTTCGGAACCTCTCGAAGTGGCTGCTGGTCACGAGGCGCCGCGCGATGAGGCGGCGAATCCGCGCGTCCCCGCTGCTCGGCGACAGCACTCGGATGTCCATTTCCACACCCTGCACACCGGGGACCTTCGCGATCCGCTCGAAGAGCTCCCGGGCCTTGTCCCGTCCCGGCGTGACCCGTCCGCTCAACGTCACGATGCCGCTGTCCACGCGGCCGCCGATCTCATCCCATATCGTGTAGAACGGATAGCGAACGATCGCCTTGCCCACCTCATCGGCGATGCGCTGGTCTTCGCCGACAGGCACGTCGATCGCGCTCACCACGTTGCCGACACCGCGGACGTCGAGCGCCCGCCGCTGGGCCTCGTTCTTCTCCCACAGGCTCTGCACGTAACCGGTCAGGGTCACGTCGTTTCTTGCCACCGACACCTCGAGTCCGCGTAGCGCACGGTCCTGATGCAACCGTCGCTCGACGGCCTGCTCGAGTTGCTCGGAGGACGGGGAGCCTGCCCCGGTGGTGGAACCGGCCGAATGCGTGCGATCCGCGGCAAGTGCGGCGGTGCTGCCGACGGCGACGCAGATGAGTGCTACGACAACGATTGCGGTACGCATGGGTACTTGCACCCTCCTTCTCGTCACGCGCCCTGCGCCATTGCAGGGCCGGCAATTAGTCTTTGCACGCAGCGTGCCAACTCCGGCCGGCCCCGTCGCTTACCGCTTGGGGTCCGCTCGCGGCCGGCTTGAGCGCCGGCGAGTGTCCACTGGAGTGGACAAGGAAAGCGGCAAGGATGGACGTACCGCCGCAAACTCCGGAAAAACCGGCCGGTAGCTAAGCCAGGTGCTCCGAGATGTCGGGGCGGCGAACTCGTCGTGATCCGAGCGGTGCCCCCCGATTGCGGCCGTGGGATATCGTGCCGTCAGTGTCGCCGCACCGAGGACGCGTCACCGTCGTTGAACCCGCCGCGCTCACGTGAAGGGCCGGTGAAACCCCCGCGGCGGGCACGGCAGAGACACGGCGCGACGAGTCGGACGCAACGAAGGCGTACATTCATAACCACTTGAGCGTGACCCTGCACCAGGGCGGCGCCACGCTCGGCGACGATGCGAAGCCCGTCTTCGGCGGCGTCATGCTTCTCGAGGCGCCTGCCCTCGAAGTCGCACGAGCCTTGTCGCGGACAGCCTCTTCGGCAAGGCAGGCTTGCTCGCAGAATCCAAGGTCCGCCCGGTGAACTGGCTTACGGGCCGCCCCGAGTAGCTCCTCAGACGCGTGCCGGGCGCGTTTGGGGGCTGAGGCGACCAGCCGGTGCGCTACCGGGCTTGCACGCGTCCGTTGCGTCCGGCCCGACGATCACCTGCCAGGCGCGCCGCGGCCGGACTTCGGTGAACCGCCGCATCGCCTCCGCGTTCGTGCTCGCACCGCCGCATGCGGGTTCATCACCAGCGGACAGACAGGGCGGCTCCGCGGGCGGGGCTTGGGGCCGCGCCGTACGGCCGTCTCGAAGCCAGCATCTGCGGCTCGATTTCGGCACCGCGCCAGGACACCGGCTCGAAGAGCCCGTACAGCCCGAAACCGAGCGCCGTTCCGGCGATGCCGGCGCCGATCCAGCCCTCGTCGATGACCCATTTGTTGTTGCTGAACCCGACCGCGGCACCGAGCGCGCCGCCGGCGCCGATGAGCGCGGCGCTCCAGAGCCGCTGCACCCTCCGGTCGCGACGGGCGCGCTCCTCGCGCTCCTCTGCCGTGGGGAGTTCGAACCCCGCCGCGAGGAGCGCTTCGGTCGCGGGCGTCATTCCGGTGGCGTCCTGCGCCGAAGCGCCGACGGGGAGCAACACGGCGACGAGCAGTGCAACGGCGATGAAGCGAGATGTCCTCATAGTGCGGGTGATCGTACCGAACCGTGTCTGACACTTGGGTGACATCCGGCGACGCTATGGTGGCCATTCGCCGAAAGTTGCAAAGTGTGACACGCTGCCGTTTCCTGCCGCGCCGGGGCAGCCGCCGGGTCCGAGGCAGAGGTAATCGCAGGCGTCGTCGTCTCGATGCCGGGAGCGGCGAGCCCGTTCGTGCTTTGGACGGGAGGCGCGGTGGACCGTCGAGAGCCTGCGAGCGCTGCTGACCGTAGGAGTTCGCGACCCGGGACGGCCGCCCGTACTCGCTTGGGACGGCCGCCCGTACAAGGGAGCGCTCGGGTGAGCAGGTCTCGACGTGCGAGCGAGGAGCGCCACTCTCAGCGGTTGTCAGCCTGTCGGCTCCGACACCGCGGTCGCTCCCGGAGAGAATTGGTCGGGATGACTGGATTTGAACCAGCGACCCCCTGACCCCCAGTCAGGTGCGC
>JAPOYG010000070.1 GCA_026706755.1 Acidobacteriota bacterium
GCGTGCGATGCCGGTCGTCGTAGGCGTGCGTCGTGTGGAGCACGTCGTCCGCGCTCCGGACCGTGAGGACGGACCGCGTGGGCGCCACCTGGACGCGCGGGACGAAGTGGCAGCCGGCGTTGTCGACGACCGGCTCGGGACGCGCGTCGCCCCACGGCACCCCCGCAACCAGGATCACCGCGTTGGCGAGGCCGCCCGACCCGTCGACGACCACTGCCCGATCCTCGACCTCCTCGCCGCAGACCGCCTGATCGGCCGTCACCTCGACCATGCGCGGCTCCGGCGCGCTCGTCACCGTCACCCGGCCGGCGATCGTCCCGGTCTCCTGCTCTCCGCCCTGCTCCGCGGCAGGTTCCGGGAACGGCGCGGCCACGAGTACACCCGTGACGAGCACCGGAACGAGTGCGCCGACCGGGCCGAGCCCCACCGTACTGCGACTGCTCATTCGCCTGCAGCCATCCTTTCGCACCTCGCGAAGCGCTCGAGCCGACCCCGGGATCCTACACTTGCCCGCGGCCCGTCAGAGCGCGTCGCGACCCCGCCCGGCCGGTACCTCGACCGCCGCCGGCTCCGGCGTGAAGTCCTCGCCCGGATTGATGAAGCGGTTGCGCTCGAGGCCGTACTGCTTGTCGTAGAGCTGCTTGTAGCGGCCGTCGAGCGCCATCAGCTCGTCGTGGGTGCCGCGCTCGACAATCTCGCCCGCCTCGAGGACCAGGATCTGATCGGCGCTGCGGATGGTCGACAGGCGGTGGGCGATGACGAACGTCGTCCGCCCCCGGCGCAGCGCCTGCAGACCGTCCTGGATCAGCGCCTCGCTCTCGCTGTCGAGGCTCGAGGTCGCCTCGTCGAGGATCAGGATGCCGGGATCGGCCAGGACGGCCCGCGCGATCGCCACGCGCTGCCGCTGCCCGCCCGAGAGCTTCACGCCCCGCTCGCCGACGATGGTGGCGTACCCGTCCGGGAACCCGTCGATGAACTCGTCGCAGTGAGCGATGCGGCTGACCTCGCGGATCTCGTCGTCGGTCGCGTGCGGCTTGGCGAAGCCGAGGTTGGCGGCGATCGTCCCGTCGAAGAGGAAGTTCTCCTGCAGCACGACGCCCAGGTGGGCCCGGTAGTCGGCCAGGCGGATCGACTCCAGGTCCCGGCCGTCGAGCAACACGCGGCCCGCCTTCGGGCGGTTGAACGCCATGACGAGGCTGATGAGCGTGCTCTTGCCGGAGCCGCTCGACCCGACGAGCGCCGTCGTCGTGCCCGGCGGCGACGTCAGCGAGACCCCCTTGAGCACCGGCACGCCCGCCTCGTACTCGAACCAGACGTCCTCCAGCCGCACCTCGCCGCCGAGCGCCCCGAGCGGGGCGCGGGACGCGTCCTCCTCGTCCTCGGTCGCCATCTGCCGGATCTCTCGGATCCGGTCGAGGCCCGCGAACGCTTCCGTGATCTGGGTGCCGATGGAGGAGATCTGGATGACCGGCGCGATGACCATCCCGGTGAAGAGGATGTACTGGACCAGCGCGCCGGTCGTCCACGTGCCGTCCATGAGCGCCTGCCCGCCGAGCACGATCATCAGGGCGCCGATGATGCCCATGATGAGGGTCGCCAGCGACCCGACGGCGGACACGCCGACGACGGCCTTCGCCACGTTGCGGAACAGGCGGTGCACGCCCCTGGCGAAGACGAGCTGCTCGCGCCGTTCGACGCCGTAGGCCTTGACGATGCGGATGCCACCGAGCGTCTCGCCCAGGCGTCCGGTCACCTCCGCATTGATCTTCCCGCGCTCCCGGAACACCGGGCGCAGGCGCGAGAAGGCCACGGCGAGCACGGACCCGAAGACGATCAGGGCGATCAGCGTCATCGACGTCAGCCGCCAGTTGAGATAGAAGAGCCAAGCCAGGGCGACCGCGGCCGTGAACGCGCCCCCGACGAGCTGCACGAAGCCCGTGCCGACGAGGTTCCGGATCCCCTCCGCGTCGGTCATTATGCGCGAGATGAGCACACCGGTCTGCGTGGAGTCGTAGTAGCGCACGGGCAGGCGCGAGACGTGGGCCATGACCCGCTTGCGCATCTCGGTGATGGCACGCTGCGCGGCGACGCCCAGGACGCGCGAGAGGCCGAAGCCGGTGGCCGCCGACACCACGGTGGCGCCCACGCCGAGGGCTCCGAGCAGCAGGAGCTCACCGGGGTCGCCGCCCGGGATGACCTCGTCGATCACGTAGCCCGACATCCACGGGAGCACCAGGCCCGACAGCCGGCTGACGAGCAGCAGCACCAGCCCGAGGGCAAGCCGGTAGCGGTAGCGCCAGACGAGGCCGCGCGCCTCCTGCCAGGAGCCGGCGGTGAGGGCGCGCTTCTTCTTGTCGCTCATCGGTCGTAGACTTTCGCCATGGCTTCACCCCAGCGGCGCATCGTGCACATCGACATGGACGCCTTCTACGCGTCGGTCGAGCAGCGCGACGACCCCGAGCTGCGCGGTCGCCCGGTCGTGGTCGGCGGCCGACCCGACCAGCGCGGCGTCGTCGCTGCCGCCAGTTACGAAGCGCGCGCGTTCGGGGTTCGATCCGCGATGCCGATGGCCAACGCGGTGCGGCGGTGCCCCGAGTTGGTGATCGTGCGGCCGGACTTCACCAAGTACCAGGCCGTGTCGCGGCAGGTGTTCGGGTTGTTCCGGGCCGTGACGCCGGCGGTCGAGCCGCTCTCGCTCGATGAAGCTTACCTCGACGTCACCGAGAACGCGTGGGCCGAGCCGCTGGCCACGACCGTCGCCAAGCGCCTGAAGGAGCAGATCCGCGAGGAGACCGGCCTGACCGCCTCCGCCGGTGTCGCCCCGAACAAGTTTCTCGCCAAGATCGCCTCTGGCTGGCGGAAGCCGGACGGCCTGACCGTCGTCGCTCCCGAGCGCGTCGAGGCCTTTCTGCAGCAACTGCCGGTCACGGCGCTCCTCGGCGTCGGCCCCGTCACCGCCCGCAAGCTCCGTGCGCACGGCATCGTGGCCCTGGTCGACGTGCGCCGCTTCGACGTGGAGCGGCTGACGAGCATCGTCGGGAGCCGGGCCGACTGGCTGCTGCGGCTGTCGCACGGCATCGACGACCGGCCCGTCCAGAGCACGCGCAAGGCCCGCTCGTCGAGCTCGGAACGGACGTACGCCGAGGACCTGACCGATCTCGAGGCCATTCGCAAGGAGATTGACGGCATGGCCCGCCGCACCGCGGCGGGGCTCGAGCGCCGGAAGATGACGGCCCGGACCGTCACCATCAAGGTGCGCTACGACGACTTCACCACGATCACGCGCAGCGACACGCAGATGCCGCCGACGGCGGATCCGGACGAGATCGCACGGCGGGCGGTGGCGCTGCTCGAACGTACCGACGCGGGAGCACGGCCGGTCCGCCTGCTCGGGGCTGGCGTCCACAACTTCACGACGGCCGCCGACGGGGCCCCGTCCTCCGAACGGGACGCCGCCGCGGAGTCCGCCCGGAAGCGCAGCGCGACCGCGAGGGCGCGCGAGCCGCTCCGGAACCCACCGGGCGATGCCGAGAATGGCGGCGGCGCGGACTCCGACCCTGACTCCGACTCTGACGCCGACGCCGGGCGCGTATGATCGACGGCACCCGCAGGGCACGACGGACCGCGGAACATCGCACCATGGCAGAGCGGAGCGCGGGCGTCGTCGCCTTTCCGGACCTCGGCCAGCTCGGCTGGGACGACGACTTCGCGTGCGCGTTCGACGCACTCGACGAGCCCGGTACCGTGCCCGCGCGGGTGTCGATCGCGCACAACCACCTGTATCGGATCTTCACGCCGACGGGGGATCTGCTGGCCGAAGCGACCGGACGACTGCGCCACCGGGCTGCCGAGTCGGCCGCGCTGCCCGCGGTCGGCGACTGGGTGGCGGCCGAGGTGCGGGGCGCCGAGGCGAAGGCGAGCATCCGGGCCATCCTGCCGCGCCGGGGCTTCTTCGCCCGCAAGGCGGCGGGCGATCCGACGAAGCGGCAGGTGGTCGCGGCGAACGTCGACGTGGTCCTGCTCGTCAGCGGCCTCGACGGGAACTTCAACGTGCGCCGCATCGAGCGCTACCTCCTGGCCGCCGCGGACGGCGGCGTCACGCCCGTCGTCGTCCTGAACAAGGCCGACCTCAGCGACGACCCGGCGGCCCGGGTCGCCGAGGTGCGGGCCGTCGCCGGCGACGTGCCGATCCACGTCACGGACTGCACGGCGAACGCCGGCCTCGACGCGGTGGCGCAGTACCTCGGCGCGGGACGGACGCTGGCCCTCCTCGGCTCGTCCGGGGTCGGGAAGTCGACGATCATCAACCGCCTGCTGGGCAGCGACCGGCAGCGGACCGAGAGCGTCCGGATGGGCGACAGCCGGGGCCGGCACACGACCGTCTACCGCGAGTTGATCGTACGGCCGGGCGGAGGCCTCATCATCGACACCCCGGGCATGCGCGAGCTGCAGAGCTGGGACGCCGACCGCGCGCTCGAGGAGACGTTCGCCGACGTCGAGGCGCTGGCCGCGGACTGCCGCTTCCGAGACTGCCAGCACGTCGCGGAGCCTCGGTGCGCGGTCCGCAGGGCCGTCGACGAAGGACGCCTCGCCGCGTCCCGGCTGCAGCACTATCATCGGCTGCGGGTGGAGCGGGAGGCCCTCGAGCGTCGGCGGGACGAGCTGGCGCGGCTCGAGGACAAGCGTCAGACGAAGACGATCCACCGGCTGATGCGGCGGTTTCCGCATCGCCGCTGACGACACGGGCGCTGACGACACGAGCGCTGACGACACGAGCGCTGACGACACGAGCGCTGACGACACGAGGAGGAAGACAGAATGCGCAAGACGCGTCGGAACACCGTTCAGGAGATCCTTGTCGCCGGCATCGTGGCCGGCATCGCCGCCGGCTTCGGGATGCCGGCGCCGGCGGTCGCCCAGCCGGGCCTCGAGCTGCCCGAGGGCGTCGAGCGCAGGGCTGTCGACGTCTGGAGCGAAGGCACCCGGATGGCCGCCGACCTCTACTGGCCGCGCGACGCGGCGGGGGATCTCCCGGCCATCGTCATGAGCCACGGCTGGGGCGGCACCAAGGCCAGCCTGGTCCGCAACGCCGCGATCTTCGCGGCCGACGGCTTCGTCGTGCTCGCCTTCGACTATCGCGGCTGGGGCGAGAGCGAC
Organism: Acidobacteriota bacterium; assembly: GCA_026706755.1. Lineage (GTDB taxonomy): Bacteria > Acidobacteriota > Vicinamibacteria > Vicinamibacterales > UBA8438 > JAGWAJ01. The sequence goes on from JAPOYG010000070.1 coordinate 5,158, forward strand.
GGCAAGCTGGTGGTCATCGGCGACATGCCCGAGCCCGGCGTGAACGGCGAGGTGCACGTCTTCGCGCGCGAGATCCGGACCGTCGTCGACCCGATCGACCAGACGCTGGACATCCGCCGGGCCTTCGACTTCATCGAGGGCGAGGCGGGCGTCGACACGAGCCGGCTCGGCTACTGGGGCTCGAGCTACTCCGGCGCCCACGCCATCTGGGTGGCCGCCAACGAGCCGCGGGCGGCCTGCGCGGTGGGTCAGGTGGCGGCGGCCGACTCGCTCGACCTCGCGCAGACGTCGTGGAAGGGCACCGGCGTCGACATCGAGGCGTACGCGCGCGAGCAGGCCATCCGCCGGGCGCGGGGCGAGATCGCGCCGCTGCCGCAGGGCACGGACAAGGCCCCCAACCTGAACGGCTGGGCGCATCTCGACAAGGTGGTCGGCTACCGGCCGGTCGAGGACGCTTCACGGATCACGATTCCGCTGCTCGTCGTCGACGCCGAGCACGAGGAGCTGTTCGACCGGCACCGGGCAGGCGAGCTCTCCGTCGAGCGGGCGAAGGCGAACGGAGCGCGGGCGGAGTACCGCGTCATTCCCGACATCTCGCACTACGACATCTACCGTGAGGCGTTCGACGAATCGGCCCAGATGGCGCTGGCCTGGTTCAACGACTGTCTGAAGTAGATGCGAGGAGGTTCCCGGGGCAGGCCGCGGCGGGGCAGGTCGCGGGACCGGCCGGACCGCGGAGGGGGCTCCGCCGGCCGCGGAACCCGAGCGGCGTCCGGGGGGTCGCGCGCCCGCGTCCGGTTCACGCGCGGACGCGGAGCGGCCGTGCTGCTGGCGGCCGGGGCCGGCGTGGCTCTCGTCTGGTTCTGGGCGGGCCGTGCGCCGGCGCCGCTGTTCGAGCGGACTGCCGATCAGAACGTGCTGCTCGTCACCATCGACACGCTGCGCGCCGATGCGCTCGGCAGCTACGGCGGACCGGCCGCGACCCCCAACCTGGACCGCCTTGCCGCGGGCGGCGTCCGCTTCGAGTTCGCCCACGCGCATGCCGTGGTGACGCTGCCCTCGCACGCCAGCATCCTCACCGGCGAGTACCCCTTCGAGCACGGCATCCACGACAACTCAGGCTATCGACTGCCGGCCGACCGCCCGACTCTGGCCACGATGCTCCGCTCCGAGGGTTTCGCCACCGGGGCGTTCGTGGCCGCGTTCCCGCTCGACAGCCAGTTCGGGCTCGACGCCGGCTTCGACGTCTACGACGACCGCTTCGGGCACGCGGAGGGACCCTCCGACTTCACGATCGCGGAGCGGCCGGCCGAGGCGGTGGTCGCCGTGGCCCGCGACTGGATCGAGGCGCAGGCCGAGCGGTGGTTCGCGTGGGTGCACCTGTTCGACCCGCACGCCGTCTACCGGCCGCCGCCACCTTTCGACGCCCGGTACGCGGCGAGCCCGTACCACGGCGAGGTGGCCTACACCGACCACGCGCTCGGGCCGCTCCTCGCCGCGGTGGCCGCGGGCGGCGCGCGCCCGACGTTCGTCGTGGTCACGTCCGACCACGGGGAATCCCTCGGGGAGCACGGCGAGCGGACCCACGGCCTGTTCGCCTACGAGGCGACGCTCCGGGTGCCGCTGATCCTCGCCCAGGTCGGTCCGCGAGCCGCGGAACGGCCGGGCGACGGCGTCGTCGCGTCCGAGCCCGCCCGCCACGTGGACGTTCTTCCGTCGGTCCTCGACGCGCTCGCGCTGCCGGCGCCTCCCGCGCTGCCGGGTCGTTCGCTGCTGGACCCCGCGGCCGGCGACACCGGCACCGAGCCGCTCTCGTACTTCGAGGCGCTGTCCGCGTCCCTCAACCGGGGGTGGGCGCCGCTGCGCGGGGTGCTGGCGGGGCGGGACAAGTACATCGACCTGCCGCTGGCGGAGCTCTACGACCTCGAGGCGGACCCCGCCGAGTCGGAGAACCTGGTCGCGGGGCGCGCGGGGCGCGCGGGGGAGCTGGCCGCGCTGCTGGAGGACCTGCCGGCGTCGGATCCGCTCGACCGCCGCATCGCGGAGACGGCCGAGGTGGCCCAGCGCCTGCAGGCCCTCGGCTACCTCCGGGGGTCGGCGCCCGCGAAGGAGAACTACTCGGCCGACGACGACCCGAAGCGCCTAGCGCACCTGGACGAGGCGATCCACCGCGGCGTGGACCTGTTCCAGCGCGGCCGGGCGCCCGAGGCGATCGACGTCTACCGCGGGGTCATCGCCGAACGCCCGGAGCTGGAGCTGGCTCACCGGCACCTGGCCTTCCTGCACTGGTCGCAGGGCGAGGTCGACGAGGCGATCGCGGTCCTGACCGGCGCGCGGGACGCCGGCGTCGCCAGCCCGTCCGCCGCCGGCCAGCTCGGGATCTACCTGGCCGAGAGCGGACGCGCGGACGAGGCCGTGCCGCTGCTCGAGGCGCTGGTCGCCGGCGAGCGGCCGCCCCTCGACCCGCTGAACGCCCTGGGGATCGCCTACGCCCGCCGGGGCGACGCGGACCGGGCCCTGCGGACCTTCGAGCGCGTCATCGACCTCGACCCCGACAACGCGATGGCGCTCGAGAACATCGGCACGGTCCACGTCCAGCGCGGGGATCGAGCGGCGGCGGCCGCCGCGTTCGAGCGCGCGGTGGCGCTCGCGCCGCGCTCCTCGCGCGCGCACGCCGGCCTGGGAGTGGTGCAGCTCCGGGGCGGCGATCGGGAGGCGGCGGTCGCCAGCTGGACCCGCGCCGTCGAGCTGGACCCGGCCAACTTCGATGCCCTGTTCAACCTGGCCACCGAGCTGGTCAACGCGGGCGATCCCGCGGCGGCGCGCCCGTACCTGGAGCGGTTCGTGCGGACTGCGCCGCCGGCCTTCTACGCCGCGGACATCCGGCGCCTCGCGGGCGTGCTGGAGAGCATCCCGCGCTGACCCTTGCGGCCGTCCCGCGACGGCCGTCCTTCGTCGGACGTCCAGGGAGCGGCTCGATCTTGGGGAGAGGGACTGCCTCGCCTGATGGCGACAAATTTGTCGCCAAACGGCATCTTCTACTGTTACGATGAGGTTACGTGGCGGGAGCGCGGAAGGTTCCCGATAGTTCGAGCGCCGGTTCCGCTGCTCCCGCACACGTGATGGAGGGCGGCGAGATGAAACGGCGAACGTATCGTGCGGCACTGGGCGCGGCCGCCGGGCTGGCGCTCGTTCTGCTGGCGGCACCTGCCTCGGCTCAGGTCGACCTGGGCCGCATCGACCTCACCGTCGAGGACACCACCGGCGCCGTGCTGCCGGGCGCCTCCGTGGCCATCACCGGCCCGGAAGATCGCTCCGACATCTTCACCGACGTGCAGGGCGAGGCGCACCTGTTGCGGCTGCCGCCCGGCACCTACGAGGTGCGCGTCGAGCTGCCCGGGTTCAGCGCCTACGTCGACACCGCGGTCCAGGTGCGGGCGGCGGCGTCGACCCCGATGACCGCGACGCTGGAAGTGGGCGGGCTGGACGAGACGATCACGGTCACGGGGATTTCGCCGATCGTCGACCCCCGACGCCAGAGCACCGACACCCACGTCACCCTGGACGAGCTGCAGGAGATTCCGTCGTCCCGCGACCCGTGGGTGGTGCTGCAGACGATACCCGGCGTCATCGTCGACCGCGTCAACGTCGGCGGCGCCGAATCCGGCCAGCAGTCGAACTACATGGCCAAGGGCGCC
>JAPOYG010000099.1 GCA_026706755.1 Acidobacteriota bacterium
TCTACGGCGGCGACGCCCAGAGCGAGAACGTGGTCTTCGGCACGACCGGCAACCCGTGGAACACCGACCGGTCACCGGGCGGTTCGTCGGGCGGTTCGGCTGCTGCGCTGGCCGCCGGCCAGACGTCGCTGGAACTCGGCAGCGACATTGGCGGCTCGGTCCGCAACCCGGCGCACTACTGCGGCATCTACGGGCACAAGCCCAGCTTCGGCATCATCCCGACCCGCGGGCACATCCCCCCGCCACCGGGCGCGCTGAGCCCCGTGGACCTCGCCGTCGTCGGGCCGCTCGGGCGCGCCGCGGAGGATCTGGCGCTGGCGGTGGACGTGCTCACCGGCCCCGACGAGGCCGACGGCACCGCCTGGCACCTGGAGTTGCCGCCGCCGCGAGGGAGAGCGCTCGCCGACTACCGCGTCGCAGTGTGGCTGGAGGATCCGGCGTGCCCCGTCGAGAGCGCCGTGGGCGCCGTCCTCAGCGACGTCGTCGACGCCCTGGCCGGCGCGGGCACGGCGATCGACGCGCGGCTGCGGCCCGACTTCACGCTCGCCGAGGCCCACCGCACCTACCAGCGCCTGCTCTATCCGGCCACGACCGCAGGACTCGCCAACCGGGTCTACGGCACCCTGCTGGCGAAGGCGGAGGAGTTGGAGCCGGACGAGGACGGCCGCAACGCCCGCTACCTGCGCGACGGCACCGCCAGGCACCGGGACTGGCTCGCCGCCGACGAGGAACGTGCCCGCTACCGGGAACGATGGCGTGACTTCTTCAGGGACTGCGACATCCTGCTGTGCCCGACGGTGCCGACGACGGCGATCCGTCACGACCACTCCAACATCAACCGCAGGACGATCACCGTCGACGGTGAGACCCGCGACTACTGGGACCAGATCATCTGGCCGGGCATGGCCAGCATGGCCGGCCTGCCCGCCACCGTCGCCCCGGTCGGGCCCGCGTCCGACGGCCTGCCGGTGGGTATCCAGATCATGGGCCCATACCTCGAGGACGCCAGCACCATCGACTTCGCCCGGCGGCTCGCCGAGGTGGTCGGCGGCTACGAGCCGCCCCCGGCGTTCGCGTGAGGGAGCGCGCAAGTCGGCCGATCGCCGTCGGCTGCCCGCTCTGCCGGGGGGCTCGCCCGTGACAGAGGGCGCTAGGTCGCATCCCAGCGGTCTTTCCCGGCACTTCGCCGATGCGGTGGGCCGGGAGTTCCACTACCTGCGCACCGGGTCGGGGCCCGTCGCGGTGCTCCTGCCCGCCTTCCCGTGGTCGGCGGGATCACTGGCGCCTCTGGCGGAGGCACTGGCCGGCGAATTCACGGTCGTCGTCATGGATCTCCCCGGCTGTGGCAACTCACACTCCCTGGGCGGTACCCCCACCCTCCGTGACTACGCCGGCGCCGTGGCGGAGAGTCTCGGCGCCCTGGGAATCGACCGCTGCCATCTCTACGGCACCGGGACCGGGGCGCAGGTTGCTCTGGAGGTCGCGGTCCGCCACCCCGAGCGGATCGCCGGCGTGGTCCTCGACCAACTGCCGCTGCTGGAGGATTCGCAGAGGAGCGAGCTGGCCGAGAGATTCTGCCCCCAGTTCGACCCGTCATGGGACGGGACCCACATCGCCACCATCTGGTGGTGGTGCCGCGAGCAGTCCCTGTTCCGACCGTGGTACAGGCCGGGAGCCGCGACACGCCTGGACGCCGACGAGCCGCCGCCCGACGTGCTGCAACGCCGAGCTGCCGACGTGCTCCGCGCCGACGATGGCTACGGGGACGGGCTCCGCGCCGCCTTCGCCCACTCGCCGGCCGGCTTGCTGGACCGGCTCGAGGTTCCATGGACCCTGCTCACGTCAACCGCCGACCCGCTCACGCCGCCCGGCGGGCATATTCCGGCGCCCGGCCCGCGCGGAACGGTGATCCACCTGCCGCCCGGCCCGGACCGGTCGCTGCAATTACGCGCACTCTTCGATGCCACCGGCGGTGCAGATCGCTCGCTGCGGATCCCATCGCGAACATCGGCGGCGGGAGCCATCGAACGCGGCTACCTGACGACTCCTCCCGGCCAGGTGCTGATGCGTCGCGTAGCCGGCACCGGCCGGCCGCTCGTCATGCTCCACGCCTCGCCGACATCGTCGGCACTGCTGGAGCCACTGATGCGGGAGTTGGCCCGAGGCCGTCCCGTGATCGCCCTCGACACGGCCGGCAACGGCGACTCCGACCCGCCTACCGGCAACAGCCCGTTCGACATCGGGGACTTCGCGGCCATCGTCGTTGAGGCACTGGACGTCCTGGAGATCGGCGAACTCGACCTCTACGGCACACACACCGGCGCCCTGATCGCCACCGACGTCACCCTCGCCCGCCGCGGGGTCCGCCGGCTGATCCTCGAGGGGGTCACCATGTTCGACGATGGCGACCGGCCCGACCTCCTGCCCCGCGCTGAGTTGTTGGCCAACTACCTCCCCACGTTCGAGCCGTGCTGGGACGGAACGCACCTGACGGCTGCGTGGCACTTCCGCCGGGCGTTCACCACCTACTGGCCGTGGTTCCGGCGATCCCGCGAGGGCATCCGATGGGTCCCGATGGTCGAACTCGCGGCCTTCCACCGCAGCTTCGTCGAGGTCGCCAAGCGCCTCGACACCTACCACCTCCCCTACCGGGCGGCCCTCGCCTACCCCACCGCCCAACGCCTCGGTCGCATCGAGGTGCCGACGCTGATCGCCGCGCATCCCGACGACCCGCTGCAGGCCCACAGCCCCGAGGCGGCAGGCCTCGTCCCCGACGGCCGCTGGGACGCACTCCCCGACGACCTCTCGGGCGTGGCGCAGCTCTACGAGGACTTCCTCAGCGGTCCCTGAGATCCTCGGTCACGGCGGAGCGAGTCCCCGAAGTAGATTGAGCAACCGCCGGGGAGGCGCTGCAACTGCTCGACGAGCGGCACGAGCGCTCCGGTGAGTGCCGGTAGGTCGAAGGTGGCGGGTGATCCCCCATGAGGTCCTGCTCTCCGAGCCCTACAGCATCGTCGCAGACGAAGCCGGCGCTGACTGGTCCTGTGCGCCGACGCGCCGCGGCGGGAGCCGGGCCGATTGCCGACTCCCGCCGCTGTGGTCCCTGGCGGGACCGTTGGGAGGGGACTGTGTCAGCCGTCGGTGGATTCGCCGTCGTCCGAGTCTGTGCCAGCCGATCCGGAGCGGCTGTAGATGGCCGGCCAGATGTTGTCCTGGGCGCTCTTGATCCCGCCGACGCCGAACTTCACCACCACGGTGAGACCGACTGTGGCGACCACGGCGATGAACAGGATGTTCACGATGTCCTGCGCCACCTCAATCTGGTTCAGCGCAGCGAAGATGCCGACGAACCACACGGCCCCGCCGGCGGCTCGGCCGAGCATCGGCCCGTAGGCCTGCGCGGCCTCGGCGCGACTTACCGCCTCACGTACGCGGGTGGCGATCGCTCCGGCCACCACGATGATCAGCAGGGCGGCGAAGAACTTCGGCAGGAATGCCACGACACCGTCGAGGGCGTCCTGGATCTCCGTCTCGCCGAACGCGCTGATCGACAACTGCAGGACCAGCAGGATGACGGCCCAGAACACCACCTTGGACAGCACCAGCGCCGCATCGGGGTATCCGGCCCGTTCCAGCGGCTCGGTGAACCCCGCTCTGGCGGCGGTCTTGTTGAATTGCAGCTTCAGCAGAACGCGATGCGCCAGCTTCTGGAGCAGGCGCGCCACGATCCAGCCGATGACGAACACCCCCAAGGCCAGAGCCAACTTGGGTACGAACTCAGCGATGGTCGCCCAGGCATCTTCCATGCCTTGGCTGAACTCGATCTGAGCGAGCATTGTGCCTCCCTTCAAGGTTCGCGACCCGAGATCCGAGTCGCGGTCCAGAACGACTGGACCGACCAGTGGACGGCGCTGATGCGCCAAGGTTTCGCGAAACTCTCGCCGCTCTCGTGCGTCTACAACTGCCGAGCGGAACGGTTGCGGACCCCAGAGGACCGGAGCCGGGTCAGCGAGATCGCGAAACTTCCGACTCTCTGCTGCGTCTACCGGTCAATCCGGAGAGAGGACGGCCTTGGGCCGGGAACGAGGAGCAACCAATGGCAACAAAGACAGCTGCCGTCGCGAACGAGACGGCTGTGGCCGAAACCGTGGCGACCGCGACCGGTCTCGAACTCGAGACCTCCCGGGGCGTCACCCACATCGCAGACGAGGTCGTGGCCAAACTCGCCGGGCACGCCTGCCGTGAGATCGGCGGCGTCGCCGGGATGGGGGCCACCTTTCGGCGGCTGCTGGGTCGTGTCCGGCTCGGCGAGGAACCGCTCTCGCAGGGCGTCCACGTCGAGGTCGGGAAGAAGGAGACCGCCGTCGACGTCGTGATCGTGGTGCAGTACGGCTACTCGATCCCGACGCTCGCCAAGGAGGTCCGGGACAACGTGGTCGCGCGCGTCGAGTCGGCGACGGGCCTCGTGGTCAAGGAGGTCAACATCGAAATCGACGACCTCAGGTTCGAGAACGAGCCCGAGTCCTCGCGGGTCGAGTAGGCACCCGCCGGTTCGGCTCGGGGCAATAGGGCCTCGGAGTGCCGCTCATGGATCCCTACCACGTCTCGAAGACGCCCACGATCAGTCTGCGCGTCATCGGCTTGGTGGTGGCCGGCATCGTGCTGCTGGCGTCCGCGCAACTCCTGCTGCTCTCCTTCGAGATCGATCCGCCACTCTCCCGCGCCGCGATCGACGATCTCGGTGAATGGGTGGCGGGGAGCCCGTCGACGGGCACGGGGTTGTTCGTCGGCATCGCTCTAGCGCTCTTGGCGCTCGGGGGGCTGTGGAACTTCGGCCGGATGCTCGGCACCGGACGCCGCGTTCTGACGACGCGCCGGTGGCGAGGCTGGACGAAGCTCGACAGGATCACCCTCGAGGACGCGGTGGAGCGACAGCTGGAGGCCATCGACCGCCGCAACGACGTCCACGTGCGCGTCACCCGCCGCGGCCAGGTGAACGTGCGGCTCGTCACGCCCGACCCGTCGGCGATCGGGCCCGCGCAGGAGATTCGTGACGCCATCGACGCGCAATGCACCTTGCGGGCGCTGCCGTGCCGGTCGGGTCGCATCACCGCGACAGTGCCGAGGCGCATGACGCGGCGCCGCCAGGTCCGCTAGTCATGACGCTGCTACGTAGAACCGCCAGCCTGGCGGGCATCGCCGCCGCCGGCGCGGTCGGCCTGCTGCTGGTCCTCGAGATCACCGGAACCATCAGCAGCGAGTGGCGCCACAGCCTCGGCGACGCCATCGACGACGCCGCCTTCCCCGCCTGGAGTCTCTGGATCTCCGGACTCCTCGGAGCCGGCTTGGCGCTGCTCGGGGTGACCCTGGTCGCCGCGCAACTGGCGCCGCCCAGAAAGGGCCTCACCCGGGTCTTCCAGGTCTATCGCGCCGCCGACGGCGAGACACGCATCCGCGGGCGAGCCGCCATCCGCGCCGCCCGCCACGAGGTGGAGACGATCGAAGGGGTCCTCGGCGTCGACGGGCGGATCCGCGCCAAGCGCCTCCACCTCACGCTGCGCATCGACGACCGCGTCAACCTCGCCGACGTCGAGAACGAGGCCCGCCGGCGCCTCGACCACGACTTCTGGATCAACCTGGGCCTCGCCGACATCGGCGTCAACCTCCTGGTCACCCACCACCCGAACCCGCCACGAACGCGATAGGCAGAAAGGCACATAGACATGCTCACCAAGAAGCGATCACTGTGGGGAGCGCTAGCCGGCGTCCTGATCGCGGTCATCTGGGTCGGCCTCGGCGGCCCGGCCGTCGGCATCGTGATCGGCCTGGCCGCCCTGGGCTGGATCATCGGAATGATCCTCGACAACCCCGACACTCTCATCAAGCTCCTCGAACGCCTCAAGGACCGCTGAGACACAACCAGACGGACGGACAAGGCCTGCCCAGGAGTTGGCCGAGGGTGTGTCCCCCCGTCCTCGATGAGTTCGATGTTCTCGCAGGCACGATCGATGTCACACCGGCCGCAGATCACGAGATCCCGCCGGTCCGACTGGTGCGCCACCACGCCGACGAAGCGAATCTCACTCGCGCGTTCCCGCGCGGTCCGCGGCGGTGAGGCGATGCATCTGAGCGTTGAGCCCCCGACGGGTGGAACGGCAGGTCGGCGTTATCGTCGGGAATCTGGACGTTCCGGAAGCCACACGTGTCGTCGTCGACTGGTTCACTGACCGAGGAGGGGGTTGTTGCGTCCCCTGCTGCCGGGATCGGATCAGGGTCGCCGGCCGAAGAGTTGCTGCGTCAAGTGGTCGAGGCGCACGGCCGGTCGATGCTTCGACTGGCTCGTTCGATCGTGGCAGGCGACCAGGACTTGGCGGAGGAGATCGTGCAGGAGAGCCTCATCAAGATCTGGCGAGGCCTGCACACCTACCGGGGGGAAGCGCCGATCGAGCATTGGATCATGCGGGTCACCCACAACACGGCGGTGTCGACTCTGCGGGCGCGGCGCGAGGATCCGTGGGATCCGACTGAGTTGCCCGAGCGGGAGGTTGTCTCGGCGGAGAGATCGGCGCTGGCGCGCGAGGATCTGCGCGCGCTCACGGTTGCGGTGCGGGAACTCGACGAGTTGAGTCGGGCGATCCTGGCGCTGCGCGAGATGGAGGGAATGTCCTATGAGGAGATCGCCGAAACCCTCGAGGTGTCGGTTGGTGTGGTGAAGATCCGCCTGTTCCGCGCCCGCGCGCGGCTTCGTGAAGAGCTGGACTTGGAGCAGTGAGTGCCATGGAGTCCCGTACCCCTCAGACCCCTGCCGAGTTGGAGGCCCTGGGCGTGAGCGAAGCGGAGATCGACGAGAGGCTCGAGCAGCAGCACCATGACGCTGCGTTCGCGACGCTTCGTGCCGGGCTGCAGACGCTGTGGGGCGAGATCGACGACGACTTCGAGGACCGGTCCGTGCGCCGTGTCCGGGAGCGCCTCCTCAATCGCGAGGCGCTGGCGACGTTGGGGGATTTGCTGGGTCTCGGGCTGCACGCCGGTCGGGTGCTGTTCGCGGCCGGAGAGGCACCCGAGGAGTAGCAGAGGAGGCCAATGATGAGCAACGACTGGATCGCGGCCGCCGTCGCGCTCGGCGGGGGAATCCTCCTCGGGGCGCTCGTGGGTTTCGTGGCGCGCCGCCTGCTGGGCCGCATGGAGCATCCGGGCTTCCGCAGTATTGCCGCCGCGACGAGCGTGTTCCTGTTCTGGCTGGGTGTCAGCGTCGGCGTGCTCGTGGCGATCGCCTTCGTGAATCCGGCAACCCTCGACACGATCCCCTCGGACATCCTGTCGTGGCTGCCGAACGTATTGGCGGCGGGACTCGTGCTCCTCGCGGGCGTCGCCGCGGGTATGGCCGCGGCGACAGCGGTGGGGCGGGCGCTGAGCCGCGCCACAGGAGCCCGCAGCCCCGGCGTCGAACGAGCCATCCGGCTGACGATCCTCGCCGGCGCGGCGATCCTGGCACTCGGCCAACTCGGCGTTGACACCACGATCCTCATCGTGTTGATCGCGTCGCTGGGGTTCGCGCTGGCGACGGCGTGCGCCCTCGTGGTGGGATTGGGCGGCCGTAACGTCGCCGCCCAGATCGCCGCCGGGCGGGCGCTGCGCGCCGACCTGCGCCCCGGGGCCCGACTCAGGCTCTCCGACGGCGCCGAGGGCACGATCAGCGAGATCCGACCGACGCGGTTACATGTCCAAGTCGCACCTGGCGAGTTCCGTGTGATCCCGTATGAGGTCCTGCTCTCCGAGCCCTACAGCATCCTGGCCGACGACGGCGACACGGACTGAATCACAGCCGCGCGGCAGCGGCTCGGCGAACCCCTCTTTGGCGGCGGTCGGCATGATTTCCGGTCTTCACCGGAACGACTGGGCGGCAGGGCCTAAGGTTTGCGGCGTTTCGCTTCGTCCATAAGGGGAGATTGCCCGATGAGGCCACGGAAGATCAGCTATCGACTCGTCACGCTCGCAGCGGCGCTCGCGCTCGTGGCCGCAGCGTGCGCGGAGGCCGATACCGGCGAGGCCGAGGCCGCAGCCTCAGCCGCGGCGGACGCCCTGGCCGAGGCGCAGGCGGCCCGCTCGGAGGCCTCCGCGGCCAACAGCGCGGCCTCCGCCGCCGACGCCGCCGCGGCCGCGGCGGACGCTGAAGCCTCGGCGGCAGCCGCCCGGGCGCAGGAGGCGATCGCCGCCGCCGAGCTGGCCCAGGCCACCGCCGAAGGCAACGAGGACGCCGTCGAGGCGGCGCGCTCGGCGCTGGCGGACGCGCAGGACGCGGCCGCAGCGGCACAAGCCGAAGCCGCCTCCGCCCAAGCCGAAGCGGCGGCCGCCCAGGAAGAGGCAGCAGCCGCTCAAGCCGAAGCCGAGGAGGCCCGGGCCGCGGCCGAGGAGGCGGCCGCCGAGGCTGAGGCCGCAGCCGCACCCGACCCGCCACCACCGCCGCCGCCCCCGCCTGAACCCGAGCCGGTGACGTTCACGATGATCTTCCCGGCCGTGCCGTCGAACGTGGACCCGGCGGTGTACCAGGGCCGGCCCACCGGTGAGACCACCCAGAGCGTGGTGAGCACGCTCGTGCGCTACGTGCCGCTGCCCGCGGGGGCCACGGCGCTACAAGGTCCGGCCGACCTGCAGCCCGAACTGGCCGAGTCGTGGACTCAGGAGGACAGCGGCAGCTACGTCTTCACCCTGCGCGAGGCGCACAGCCCGGCAGGCAACCATGCGACCTCCGCCGATGTGCTGTGGACCTTCCAGCGAGGGCTGGAGACCGACTTCATCACGCCGTTCCTGCTGAGCGTCGGCGGCATCGACCGCGAGA
>JAPOYG010000550.1:0-2165 GCA_026706755.1 Acidobacteriota bacterium
TCGAGTCGAACGAACGCACCGTGTTCGTCGCGTCGTGCTTCGCCATCACCTGCGTAATCGCCGCCGTCAGAGTCGTCTTCCCGTGATCAATGTGCCCAATCGTCCCGATGTTCACGTGCGGCTTCGACCGATCGAATCGCTCCTTCGCCATCTCTGCGCTCGCTCCGGATGAAGTCGACCCGCGCGGATCGTCGTTCCTGGAATCGCCGCCCGGCCTGACCGGGCGGCAGCGTCACACGTCGCTCGTCAATCTGCCGGGAGGGAAGCCACCATGGCCGGCGCCGCCGACCGCAACGCCTCGCATCCCGCACCCGGATCCGTCGTTCCGCCGCCGCCCTACCGCGGGCGCGACGGCCGGGCGACTCCGCCCGCACGGCCGCGTCGCGGACGGAGGCTGGAGCCGATGACCGGGCTTGAACCGGTGACCTCGTCCTTACCAAGGACGCGCTCTACCACTGAGCTACATCGGCTCGTCCCCGCCAGGACGGGCACCGGTGCGCCGGCGGACGGCCGAGCCTCGGGATCGCGCCGGCCGTTCCGCCCCGCCGTGCGGATACTGGAGCGGGAGACGGGGATCGAACCCGCGACCAACAGCTTGGAAGGCTGTGACTCTACCACTGAGTTACTCCCGCTTCGCGCCGCGTCCGCCCGCACGGTGCCGCGGCACGCCGCCTCTCGCCGGAGCCGGCAGGGCCGCACGACCGCGACCGCCACTGTCCCCCGCGGCTCTGCCGGCGCCGCACCCCCGGCCCGGCGCGCTCGCGCGGGCTACGGATGGTGGCGAGGGGAGGATTCGAACCTCCGAAGCCGCTAGGGCGACAGATTTACAGTCTGTTGCGTTTGACCGCTCCGCAACCTCGCCGATTCCGTACGGCTGCCCGGCCGGCACTGCCCCGGCCGGCTCGACAGATAACGCTCCCCCGAATTCCTGGCTTGGGAAATCGCGTGTCTCGTCCAGCATCCGTTCCGACGTCCCCCTCCACGCGCGTCGGTTCGGACGCTCCGCCTCGTAGTGGAGCTGGCGAAGGGATTCGAACCCCCGACCGGCTGATTACAAATCAGCTGCTCTACCGGGCTGAGCTACGCCAGCCGGACCAATTGGGTATCCTAGCACAGCGCCCGGGGGTGCTGCAATTCACTTTCCGCCGGTCGCCTTCGGGCGGTCGTCTTCCGTCGGACGGGGCGGGCGGGCCGCCCCGCCGCGCTGGCGCACGGCCTCGAACAGGGCGATGCCCGCCGCCACGGACACGTTCAGGCTGGCCACCTCCGCGCGCATCGGGAGGGCTGCATGCCAGTCGCACCGCTCCCGGACGAGCCGGCGCAAGCCCCGCCCCTCCGCACCGACGACCAGCGCCGTCGGCTCCCGCAGGTCGAGCTCGTAGAGCGAGCGGCGCGCCCCGGCATCGAGGCCGACGACCCAGACGCCGGCCGCCTTGAGGGCGTCGAGCGCGCGGCTGAGGTTGACGACGGGAGCCAGTCGAACGTGCGCGATCACACCGGCCGAGGCCTTGACGGCGGCCCCCGTGGTCGCCGCCGACCGGCGCGTCTGCACGACGATGCCGTTCGCTCCCGCCGCGGCGGCGGTCCGCGCCACCGCGCCGAGGTTGCGGGGGTCCTCCACGCCGTCCAGGACCACGATGAGCGGCGGCGCCGAGCCGCCCAGCAGGTCGGTCACCGCGTAGTCGACCGGCCGGCGCACGGTGGCGACCACACCCTGGTGCGCGCCGTGCCCCGAGAGTCGATCTATCTCTCGCCGCGCCACCCGCCGCACCCGGACGCCGTGCCGCTCCGCCAGGGCGAGCAGCTCTTCGGTCCCGCGACGACGGCCCTCACCCAGGCGGATCTCCGTGACCTGGCCGGCGCGCAGCGCCTCGAGCGTCGGGTTCATCCCGAAGACCCTCATCACTCGCGGTCCACCAGGAGAGCGACTGCGTGCACCGCGACCGCTTCCTCGCGGCCGACCGCATCGAGACCCTCGGCGGTCTTCGCCTTGACGCTGACCCGGCCGACGTCGACGCCGAGGGCCGCCGCCAGGGCGGACCGCATGGCGGCCACGTGGGGGGCCAGCTTCGGCCGCTCCGCGACCACCACCACGTCGACGTTGCCGACCGCGTGGCCGCGGCCGCGCACCAGCGCGGCAACCCGGGCGAGCAGCTCGACGCTGG
>JAPOYG010000550.1:2674-8828 GCA_026706755.1 Acidobacteriota bacterium
AGCGCCGGGACGGCCGCCCCCCACGCCGCCGCCGCGTCCACGGTCCGCGCGATCAGGGCGGCGGAGCAGAACGGTCGAGCACCATCGTGCACGAGCACGATGTCGGCGCCCGCCGAGACCTGCGACAGCCCGGCCGCGACGGAGTCCTGCCGGCGCGCCCCCCCGACCGCGATCCGCAACGCCGGATCGATGGCCCGCAGCCCCGCCGCGGCCTCCCCGGGCGGGTCGGGCGGGAGCACCACGACGACCTCGGTGACGCGCTCGCTCCGCGCGAACGGAAGCACGGCGTGCTCGAGAACGGTCCGCGCGCCGATCCGCCGGAACTGCTTCGGGACGTCGCCGCCGACGCGCGCGCCCCGCCCCCCCGCCGCGACGATCGCCGCTACGCGCACGCCGCCCCCCGGCCCGGCGCGCCGTCGGGAACACCGGACGCGGCGCGGCCTCCCTCCCCCCGGACCGTGGCGGCGATGATGCCGCGCGCCCGCTCGGCGAGCGCCCGGGCATCCTCACGATCGAGCCCGGCGGTCGCCAGTGGCTCGTGAACGACCAGCGCCACGGCCCCGGGGCAGGTCATCAGGCGGCCCTTGGGCATGACGTGTCGGCTGCCGACCACGGCAACCGGCACGACCGGCAGTCCCGCCTCGATGGCGAGCCGGAAGAGCCCACGCCGGAAGCGCAGCACCGCGCCGTCGACGCTCCGCGTCCCCTCCGGGAAGACGATGAGGGAGTGGCCGCGTCGCATCAGGCCGGCGACGCGTCTGAGCGTGCCCCGTCCGGCCCGGGCCCGGTCGATCAGCAGATGACCGGTGTAGCGCAGGTGCCAGCCCAGGACCGGGAAGGCCCGGAGCGAGGCCTTCGCGATGATGCGCAGCTGGAACGGCAGCGAGGTGATGAGGATGGGGAAGTCGTAGATGCTCTGGTGGTTGGACACGAAGACGTACGACCGCAGCGGGTCGACCCGCTCGAGCCCCCGCGCCTGCACGCGCACACCAGTGGTCGCGAGGATGCACCGCGACCAGAGTCGGGCACAGCGGTGCGCGGCGTGCCCCCGGCGATCCACCAGCATCGATGCAAGCGACACGGCGCCGAGGACGATGGTGTAGACGGAGATCAGGGGGATGAGCCAGAAGACGGTGCGCCACCAGTGATAGGCAGGCAGGGACATCGCGCCAACCACGGGCGGGTTCGCGGGCTACTCCGCGAGCGCCGCCAGAGCCTCCTCGACCGACCCTACGCCTCGAAGCGCGCACTCCGGCGGCGCCGTCGTGCGGGCTGCGTCGCCGGCCGGCACCACGCAGCGGGTGAAGCCGAGCTGGGCCGCTTCCCTGACGCGCAGCTCCGCGCGGCCGGCGCTGCGGACCTCTCCGCCGAGCCCGACCTCGCCGAAGACCGCTGTCCCTTCCGCGATGCGCCGGTCTCGCAGGCTGGAAGCTATCGCGGCGACCACACCGAGATCCGCGGCCGGCTCGCTCACGGTCAGCCCGCCGGCGATGTTGACGAAGACGTCCTCGCCGACCGCGCTGAGTCCGGCGCGCTTCTCGAGCACGGCGAGCAGCAGCGACAGGCGGTTGTGGTCGATGCCGCTCGCCGTCCGGCGGGCCGTGCCGTACGCGCCGGTGCTCACCAGCGCCTGCACCTCGACCAGCAGGGGTCGGGAGCCCTCCACGGCGCAGAGCACGGCGGACCCCGGCACGCTCGCGGCGCGCTCCGACAGGAAGAGGCGCGAAGGGCTGGGCACGGGTAGCAGACCCGCGCCGGTCATCTCGAAGACGCCGAGCTCGCTCACGGCCCCGAACCGGTTCTTCACCGCCCGCACCACCCGCTGCGAGTGGTGCCGTTCACCCTCGAAATAGAGGACGGTGTCGACGACGTGCTCCAGGACCTTCGGGCCCGCCAGGCTCCCTTCCCGGGTGACGTGGCCGACGAGGAACACCGGCAGGTTGCGCTGCTTGGCGGCGAAGAGCAGGCGTGTCGCCGCCTCGCGCACCTGGCCGATGCTGCCCGGGGCGGACTGCAGCACCGTCGAGACGGTCGTCTGAATGGAGTCGACGATCAGGAGGGCCGGCCGCAACCGCTCCACCTCGTCCAGGATCCGCTCCAGGCAGGTCTCGGCGAGGAGATAAATGGGCGCCTGGCCGACGCCCAGGCGCTGGCCGCGATCCTTGATCTGGTACGCGGATTCCTCCCCCGACGCGTAGAGCACGGGCCCGCTCGCGGCCGCCACCCGGGCTGCGGCCTGCAGCAGGAGCGTCGACTTGCCGATGCCCGGCTCGCCACCGAGCAGCACGACGGACCCCGGAACGATTCCGCCGCCTAGCACCCGGTCGAACTCCGCGAAGCCGCTCGACAACCGCTCCGTGGCGACCGGATCCACCTCGGCGTAGAGGCGCGCGGTCTCGGCCGCGGCGGGAAGGCCGAACCGGGCGGCGCCGGCCGGGCCGGACGTGTGGTCCGGCTCCTCCACCATCACGTTCCAGGCTCCGCAGTCGGGGCACCGTCCGTGCCACTTGCCGGCCCGCGCGCCGCAGGAACCGCAGACATAGGCCGTCTGCGCGGCCGGCTTCGACATCGGCTTCGGCATGATCAGGCGGGGCCGAGAATTATAGACCCTGGTGGACGCGGGCAATCCGGGCCCCCATCCGGCAGAGGATCTCGTGCGGCACCGTCCCGATGGCCCGTGCGAGCTCGCGCGCGTCGATGGAATCCCCGTCCTGCTCTCCGACGATCACGACCGGGTCGCCCGGGCTCACGTCGCTGTCGGTCACGTCGATGGTCGTCGAGTCCATCGAGACGGCAATGACCGGCGCGCGCCGGCCACGCACCAGCACGCTGGCCGCGCCGGCCAGGCGCAGATCGAGCCCGTCGGCGTAGCCGGCGGGGACAACGGCCGCGCGCATCGCCCGCGGCGCGGCGAAGCGGGCGCCGTAGCCGGCCGTCTCCCCGCGGCGCATGCCCTTGACGGCCACGACCCGGCTGTGCAGCGACAGCACCGGGCGGACGGGGACGTGCTCTTCCATCGGCGGGGGCACGACGCCGTAGAGCAGCAGTCCCGGTCGGACCGCGTCGTACCACGTCCGCCGGTCGCGAAGCAACGCGGCGCTGTTCGCGGCGTGGCACCAGGCCCCTCGCAGGCCGAGCTCCCGCATGGCGGCCCGCACGGACTCGAAGCACCCGCGCTGCCGTTCGAACAGCGGATGATCGGCACTCTCCGCGGTTGCGAAGTGGGTGTAGACCGCCTCGACCCGGAGCGGTCCGGCGTCGCCCGCCCCGAGCGCCGGCATGGTCCTCCGCAAGTTGTCGTGGCGGAACCCGAACCGGTTCATCCCCGTGTCGACCTTGACGTGCACCCCGAGGCGGCATCCGCGCGCCGCCGCCGCGGCCCGGAGCCGGCGCGCGGCCGAGGGCGACGAGACGGTCGGCGTCAACCGGTGCCGGAACACCCCGTCCAGATCGCTCACGCTGAGCGCTCCGAATACGAGGACGGGGGCCCGGATGCCCGCCTCGCGAAGCTCGATGCCCTCCTCGATGTCGGCGCAGGCGAGGGTCGGAGCGCCGCCCTCCGCCTCGGCCGCCTCCAGGGCGCGGGCGACCGCGACCGCGCCGTGACCGTACGCGTTGGCCTTGATGACGGCGATGATGCGCGGCGGCGCCGCGGATGCCGCGGCCAGGTACTCCCGGATGGCGCGATAGTTGGCCACCAGTCGCGCAAGGTCGACGACGGCATGCGTGGGACGTACCACGGTCGGAGCGCCGCCCCTACGGCGGGTCGTCGGGGGCCAGCAGGCCGAACCGGGTCTGCTGCTTGAGGAAGGCCAGGCGCACGGTTCCCGTCGGCCCGTTCCGCTGCTTGCCGATGATGATCTCCGCGACGCCCTCGTTCTCGGGCTTCTCGTCGTACATCTCCTCGCGGAAGATGAACATGACGACGTCCGCGTCCTGCTCCAGCGCGCCCGATTCCCGGAGGTCCGCCAGCTGCGGCCGGCGATCCGCGCGGGACTCGGGCGCGCGGCTGAGCTGGGAAAGCGCCACGACCGGAACGCCGAGCTCCTTGGCCAGGCCCTTCAGGGCCCGCGATACCGACGCCAGCTCCTGCGTGCGGTTCTCGAAGCGGCCGCGGCCCTGCATCAACTGGATGTAGTCGATGATGATCAGGTCGAGGCCGTGCTCGGCCTGGAGGCGGCGGGACTTGGCCCGCATCTCGAGCACGCCGATCCCCGCCGTGTCGTCGATGTGCACCCGCGCGTCGTGCAGCCGATCCATTGCCTCCGCCAGGCGTTCGAATTCGCCGCTGCTCAGGCGTCCGGTGCGCAGCCGGTGCGCGTCGACCTGCGCCTCGGCCGTCAGCAGGCGCAGGAACAACTGCTCCTTGGCCATCTCGAGGCTGAAGAAGCCGACCGTCTTGTCGGTCCTGGTGCCCACGTGCTGCGCGACGTTGAGCACGAAGGCGGTCTTGCCCATCGACGGCCGCGCCGCGACGATGACGAGATCCGCCGGCTGCAGGCCCGCGGTCAGGGTGTCGATGTCGTCGAACCCGGTCGGCACGCCCGTGACGAGGCCCTTGTGCGCCTGCAGTCGCTCGATCGCGGCGGCGCCGTCGTCGACCAGCGCGCTCAACGGAACGAAGCCGCTGTGGACACGGTCCTCGGCGATCGAGAAGATCTCCCGCTCGGCGTCGTCGAGCACCGTTTCCGCATCCTGCTCGGCCCGATAGGCGGTGGTGACGATGCGGTTCGCGGAGTGGATCAGGCTGCGAAGGGTCGCCTTCTCCTTGACGATGCGGGCGTAGTGGTCGACGTTGGTCGAGCGCGGGACGCCGTCGGCAAGGGCCGCGATGTAGGCCGGCCCTCCGACGTCGTCGAGCGCTCCGGCCCGGCCCAGCTCGTCCTTGACGGTGACGAAGTCGATGGCCTGGCCCCGCTCGTTGAGGCCGACCATGGTGTCGAACACGCGCTGGTGCGCGTGCCGGTAGAAGTCGTCGGCGTCGATGAGCTCCGCCGCGACGTTGAAGGCGTCGTTGTGGATCAGGATGGCCCCGAGCACGCACCGCTCCGCCTCGAGGTTGTGGGGGAGCGGTCGCTCCTCGACCTCGGATTGAGATCCGGCCATCGCGTGCTCGGGCGGGAAAGCTCCCGCAGGCTCTTCGCCCGCCGTTCGTCGCGCGCGGCTCCGCCCGGCGCCCAGCCAGGCCTACAGGAGTCCGCGCCGTTCCAACCGCGCAGACTCCTCCTACTCGGAATCGGTCCCGGAATCGGCCTCGGAATCGGTAACGGCCCCGGGACCGGTCTCGGCGTCCGCCGCGGCGGGGGCCGCGCCTTCCCCACCCTCCCGGACCACGGTGACCTTCAGCTCCGCGTTCACGTCCCGGTGGAGCTTCACCGGCACCACGAACTCGCCCAGTTCCTTGATCGGCTCGGTGAGCACGATCCGGCGCTTGTCGACGATGAGCTGCTGGCCTTCCAGCGACTCCGCGATGTCTGCCGAGGTGACCGAGCCGTACAGCGTCCCGGTGCCGCCGACGCGGCGGGCGATGACGCACTCGGCAGCGGCGATCCGGGCCGCGACGCTGTGCGCGTCCTTCCGCTCCACCGCCTCCCGGGCTTCGGCCGCGACCCGCTCGCGCTCCACCTTGCGCCGATTGGTCTCGGTGACCGGAAGAGCCAGCTTGCGCGGAAGCAGGTAGTTGCGCGCGTAGCCGTTGGCCACTTCCACGACGTCGCCGCGACCGCCCAGATTCTCGATTGGTTCCCGGAGGATGATCTCCATCATGGCCTTCGATCCCCCGTTCAGTCGGTGACGTACGGAATGAGCGCGAGCTGTCGCGCCCGCTTGACCGCCGTCGTCAGCTTGCGCTGGTGCTTGGCGCAGGTCCCGGAGATGCGCCGCGGCTGGATCTTGCCGCGCTCGGGAATGGCCATCATCATCACCCGCACGTCCTTGTAGTCGATGTAGTCGACCTTGTCGACGCAGAATCGGCAGACCTTGCGACGCCGAAACCCGCCGCGCCGAAACCCGCCGCCCCGTCCTCCGCGGCGTCCGCCGCGATCGTCGCTCATGACTCCACCTCCGACTCCGCCGCCTCGGACTTGGCTGCAGCCTCGGGCTTCGCCGCAGCCGCGGGTTGCGCCGCAGCCGCGGGTTGCGCCGCAGCCGCGGG
>JAPOYG010000231.1:0-2494 GCA_026706755.1 Acidobacteriota bacterium
CGGTGGGGCCGCCTCGATCTGCTGACCGTCATCGAGGAGCACGCGGAGGGGCGCTGCCTGCTCCGGACCCGGATGCGCCTCCGCGTCAGCCCGTTCGCCCTGGCCCTCGCGGCAGCGCTGGCCGCGGCGAGCGGCGTGACGGCCGCCCTCGGTCTGGGGACGGCGGCCGTGGTGTCCGGCGGCCTGGCGGCAGGCACGATAGGCGCCGCCCTGCGGCGGCTCGCCCGCGTCGTGCCCGCGGTACGGCTCGCAGTTGCCCGCGCCGTGCGCGGCTGCGGGTTCGAGCCGCTCGACGCACCGGAACTCGCCGAGAGCGGCGCCGCCGCTCCGACCGCCGAACCCGGCGGCGAGCTCGAAGGGGCGGGGTGACGCCGAATCGGCCTCAGAAGGCGTCCGCGGGCGCGTCCCGCAGGAAGTGCTCGCGCGGGTGGTGGATGCGGTCGTAGCTGTCGGCGGCCACCACGTAGTACCAGTTCGCGAAGCGCGCCGCGAGCCGCTCCACCTTCTCGCGTCCCTCCCCGACCCGCCGCTGCCAGGACTCATGGGCGTCGGTGTCGGATTCATCCGGCTCCGGGAGCGCCGCCTCGTCGAACTCGGCCGTGATGAACACGTAGCGGTTCTCGCCGGGGCCGCTCTCGGCGTCGTCGCTCGTGTCGTCGCCGACGGCGATGGCCTCGCCGCGGCCGTACACGATCTCGCCGAAACGGAGCGTGTAGAGCACGCCCTCCGTGGTCCGGACCAGCAGCTCCCCTTCGTTCGAGAGCAGGCCGCCTTCCTGCGTCGGGTAGAAGCCCTTGTTGATCAGGTCGCGGACGTCGCGCTGGCTGATGCGCCCGGCCATCGCCGCGTCGCGGAGGTTGCCGCTGACGCCGGCCGGCTTCGGGCGTACGCCCGCGATCTCCATGCCGATGATCGCGCCGACGAGGCGGTTCACCTCGACGAAGTTGACCTCCTGGCCCTCCGGCACGTCGCTGCCGTTCCAGACGTTGTCCTCGACCTTGTCGAGCGTGAACTCGCGGGGCAGGGTGGCGCGGCGGGTCTGCTCGTCCACCTCGTACTCGTTGAGCACGATGTGCACCACCTGGTCGCGCTCCACCTCGAGCAGGTTCTGCTCGATCCAGTCCTCGAAGGCGGTGCTGATGTCGGCCTCGAAGCGCGCCGCGTAGACCCGCTTCTGCTCCGGCACGCGCACGAAGCGCAGCCCCTGGCGCCCCTCGACGGCGTTGCCGACGATGAGGTCGGCCAGCCCCTCGCCGTTCGTGTCCCGGACGGTGACGCGGGTTCCGCGGCCCACCAGGCCGGGGGCGGTCAGATCGGTCGGGTCGATTACGCCGAGGGCCTCGTGGTCCGCCACGTTGTCGGACCGGAAGTCCTCCTTGACCACGCTGATGATGTCGGCCGCGATGTTCGCCAGGCGCTCCCGGCCGTCCGCGGGGTAGTCGTTGTGGGACGGAATCGTCCACAGCCCGTCCTGGTTCGTCACCTGGAACGGGATAGCGGCCGCGGTGTCCTCGTCGAACTCCACGACCTCGAGCGTGGCCGCGGCTTCCGGATCGGTGAACTCCGGGAAGAAAGGCTCGCCGATGTCGAAGAAGGCATCGGGCACGGCCCGACCGGGTGCGCTCACGAGGGCCACGACGGCCAGCACGACCGCCGCGCCCCCCAGGGCCAGCGTGATTCTGAGCTCGTTCATCGTCACTCCCTCAAGCGGCGCGCCGCGGCGGCGCCTTCGCGCTCGCGCCGCTGGCGCCGCACGAAGACCCACGCCCCGAGGACCATCACGGGCACGGGCGGCAGCAGGATGGCGAAGGTCTTGATGGACGTCTGGATCTGCCGGATCTGTGCTTCCATCTCCTCGCGGCCGGCCTGGATCTTCACGTCCTTGTCGGTTTCGATGTTGGTCGAGAGCACCTCGAGACGCCGGTTCTCGACCTCCTCGAGGTTGCGGACCATGATCTGCTTCGTCTGCGCGTCGATGTCGGTCCGGCCCTGGAGCTCGGCCACGCGGTCGTTCAGCCGCGCCTGCGCGTCGGTCAGCGCCTGCTCGGCCTCGGCCTCGGCGGCCTGCTCGTCGGCCGTCCGCTGCGCAATGAACTCGGCCGTGCGCGCCTCGACCCGCTCCAGCGTCCGGTGGCGCGCGCGGCGGCTGCGGAGGTCGATGAACGAGTCGTCCTCGAGCAGCGTGTCCATCGCGTTCAGGAAGAACGTGATGTTGTCGAAGGTGAGCCCGCCCGGCGCCTGCTGGCGGATGGCGAAGAACTGCTCGCTGACGAAGTCGAGGTCGGCGACGACGATGACGTCGACGGGTCCCGCCGGCTCGGGCGCGTCCTCCTCCTCGGGCGAGTCTGCCTCCTCCGGCGAGTCCAACTCGGCCACGGCTTCCGTAGCGGCAGCTTCCACCTCGGCTACCGCTCCCGTCTCGGCAACGGCTTCGGCTTGGCCTTCCGCCGGCGCGCCTTCGGCGGCCTCAATTGCGGTTGCCTCCGGTTCGGCG
>JAPOYG010000231.1:2990-8629 GCA_026706755.1 Acidobacteriota bacterium
CGGCTTCCCCGGACCCGGCTTCCCCGGACCCGGCTTCCTCGGCCGCCGCCGCCGCGCCTTCCGGATCCGCGGCCTCCTCAGCCTCACCGGCGTCAGCTTCCGCGGCCTCCTCTTCCCCGGCTTCCCCTGCCTCACCGACCTCCGCCGCCGGCGCCCCGCCCGCGAAGCGGACGCGCGCCGCGATCACGTGGTCGTCGGGGTCGGGCTGCCGCGGGGGGTTGGGATTGACCTGCGGGCCGAAGAAGGTGCTGCGCACCAGCGAGAAGTAGCCGTTGCTGCCCGACGCCATGCCCGAGCGGAGCAGCGGCTCGAACTCGTACCGCGCGTCCTCGACCGCGTCGAGGGAGCCGGCGAAGAGGAAGACCAGCTCCTGGAGCTGCGCCGTCATCGGCGACTCGGCGTTGAAGGTGTCCGGGTTCTCGTTGCCGGGGCCGAGGAAGACGACGTCCTCCGGCATGTGCGCCAGCTCGGGATGCGGGTTGTAGCTGTCCCAGAGCACGCGCGTCGGCTCCCACGCCACCCCGAGATCCATCAGCCACTGCCGGACGTTGCCGCGCGGCCCCGGCCGGGGCTGGCCGGGCGGATAGGTGAAGGGATTGCCGTCGCCGACCCACTCCGTCGGCGACAGCGTCGGGTTCACGGCCGGCAGCGGGTCGACCAGGATTAGCGCCGGCTTGCCCGAGCGGATGTAGTCGGCGACGAAGCCCTGCTCGTCGGTCTGGAGCGACGACGGCAACGGCACCAGCAGCGCGTCGACGTCCTGCGTGATCGGCTGCTCGGGGCTGATCTCGACGACGTCGTACTGCTTGCGGAGCTCCGTGACCACCGACCACTGCGGCGTGAACTGGCTCTGCTGGAAGTTCATGCCGCCGAACAGGTTGGCCATCGTGGCGACGACGCCGACCCGCTTGCGCGCCGTGCGGGCCACGACGCGGATGCTGCGCATGATCTCGTACTCGGCCGGCAGCCCCACGTCGAAGAAGCCGATGACCTGCTCCTCGGCCCCGCAGGTGAACGCGACGCCCAGGAACACCTCCTCGACCTCCGAGCGGGCCGTCGAGACGTTGCGGATCGGCCGCGGCAGGATGCCGAACGTCTCGCGGGCCTCGCGGGCCGCGTCCGTGAAAGGCTGGGTGTCCTGGATCAGCACCTCCACCCGCGACCCGCCGAGGGCGTCGATCTCCTCCAGGATGCTGACCAGGTTCGAGCGCGTCTGCACGAACGGCTCGGGCACCTCCGGGCTGATGAACGCCTGGATGAACACCGGCCGGTCCTCCGGCAGCTCGGCGAGGAGCTCCCGCGTCTCGCCGCTGAGCGAATGGAGCTGCTCGGCCGTGACGTCGACGCGGACGCTCAGGCGCGACGCGATGACGCCGAGGCTGGCGAGCGCCACCCCGATGGCCACCGCGCGTACCAGGTGGTGCGCCCACATCGGATAGCCGTCGGCCCGCGCCGGCCAGTGGCGGCGGCTCAGGACGAGGACGTTGAGATAGAGGAAGAAGGCGCCGACCGCCGCGAAGTAGACCAGCGAGCTGAGGCTGATGATGCCCTTCGCGAAGTCGTCGAAGTGGATGTAGACGCTGAGCGCCTCGAGCGGGCGCTCCAGCCCCGGCAGCAGGGCGCCGACCGCCGCTCCGGTAACGATGAGCGCCGCGCAGAACAGGGCCCCCACGATGAAGGCGATCGTCGCGTTGCGGGTCAGCAGCGAGGCGAGCATGCCGACGGCGATGAGGGCCGCCCCGACGAACCAGTAGCCCAGGTAGTTGCTGAGCATCAGCCCGAGGTCCGGGCTGCCCAGGTAGAAGAGCACCGCGACGTAGCTCAGCGACAACGCGACCGAGGCGCTGTAGACGCCGAGCACGGCCAGGTACTTGCCGAGCACGATCTCGACGTCGCCGGCCGGCAGCGTGAGCAGCAGCTCGTCCGTTCCCTGCTTCTTCTCCTCCGACCAGACCCCCATCGTCAGCGCGGGGACGAAGAAGAGCAGCAGGTACGGCAGCCAGAGGTTGAGCTGATCGAGGTTGGCGAGGTTGCGCAGGAAGAAGCGGTCCTGCCAGAACGCCGCCGCCGCGCTCAGGAAGATGAACAGGGTGATGAAGACGTAGCCGCTCGGGCTGCTGAAGTACATGCGCAGATCGCGGCGGGCGAGCGCCCCGACCATCGCCGTGTTGACCTGTCCTGGCATCGGCCTTCTTCTCTGGTCCTGATCGTCTCCGGGTTAGGCCGGCGAACAGCAAACGCCACCGGCCGTGATCCTCGATCGAGCAGCGTCAGCCGGCTCCCGGAGGCGCAGCCTCCGGACCGCCGGAACGAGCCGCCTCTTCGCCGGCGCCGGGAACCGCCGCCTCCGCGGCGTCGGCAGCCGGGGCCTCCGTCCCCCCGTCGGACGGAGCGGCGGCAGGAACCGCGGACGGACCGGCCTCTGCCCCGTCGTCGGGAGGCTCGGCCGGCCCGGCGTCGGGCACCGGCGGCAGCCCTTCCTCGCCGGCGGTAAGCCGGTAGAAGGGCCGCTCGAGCGAGCCGTCCTCCTTGAGATCGTCGATGGTGCCGTCGAACACGAGCCGGCCGCTGTTGACCAGCAGCACGCGGTCGGCGACCGCCTCGGCCTCGTGCAGGATGTGCGTCGAGATGAGGAGCGTCTTCGTGCGGCCGAGGCGCTGGATGTTCTCCCGGAACTGACGGATCTGATTCGGGTCGAGGCCCGCCGTCGGCTCGTCCATGATCAGCACCGCCGGGTCGTGCAGCAGCGCCTGCGCGAGTCCCACGCGCTGCCGGTATCCCTTCGAGAGCTTGCCGGTCGGTTTCTCGAGGACGAGCGCGAGCCCGCAGAGCTCGATGACCTCGTCGATGCGCTGCCGCAGGTGCGGCCGCGGCATCTGGCGCGCCTCCCCCATGAAGCTCAGCAGATCGAGCGGCGTCATGTCGGGGTACAGCGGCCCGTTCTCCGGGAGGTAGCCGAGGAGGCGGGCCGCGTCGATGCGCGCCCGGCGCACGTCGAAGCCGGCGATGGCCGCGGAGCCGGCGCTCGGCGCCAGGTAGCCGGTCATCATGCGCATCATCGTCGTCTTCCCGGCGCCGTTGGGTCCGAGGAAGGCGACGATCTGCCCCTGCGGCACGGAGAACGAGATGTCCTGAACGGCGACGAACGGCCCGAAGTACTTCGTCAGGCCGACGGCCTCGATCATCGATGGCGCGGTTGCCGGATCCATACCCCCCTCATCAGACGCTCCGGACGGCTCGCTGGCCGGCACGGCGACCGGATGCCCGTGGAAGCTGCAGCGCCACGAACGCGAGGCGATGGTCGCGGGACGCCGTGCGACGCAGAGAATAGCCAAGACGGGCGCGGGCCTTCAAGATCCCGCGCGGCCGTCCCGCCGCGGCACCCCGCCTGCAGCGTAGCGGAGATTCCTGTTTGCGCAGATTCTAACCCCACGTCAACTTTCGCCTCTGGAGCGATGGTCGGTACCTCCGCGTCATCGAGTAGCGGCGCCCGCTCGTCCGCCGGGGCGACGTGGCCTGCTGCCCCACCTTCCCGCGCCCCGGAACCGCTCCTCCCGGATCTCCGTCCAAACGGGGCAGCGGGCGCCCTTGCGGGCGCATTGGGAGTCTGCGCGCGAAGAGAGACTCCTGCGTCGCCGGTTCTGCGGCGCAGACTCCTGGATTCCTGCGGGGAGGGAGACGAATGTCGATGCGGACTCCGGCCGGGACGGCGGCGGCGCTGGCTACGGCGGCCATCGTGCTGTCGAGCGGCTGCGTCACGATGATTGCCTCCGAGACGATCGAGGGCGAGTTCGAGCGCACTCTGGCGGTCGGCGGCGGGACGCTGGCGCTCGACGTGCGGACCGGGAGCGGGCGCATCGAGGTGGTGACCGGCGAGCCCGGGGTGGCGCGGGTCACCGGCCGCATTCGCGGCCGGGCCGGCGGCTGGTCGGGCGGGAACCGGGCGGAGGTGGAGTCCCGCGTCCGGGCCATCGAAGCGGACCCGCCGATCGAGCTCGACGCCGACCAGCTTCGGGTCGGCCGCCTCGACCGGTCGCTGCGCCGCCACATCTCCATCAGCTACCAGGTGGTGGTCCCGCCGGACAGCACCGTGGAGGCGCGAACCGGATCCGGCGGCCTGCGCGTGGAAGGCGTCGTCGGCAACGTCGAGGCACGGACGGGATCCGGCGAAGCACGGGTCGCCGACGTCGCCGGGGACGTGACGGCGAGAACCGGATCCGGCAGCATCGAGCTCACCGCAGTCGGGGGCGACGTCAACGCCCGCACCGGCTCGGGCTCGATTCGCATCGACGGGATCGATGCAGCGCTGAGCGCCCGCACCGGCAGCGGCGGAATTCGGGTCGAGGGCTCCCCGGGCGGCGGGTGGAACCTCGACACCGGCTCGGGGAGCATCCGCATCGACCTGCCGGACGACGCGGCGTTCGAGATCGATGCCCGCACCGGCTCGGGCAGCGTCCGGACCGACCACCCCGTGACCGTGGACGGCGAGATGCGCCGCGGACGACTTCTCGGTGCCGTGCGCGGCGGCGGACCGCGATTGACCCTGCGCACGGGGTCGGGCGGCATCACCGTCGAGTGACGCCGGGCGTCCCCGACTCCGGCAGTCGCGGCCTCCCGGCCCGGGCGCCGGCCCGGGAGTTCGCGTGCCGGCCGCCGCATCGGCCGCGGAAAGTTCCGTCTCGAATCGGACCGCTGCGGCGGCCGGGACGAAGCCCTGCACGGTGCGCATCGGGGCTCGCGTTCGACCGCCGCATCGGGCACAATGGGGCGCATGCGGGCAGCGCTCCTGGCCGCCGGCGTTCTCTGCAGTGCGCCCGGCGGACTCGCGGCCGAGTCGCAATCCCCGGAGGTCGACGCTCGCGCCATCGTCGTCAAGGCGCTCGAGCGGGCCGCCCGCAACGTCGAGGAGGGCGTCGAGCTGCGCTACCGGAGCCGGATGAGCCGCGAGGTGCGGCGCTACGACGGCGACGGCCAGGTCGAGGAGATGAACGCGGGCGACTACGAGGTGGTCCCGATCGACGGAGCACGCTACGAGCGCCGCCTGACCGTGGACGGCCGCCCCCTCAACGCCCGCGAGCAGGAGGGCGAGAGGCGGCGCGAGGCCGACTTCCGCGAGGCCCGGCGCCGGGCCCGCGAGGCCGGCGGGGACGAGGACGAGCCCGACGACGACGAGATCGTCTTCGACGAAGCGCTGATCGGGCGGTACGACGTCGCGTTCGAGGCCGAGGAAGTCTTCCGCGGCCGCCCCACCTACCGGATCTCGTTCGAGCCGCGCCCCGGCCGCCTTCCGGTCCGGCGCCGCATCGACCACGCGCTGAACAAGGCCCGCGGCCAGATCTGGATCGACAAGGAGACCTACGAGGCGGCCCGCGTCGAGTTCGAGCTGATCGACCGGGTGCGCCTGTGGTGGGGCCTCCTGGGCCACATCCAGCAGGCGCGGGGCTCGCTCGACCGCGGGCCGGTGGCCGGCGACCTGTGGGGCTACCTCCAGTTGGAGACGTACTCGGATGTCCGCGTGGTCTTCCGCCGGCGCCGGCGCGCCGACCTGCGCCGCTGGCACGACCACGAGCTGCTCTCGCCGCCCGCGCAGGAGTCTCCCGCCGGCGAAGCCCCCGGCGCGAGCGCCGGCGTGCGCTAGC
>JAPOYG010000017.1 GCA_026706755.1 Acidobacteriota bacterium
AGGAGACCCCGCTGGCGCACCGGATCGTCGTCTGTCGCGAGTCCGCCGCGCGCGTTGTCGACGGAATTCGCATCCTGCCGGTGATGGAGTTCCTGCGCGCCCTGTGGGATGGCGAGCTGCTGGCGTAGGGCGCCGGTCGCGAGGGCCGGCCGATCTCGAGGCGAGTCCGCTCGTCGGGTGGCGTGGTATGTTGAGCCAACGGCGGCACCGTCGCGCCCATGGCAACCCCCAGCACCCGTCCTTCCTTCCGTTCGGCAACGACAGCTCCCGCCGCGACCATGACGGCGGCGCGCGGCTTGCAGGAAGGAATGCGGCTCTCTCGTGCCGAGTTCGAGCGCCGGTGCGCGGAGCGGCCGGATCTCAAGAAGGTGGAGCTCATCGATGGGGTGGTCCGCATGCCGTCCGCCGTTCGATATGCCGCCCATGGAAGACCGCACGGGGCCATCGTCGGGTGGCTCTTTGCGTACGCGGCGTCGACGCCAGGCGTTCACGTGATCGACAACACGACGCTGCGCCTCGACCGCGACAATGAACTGCAGCCGGACGCAGCTCTCCTGATCGAGCCTGGCGCCGGAGGCCAGTCACAGGTAGGCGCGGACGACTACATCGAGGGTGCGCCGGAGCTGGTTGCCGAAGTCGCCGCGAGCAGCGCGTCCCACGACCTTGGCGACAAGCTCCGCGTGTATCAGAGGAATCGCGTTCGCGAGTACCTGGTCTGGCACGTGGCGGACGGCCGCATCGACTGGTTCGAGCTGACGAGCGCCGTCTACCGACGCCGCTCGGCGGATGCCGCGGGGGTGGTCCGGAGCACGGTGTTCCCCGGCCTGTGGCTGGACACCGGCGCGATGCTACGCGGCGATCATCCCGCCGTCCTGCGCACGCTGCGCCGGGGGATCGCCGATCCCGGCCACGCAGCCTTCGCATCCCGGTTGGCCGACGCACAGTCATCGTAGCGATGGCGGGACGCCGTTGCCCGGAGAGGTGGTCAGCAGTTCGGCGCAGTTCGGGGCGCTTCCCCGCAGCACGGCTTGCTCCAGAAGCGGACGCGCGAGCGGGCCTCCCTGGAGCTGGGGGCAGGCCGACGCGGCCGCCGCACCGCCGGGGTCGGCGATTCCGCATCACCGCGGACGGTTGCGGATTGTGACGGAGTGGACTCGTGAAGGAAATCTACGCGTGGGTGCCTTGGTTCCAAAGCCTCGCACAACGGATCGCGGACGGCGGTGAGCCGTTCCTGATTGAACTGGCGAAGGCGGTACCCTGGAAGGCCGACGGTAGTGAGCCGCCCTTGCTGAAGTACGGCGACGAGAACATCGATCCCTTCTCGTTCTTCAACTATCTGGCCGGCCTGAGCTACAGGGCGGAGAACCGAGCGAGGTTGTACCCGATCATCGACAAGCAGATCGCCGGCGCACCCGACCTGCCGCCTCTCGACCGCGACGACGCCTTCTTGTTTCCCGCAGCACCCTCCCTGAACGCATTGTTTCACAACAAAGGCAACGGCCGCCCGGGTCTGCTCTGGAGTCTGCTTCGGAGCGCAGTATCAGGCGTCGAGGCAGTGGATGAGAGCGATTTCGAAGGAGCAATCGAAATCGGTCGAGTCGGCATGAAGAAACTGACACAGACGCTGTTCCTCATCAATCCGACGGAGTTTCTGCCGTTCGATGACAATAGCGTCCTCTCCCTGGGCGTCTCGACCCTCAAGAAGGCCGAGAGCATTGGGTGGCTTCGCTATCGGGAAGAAGTTCGCCGGATCCGGGATGCGTTTCCGGGATGCCGGCCATACGAAATCAACCTGCTGGCCTACTTACGGCACAGGGGACGAATCGCCATCCACAACCAGCGGTGCTACCAGGTCGATGCGAGCGTGCACGAGGGCGGCGCTGTCTGGGAGGACTTCGCCGAGAACAACTGGGTCTACGCCCACGAGCGCGGCAATGAAATGGGTTGGACCACACCCAGGGTGGACGGCCGCCGCGAGTATCCGCTCTCCGAGCCGGGGCCGGGTGACGTCGTGCTCGTTCGACACGGGGTCAGGCAGGGGTGCGGGATCGGCATCGTGTACTGCAACGACTACCGGGACGCGCTCGAGGAGGACAGCAGGCTGCACGTCCTGTGGCTGAACAAGATGTCCTCCCAAATCCGTGGCTCGACGACCGGAGACGGTTTCTCCAAGGTGGAAGCCGACTCGCAGACCGGACGGGCCTTTCGGCAAACTGCCGAGTACACTTCCACGTTCGAGCTGCTGGATCGGCTCGGCGTCGATTCCCCGCCCGTGGCGAGCAGGGGTGCCGACAAGCCTGAGAATGGGCAAGCAACAGCCATTGCAGCACTCGCGGACGAACTGCCGATCGACGCCGATCACCTTCGCACGATTCAGCGACTGCTGGAAGACAAGCGACAGGTCATCCTTCAAGGCCCGCCCGGCACGGGGAAGACCTACGTTGCTCAGAAGCTGGCGGCGTGCCTCGCGGGGATGCAGGAGCGCGTGCGGCTGGTGCAGTTTCACCCGTCGTACGCCTACGAGGATTTCGTCCAGCGCTTTCGGCCCACGCTCGTCAAGGAGCGACCCGGCTTCGAACTCCGGGACGGGCCCCTGCTCGACATGGCCGAACGAGCGCGGATGGAGCCCGACGCGCTTCACTTCCTGGTCATCGACGAAATCAACCGGGGCAATCTCGCCAAGGTGTTCGGGGAGCTGTACTTCCTGTTGGAGTACCGCGATCGGGAGATGCAGCTCCAGTATTCCGACAAGCAGTTCTCGCTGCCCGCCAACCTGTGCGTCATCGGTACCATGAACACCGCCGACCGGTCCATCGCGCTGGTGGACCTGGCGTTGCGTCGCCGATTTCATTTCGTGGAGTTCCACCCCGACACGCCGCCGGTCGCGGGCCTGCTCCGGCGCTGGTTGGAGCGACACGCGCCACGCATGGGTTGGGTGGCCGACGTCGTCGACCGCGCCAACGGCGAGCTGAACGACCGGCAGGCGGCCATCGGACCGAGCTACTTCATGAAGGACGGGCTCGACGAAGAGATGGTCGGACTGATCTGGGAGCACAACGTCCTGCCCTACATCGAGGAGCATCTGTACGGGGAGCACGAGCGTCTGGCCCAGTTCGGACTCGAAGTGTTGCGGGGCGAAGACGTAAGGGCCGGGATGGGCGGCAGCGACGACGGTCAAGGGGTCGGCAACAGCGATGCGACGTCTTGACCTCCGGGAACACCAACGGATCGAGCCCGTCAGGCTGACGTTCTCGGAACGCGAGGCCCTGCGCAGCAGTCTTCCGTCGCTCGGCATCGAACCGGCGACCGATTCGGAGAACGCCTGGCGCCTTACCCCGGGTGAGACCGTCGGCGCACTCGAGGTCGGCGGATTGTCGGTTTCGATCCGGCCGAAGCTGGACGTCGGTCGCGTGCTGTTTCTCGCGTCCTTCGCCATGGGGGCTTTTGAGCTGCGGGAGGCGGAGCGCTTCAGTTTCCCGGACGCGGACACGCTGGTCGAAGGGCTGGCTCGAGTGTTCGCGGCCAGCGCCCGGCGCGCGTTCTCGCGCGGCGTGGTCCACGGGTATCGGACGGAGGAGGAGGCGCTGCACACGGTGCGCGGGCGGATCCGCTTCGCGGATCAGATGCGTCGCCGGTTCGGGATCCCGACGCCGGTGGAGGTCAGGTACGACGATTTCACGGAGGACGTGTTACCGAACCGGCTCGTGAGGGGGGCGGCGGAACGACTGGGCCGGATGCGCATCCGATCGCCTTCGTCCCGCGCGGACCTCGCCTGGATCGACTACACGCTCGAAAACGTGGCGCTCGTGGAGTACCCGCGGCACGCCGTTCCGGAGGTCGTGTTCAATCGGCTGAACGAGCACTACCGGGAGGTCGTGGCGCTGGCCCGTCTCGTCCTGCGGCACGCGACCATCGAGACCGGCCGAGGGGCCGTACGGGCGCCGGGATTCCTGATGGACATGAATCGGGTCTTCCAGGAGTTCGTCACGCGGGCGCTCCGCGAATCGCTCGGCCTTTCCGATCGTGCGTTCCGGTCCGACAGCGGGGTCCGGGGCGTCACTCTCGACGAGGCTAGCCGTGTCCGGCTCCGGCCCGACCTCTCCTGGTGGGACGGTCCGACCTGCCGGTTCGTTGGCGACGCCAAGTACAAGCGTGTGCAGGACGGTCACGTCCCCAACGCCGACCTCTATCAGCTCCTGGCGTATGCCACCGCCCTTGATCTGCCGGGCGGGCTGCTCGTCTATGCGCAGGGAGAGACGCCCGAAGCCGTCCATGTGGTCCGCCACGCCGGCAGGCGGCTTGAAGTAGCCGCGCTGGACCTCTCGGGGACGATCGACGACCTGCGCCGTGGCATCCAACGGTTGGCGGAGCGGGTCCGCCGTCTGCGCGACGAGGGTCCGACGGCGCGCCGGGCCGCCTGATCAGGAGGAAGCACCGCGCGGCCGCTCGTCCGGTGGCATGGTATGTTGGGTCACGCGAGGTGTAGCACAGTCCGGCCGATGGCAACCGCGAGCACCTGTTCTTCCTCCCCTGCCACAACGACAGGTCCCGGCGCTGCGGCAAGGGCGGCGTGCGGCCTCCACGAGGGACTGCGGCTCTCCCGTGCCGAGTTCGAGCGCCGGTCCGCGAAGCGGCCGGACCTCAAGAAGGTGGAGCTCATCGATGGGATCGTCCGCATGCCGTCCGCCGTCCGATACGCCGGCCACGGGAAGCCGCATGCGGCCATCGTCGGCTGGCTCGTCACCTACGCAGTGGCGACGCCGGGCGTTCACGTGGTCGACAACGCCACGCTGCGGCTCGCCGGCGACAACGATCTGCAGCCGGACGCCGCGATGCTGATCGATCCGGGCGCGGGAGGTCAGGCGCGGGTGAGCGCGGACGACTACCTCGAGGGCGCGCCGGAACTGGTCGCGGAAGTCGCCGTGAGCAGTGCGTCACGCGACTTGCACGACAAGCTCCGCTTGTATGAGAGGAACGGCGTTCGGGATTACCTCGTCTGTTGCGTGCCGGATCGCCGGCTCGACTGGTTCGAGCTGGTGCAGGGCGCCTATCGGGCTCGCGCGGCGGATGCCGCCGGCGTCGTCCGCAGCGCGGTGTTCCCCGGCCTATGGCTGAACGTCGGCGCCATCCTGAGTGACGACCCCGCCGCCGTCCTGCAGACCCTCCACGAGGGGCTGGCGGATCCGAGCCACGCCGCGTTCCTGAGCGGGCTGCGCTCCCGACGGTCGTGACGCCGCGCCGCGGCGACCGTTGCGCCGGAGCCGGGAGTCTGCTCCGTAGAACGGCGACGTTGCCCGGAGGGCCCCGCGGGCCGGTCGGAGCCGTCAGGCGACGAACGGCGAGCCAGGAGTCCGCGCCATGGAACGAGCGACGCCGGCGTTCAGGCAGGCGCGGACTCGCAACGCGCCCGTCGGGGCGCGCTACGGGCAGCGCACCGCCACCGCGGGGTCGTGTCCGGCGATGGTGAGGATGCGCCAGCCGGCGTCGGTCATCACGACCGTGTAGGTCCAGCCGTACTCGCCCAGCAGCCCGCCCTCCCGGTGACGGCGAATGCCCCGGCCGCTGACGATCGCCGCGCTGTCGCTGAGGATGCAGATGTTGCGGTCGGGCATGTCCGAGCCGGCGTAGCCCTGCGCGTCGAGCCGCGCGTATGCGTCCGCGACCGACTGGCGCACTTCCTCCTGCGTCCCGAGCGCGCTGCCGCCGCGGAAGAAGGGGACGTTGTAGGCATGCCGGGAGACTTCATCGGCCGCGCCGACCGAGTACCACGCGTAGTACTGGTCGAAGAAGGCGTCCAGCTCGGCGCGCACGGCCTCCCGAGCCGCCGCGTCGAGGGTCTGGGCTTCCGCGGGCGTCCCGACGATCAGCAGCGCGGCCGCCAGCAAGGGCATCGAGAACCACCGGTTCCTGTCGGTCTTCATGTCCATCCTCACTTTCGCCGGTCGGCGCCCGCGACGCTACGCCGGACTCGGGTCAGGCCGGGCCACCCCCGGCTGACCGACCGAGGGCGCGCCTCCGCGCTCCGCTGGCCCCGCTTCGCCCGCCCAGGGTCATCCCGTCGCCTGGCGTCCGGGCGAGACTACACGATGGTACGATGGGAGGAGCGGGGACGCGTCGCGGCCGCGACGCGCACACCACGCGACTCCCTCTCCCGATGTCGACGACCGCATCGCCAGCCCGAGGAGCAGACCCTCACGACCCGCTGCTGACCTGGGACGACGCGTTCACCGCCGGCGCCGCCGTGGTCGGGGGCAAGGGCTGGAACCTCGCCCGTCTCGCGCGCTACGGCTTCGCGGTGCCGCGCGGCGGCGTCGTGGCCGCCTCCGTCTACGCCGAGCTCTTCCGAACGGCCGAGGTCGCCGCGCTGGCGGCGCCCCTCGCGACCCTGACCCCGGCCGACGTCGAGCGCGCCGACGTCCAGGCGCAGCTCGCGGCGCTTCGCGACCTCGTCATCCGGACGGGCCTCCCCCCTGCCGTTCGCCAGGCGGTGGGCGGGTTCCTGGACCGCGCCGGGCTGGAGGGCCGACCGCTCGCCGTCCGCTCTTCCGCCGTCGCGGAGGACGGAGCCGGCGCGGCGTTCGCAGGCGTCCACGAGAGCCACCTCGGCGTCAGCGGGCTCGACGCCGTGTGTGCAGGCGCCTCCCGCTGCTTCGCGTCGCTGTGGACGCCCCATGCCGTCGCCTACCGGCGGCGGATGGGAGTGGCGGACGACGCCACACCGTGCGCGGTGGTGATCTGCGAGATGGTGGGCGACCCGCGTCGCGGCCCGGCGGCCGCCGGGGTCGCCTTCTCGTGCGACCCCGTGACCGGCGAGCGGCAGGTCGTCACCATCGAGCTGGCCGCGGGGCGGGGCGACGCCGTCGTCCAGGGGACGGTCGCGCCCCAGCGGTACGCGGTTCGACGGGCCGGCCTGGCGACCGAGATCGTGCGACTGGACGACACGGGCGGCGCCCCGGTCCTCGACGATGGGGCGATCGAAGCGCTGGCCGCGCTCGTGCTGCGAGTCCACTGGGCGCTGGGCGACGGGGACGCGCCGCAGGACGTGGAATGGGCCTGCGACGGCCGGACCTTCTGGATGCTCCAGTCCCGCCCGGTCACCCGGCTGCCGCGGTGGACCTTCCCCGGCGTTCCTACCCGCACCCCGACCTGGTCGGACGGCAACATCCGGGACTCTTTCCCGCGGCCGTTGACGATGGCTACCTGGTCCCTGGTGGATGCGACCGCGCAGGCGATCGTCTACGCCTCGGCGCGGCTCGTGGAGTACCCGCTGCCGCCCGGCATGCAGGTGATGCGTCGCTTCGGCGGCCGGCCCTACTTCGACCTCGACAGCCTGCAGTGGAGCCTCTACGACTCCATCGGCATCCTGCCGGCAGACACCAATCTCACCATGGGTGGGTTCCAGCCGGAGATCCCGGTGCCGGACCGGGACCCGATGCGCGGCCGCGCCGGGCTCGCCCGCGCGCGGCGACGACTGCGGCTGGTGGGTCGACTGCGGCGGTTCCAGCGGGACGCCCCCCGGCAGATCGACGCCCTGGTCGCGAAAGCCAGGCAGAGTCGCTCGTCCGATCTCTCCATCCTGAGCGACGATCGGCTGCTGGCGCGATTCCGGGACGTGCAGTCGCTGGGTGCCGCGTACGAACCGGTCCTGCAGCTCGCCGCCACGTACAGCGGCGTGTGGGCGAGGGCACTGGAGTGGGTGCTCGAGCGGGCCGCCCGCGGCGGGGCGCGGTCCCTGGTCTTCCGTCTCCTGGCGGCATCGGGGGACGTGGCCAGCGCCGAGCACGGGTTCCGCCTGCAGGAGCTCGCCGACAGGGCCGCGGGAGACGCCGCCGCCCTGGCCGCGCTGCGGGACCCCGACCCGTGGGCCTGGCGCAAGCTGCCGGCGGATGCCCCGTTCCGGACGGCGATGGAGGACTACCTCGATCGCTTCGGCCATCGTGCGGTATTCGAGATGGAGCTCGCCAGCACGCGCTGGGCCGAGAATCCGCGCTACGTGCTCGAGCAGGTGCGCTTCCACCTCGACCATCCGCCGGCCCGCGACGCGCGCTCGCGGGCGGCGGACGTGCGGCGGCAGGCGGAAGCGGAGCTGGCGGCGTTCCCCGCCGTCCTGCGTCCCGTGGCGCGGTGGGTGCTGGCCCGCGCCCGGCGCGGCGCCGCGTTACGGGAGAACGCCAAGTCGGGGTCGGCCGCGGCCATCGCCCTCATCCGCCAGATGTGCCTCGACGTAGGGCGTCGCTTGCAGGCCGCCGGCCGCATCGCCGCCGCCGCCGACGTGTTCCACCTCAGCATCGTCGAGGTGGAGGCGTGGCTGATGGGAACCTGGGACGGGACGGGCGCGGCCGCCCTGGTCGCCGACCGCCGGGCGCGCCTCGCCGCCCAGTACGAGCTGGAGCTGCCCGGCGTGATCCAGGAATCGCCGGCGGCGGATTCGGGCGCACCTGCCGTCCCGGCCGCGACCTCCGTGCTGGAGGGCGACGCCTGGAACGGGGTCGCGGCGGCGCCCGGCGAGGCCGAAGGCGCCGCCTGCGTGCTGCGAACGCCCCATGACGGCGGCCGGATGGGCCGGAACGACGTGCTGGTGGCGCCCTCCACCGACCCCGGCTGGACGCCGCTGTTCCTGCGC
>JAPOYG010000607.1 GCA_026706755.1 Acidobacteriota bacterium
TGGCCGGCGAGCGCCTGTTCGCCGGGGAGACGGTGGCGCAGGTGCTGGCCCGGGTAATCGACCGCGACCTCGACCTGTCGGTGCTGCCGCCCACCACCCCGAAGCCGGTCCGGCGGCTGCTCGGCCGCTGCCTCGAACGCGACCGGCGGCGGCGGATACGGGATGCGGGCGAGGCGATCAGCGACCTGGAGGCGGCCGCGTCCGTCTCCGAGACGACGGCCCCCGCTTCCCCGCCCGAAGAGGCATCGACCGCGCCGAGCGGCGCAACGCGGTTCCGCTGGCGGCCCTGGGTGGCCGGCGCGGCCGCCGGCCTCGCGCTCGGCGGCCTCGCGACGGCAACCGCGCTCTGGACCCTCGCCCCCACTCCCGCGCCGCCCGCGGTGCGGCGCCTCTCGCTCGACCTGCAGTTGCCGTTGGCGCGCGGCTCCGCCTTCGCCCTCTCGCCGGACGGCTCGATGCTGGCCTACGCCGGCCGCGACGACAACCGCAGGACCCGGCAGTTGATGATTCGGCGCCTCGATCAGAACGCCGTGCAGCCGTTGGCCGGCACGGAGGGCGCCGTCGACCCGTTCTTCTCGCCGAACGGCGAGTGGATCGGGTTCTTCGCCGGCTCCGGTTCGCCGGGGCCCTCGGAGCGTATCCAGTACCGTTGGGCGCTGAAGAAGGCGCCGGTCGGCGGGGGCGCGGCCGTGACGCTGGCCGACGACGTCCCCGCGCTGCGTGGAAGCTGGGGCGACGACGACCGCATCGTGATCGGCGGAATGGGCAGCCCGCTGCGCGTCCCGGCCACCGGCGGGCTGCCCGAGGCGGTGCTGGCGCCGGGCGCCGTCCCCGACCTCGCCGTCAGCTCCGCGCCGTACGTGCTTCCCGGCTCCCGCGCCCTGCTGTTCACCGAGCTCTCGACCACCGGCGGCCCCCGCCTGCTGGCCGCGTCGCTGGCGGCGGCCGAATCGGAACCGCGAGTCGTGGCGACCGAGGTGGCGAACGCCACCTATGCGCCGACGGGCCACCTCCTGCTGCAGCAGGCTCCCCAACTGACGCCCGGAAGGCTCGGGGGCGGCGTCACGACCCTGCTGGCGGCTCCTTTCGACACCGACCGGCTGGAGCTGACCGGCGCACCGATACCTGTCCTCCCGGACGCCGGCTTCAGCACCTGGTCGACCGACGGCACCCTCGTCTACGCCTTGGGCGCCGGTGTCAATGTGGCCGAGACCCCGCGGACGCTGGTGTGGCTGGATCGGGACGGGCGCGAGGAACCGATCTCCGCCGCGCCGCGCGGCTACAGCACCCCCCGCATCTCGCCGTCCGGGGATCGGGTGGCGGTGGAGGTCACGTCCGCCGACGGCGCCGCGGTGGTCGTCATCCACGACCTCGCCCGCGAAGCATCGAATCCCCTGACCTTCGACGGCTGGAGCGTGAATCCCCTCTGGTCGCCGGACGGGCGGAGCGTAGTGTTCACGTCGATGGAGGAGGACGACTTCGGGCTGTTTCGCAAGTCGGCGGACGGCACGGGAAGGACGGAGCCGCTGGCGGCCGCCGCAAGCGCGAACCTGCTGTGGGCGTCGGCGTGGGAGAGCACCTCGGACACGCTCCTCGTCACAGAGGCCGCCGGCATGACGGACGTGGACATTCACCGGCTGCCGCTCGACGGCGCCCGGGGCTCGGAGCCTCTGATCGCGACGGAATCCGTCGAGGTGCTGCCGGTCGTCTCGCCGGACGGCCGCTGGATCGCCTACCAATCCAACGAGTCGGGGCGCTGGGCCGTCTACGTGCGACCGTATCCGAACGTCGAGGATGGGAAGTGGCAGGTGCCCGGGGGCACGGGCTTCTCGCCCGTCTGGTCACCGGACGGCCGCGAGCTCTTCTTCGTGGCCGCCGGCCCGGAGGGACGGGTCATGATGGCGGTGGAGTACGCCTCCGACCCGACGTTCACACCGTCCCGACCGCGCCGCCTGTTCGCGCTCCCGAACCGCGTCGACGTCGGCGGCATCCTGCGGCAGTGGGACGTCTCCCCGGACGGCCGGCGCTTCCTCATGGTCAAGGACGAGGAAGGTGCGGCCGACCCCCGGGAACGCTTGTCGGAACTGGTCTACGTCGGCAACTGGTTCACGGAACTCGTCGAGCGGGTCCCGCTGCCCTGACCACCAGCCGCCTCCCGGCGCCGATCCGACCGTCAGCCGCCCCGGCGCCGATCGATCCCGCAACAGGGACTCGCGGCCGACCTCGACCGACGACCGTCAGCCGCCTCCCGGCGCCGGGCGATCGCGCAGCAGGAACTCGCGGCCGACCTTGACGGACGATCGGTCCCCGTAGGCGATGATGTCGGCCGCCGCGTAGGTCTCCGACCACCGCTCGGGCAGGTACGAGCCGGTGCCGACGGTGTCTATCGGCGCCCGGACCTCCCCCATCAACCGGCACTTGGCGGGCCCGAAGCCCGAGCTGGCGACGATCTTCACGGCGCCGTGGCCCGCGGCGTCGAGCGCGTCGCGCAGGTGGAAGACCGCCGCGGCGCTGACGCCCGTCCCGACCAGCCAGCGCAGCTCCGTCTCCGTGCGGTAGGTGCGGATCGCCTCCGGGGCGTGGCGCTCGAGCACGCCGTAGGAGCTCGCGGTATCGAGGCCCTCGACGAAGCGCCCGCCGTGGGTGTCGATCCGCACGGCGAGGCGGCCGGCCGCGGCCAGCTCCGGGAAGCGCGCCGCCACCGCGAGGCTGTCGGTCACCTCGCGCGCGTAGTAGTCGACCAGCACCGTCAGCGTGTCGTCCGGGAACGCCTCGTGGAACATCTCCGCGCTCCGGAGCGTGCTGCCGGCGTAGCCGACCAGCGCGTGAGGCATCGTCCCCATCCCGGCCGGGAGACCGAAGCGGCGGGACGTCGCGGCGGTGGACGTGCCGACGAAGCCGACCGCGCCCGCCGCGCGCCGGGCCGCATCCGACCCGACCCGGGCCGCGCAGGCCATCATCT
Organism: Acidobacteriota bacterium; assembly: GCA_026706755.1. Taxonomy (GTDB): domain Bacteria; phylum Acidobacteriota; class Vicinamibacteria; order Vicinamibacterales; family UBA8438; genus JAGWAJ01. Next base: position 2,963 of record JAPOYG010000607.1, read on the forward strand.
CGGCCATCTCCGCCCCGGCGCAGTGGCGCGCGTCCATCGCGAGGAACGCGGTGCGCGGCATGTCGACCGACATCTGGTAGGCGTTGTAGGCCGCCACGCACGGGGCGCCGATCCGCTGCAGGCAGATCGTCTCCAGCTCGACGAGGTGCGCGAACGGTCCCGTCACGTACAGCAGCGGCTCGCCGGCCCCTACCCGCGCCCCTTCCTCGTGGCGGCGATCGATCTCGAAGGCGGCGCCGCGCTCCCGGGCCGCGGACTCGAGCCAGCCGACCGCCAGCTGCAGGCAGACGACGACCGGCCGGCGCATGAAGACCGCGTAGGTCACCGGGCAGTCGCCGAAGCGGCGGACGATCTCCCTCGTGCGCCGGAAGTAGTGATCGGTCTCGCCGGCGATCCGTTCCTCGAAGCTGGACATCCCGGGGGCTCGCGGCGGGGCGGCGATCACTCCGCGGGCCGCGCGTACACCGACCGGCCCCGCGAGAAGGTCTCGACCACGCCGATGTGCTCGAGCTCCGCCGGGTCGACCGTCAGGGGGTTGCGCTCGAGGACGACGAGGTCCGCCTGCTTGCCGGGCGCGATCGAACCCTTCACGTCCTCCTCGAAGTACTGGTACGCCGCCCCGAGCGTGACCGCGTGCAGCGCCTCGCGCACCGTTGCACGCTGCTCCGGCCCGAGGACGTGGCCGCTGCGCGTCCGGCGATTGACGGTGATCGACACCAGCCGCATGATGTCCGGCGGGACCACGGGCGCATCGTTGTGGACGGTGAAGCGGACGCCGCGCTCGATCGCCCAGCGGATGGGGCTGATCGCGTTGCCGCGCGCCTCGCCGAAGCTGCGCCGGTGCCAGTCGCCCCAGAAGAAGGCGTGGGCCGAGAAGAACGACGGGACGGCACCCAGCTCGGCCGCGCGGTCGAGCTGATCCGCCCGCATGAGCTGCGCATGGATGATGACCGCCCGGTGGTCGGGCGGCGGGTCGATTCCGGCCACCGCGTCCTCGACCCCGTCCAGCATCAGGTCGATGGCGGCGTCGCCGTTCGCGTGCACGAGGATCGGCACGCCCCGCCGGATGAGGTGCGCCGCTCCCGCGCGGTACAGGTCCGGGTCGGAGGTGCCGTAGGCGCGGTAGTCGGCCGGTGCGCCCGGCGGCCCCTCGTGGTACGGCTCGGTCACCCACGCCGTGCGGCCCTGCGGCGACCCGTCGAGGAACATCTTGACCCCGGCGACGCGCAGCCCGCCGCGGTAGTCGGCTTCGAGCGTCGCGCTCTCGGCGTCCTCCATGGTCCCGAAGCGCGGGAAGACGGCCACGTCGGCCGCGAACGGCTCGCGGTCGGCCGCCGCGCGAAGCTCGCGAACCATGTCCGCCCCGGTCGCCCCGTCCTGGATCGTGGTCGTGCCGTAGCTGGTGTAGACGTCGATGGCGCGGCGGGCCAGCCCCTCCAGGTCGTCGGTGGGACGGAACAGCCAACTGCTTCCCACGAGCCCGCCCGCCGTCTCCTCGAGCACGCCGTCGGGCTCTCCCGTGCCGCCGACGCGGCGGATGTGGCCGCCGGGCGGGTCGGGCGTGTCCGCGCTGACCCCCGCCGCGCGGAGCGCCAGCGAGTTGGCGGTGCGCAGGTGTCCCGACACGTGGGTCAGCACGATCGGGTGCTCCGTCGAGGCCCGGTCGAGGTCGTAGCGCGTCGGGTGGCGGTTCTCGGCCAGCAGCGAGTCGTCGTAGCCGCCGCCGCTCACCATCTCGCCCGGCGGGATCTCGCGCTCGGCGATCCACGCCCGGATCCTGTCCACGATGTCGTCGATGTTGCGGACGTCGCCCACCGGCGGAGGGTGGAGCGCGAGCGCGTCGAGCGTCATCCCGACGGCGAGGAAGTGCCCGTGCGCATCGATGAAGCCGGGGAGCAGCGCGCGCGCGCCGAGCTCGACGACGCGCGTGGCGTCGCCGCGGAGGGCCAGCACCTCGTCGCGCGGGCCGGCCGCGACGATCGTCTCCCCCCGCACCGCCACCGCATCCACCGCCGGCCCTTCCGGCTCCATCGTGATGATGTGGTCGCCGACGAAGATCGTGTCCGCCGCAGCGCCGGCATCCGGCGGCTGTCCGGCGACCGGGCCGGATGCGGCGAGGGCGACGGCGAGGGCGATCGCGCAAGGGGCGGTGAGGAGGATTCTCCGTCTGCAAGCGGTCATGAGCTGCTCCGTCATACGGGGCGCGGGCGGCGCCCGGGCCACCGGGAATCGGCCGTCCGTGCGGCGGCCGACGAGCCGAGCGTCGCCCGCAGCGCCGCCAGACCCGTCGCAGGCTCGGTGCCCCAGCCTCCACCGCCCTGGGAACTCACGCCGCGGTACTCCCTGCGTTGCGTTGTGCGGCGCAGGCTCCCAGCTTGCGATTCTAACTAACGGGGTGGGGGCGGGACTTGCGCCGCGGATCCCCGATCCCGCAGTCGCGCCTCGACGAACGCGCGGTAGGCCTGCTCGAAGCGCGGCCGGCTGAAGCGCTCGGCGTGCGCCCGGAGGCGCGCCGGGTCGATCCGGTCCTCCATGCGCACGAGCCGCGCCACGGCCTCGGCGATCGCCTCGGGCGACTGCTCCGGGAAGAACGTGCCGGTCTCGCCCTCGACGACCGTCTCGAGCGCCCCGCCGCGCCCGAGCGCTACCACCGGCGTGCCGGCGGCCTGCGCCTCGACGGGGGCGATGCCGAAGTCCTCCACCGCGGCTATCACGAACCCGCGGGCTTCCGCGACGACGGCGGCGACGGCCCGGTCGTCGAGGGCGCCGGCGATCTCGACGTTCGGGCCGGCCGCGGCGGCGAGCCCGTCCCGCTCCGGGCCGCGCCCGACGACGACCAGCGGCAGGCCCAGCCGATTGAACGCCGCAACGATGGCGTCGACCCGCTTGTAGCGCACGAGCCGCGACACGGTGACGAAATGCCTCCCCTTCCGGGCGGCGGGCCGGAAGCGCTCCACCTCGACCGGGGGATGGAGAACCGTGGCCGTGCGCCCGTAGCAGCGCCGGATGCGGTCCGCGGTGAAGGCCGAGTTGGCCAGGAAGTGGTCCACGCCGCGCGCCGTGCGCCGGTCCCAACCTCGCAGGCGGAGCAGCAGCCGCCGCGCGAGGAGGCGCTTCAGGGGATCGAGCGGTGCGATGTAGTCCTCCATGAGGTCCCAGGCGTAGCGCATCGGCGTGTGGCTGTAGCAGATGTGCAACTGGTCCGGCCGGGTCCGGACGCTCTTCGCCGCGGCGTGGCTCGACGAGAGGACGAGCTCGAAGTCCGACACGTCGAACCCCGCCATCGCCAGCGGGAACAGCGGCAGCAGGGACCGATGGTGGCGAACCGCTCCCGGCAGTCGCTGCAGGAACGACGTCCGGATGTCGGCCCCCTCGAACGCGCTCTCCCGGATGGCGGCCGGATCGCAGAGCAGGGTATGGATCGGCCCTGGATAGAGGCGCTGGATCGATTCGAGGACGCGCTCCGATCCGGCGAGGTGGACGAGCCAGTCGTGGGCGAGGGCGACCCTCACGGCAATCTCGGCATGCGGAACCCGGGGGCGGCGGGCGTGTGATAATCGGGCCGTGCCACTCTACACCGGAGTCGGGGACCGGGGTTCGACGGCGCTCTTCGACGGAACCACGGTGCCGAAGACGGAGCCGCGCATCGCCGCGTGCGGCGAGCTCGACGAGCTGAACGCGTCGATCGGCCTCGCCCGCGCCGCCGGGTTGCCGGACGACCTGGACGAGATGGCCGTCGCGGCGCAGCGCGACCTCTTCGCCATCGGCGCCCGCCTGGCCGACCCGCGCTCGCGCATCGCCGACCGCGTGACCAAGGCGTCGATCGACGCCGCCGCCGTGGCGCGGCTGGAGTCGTGGATCGATCGCGTCGACGGCGCCGTGCCCGCGCTCAGGACCTTCATCCTGCCGGGCGGCAGCGCCGCGGGCGCGGCCCTGCACCAGGCCCGCGCGGTGTGCCGGCGCGCGGAACGGCGCATCGTCGGTCTCGGTGCCGACTCCGTCGAGCCCGACATCCTGCGCTACGTCAACCGGCTGTCGGACCTGCTCTTCGCACTGGCCCGCGCCGCGAACCACCGGGCCGGCGCGCCCGAGATCGCGTGGTGAGCGCCGCGGCCCGGGCGCCGGGCGCGGTGCGCGAGCCGCGCCTGCGCCAGGCCTACGCCACCTGCTTGCGCCTCGCCCGCAGCCACTACGAGAACTTCCCCGTCGCCTCGCGCCTCCTCCCGTCCGACCTGCGTCCCCACGTGGCCGCCGTCTATGCGTTCGCGCGCGTCGCCGACGACTTCGCCGACGAAGGCGACTGCCCCGCCGCCACCCGGCTCCACCGCCTCGCCCGTTGGGGTGAGCGGCTGCAGCGCGCCGCGGGGGGCGCGCCGCCCGGCGGGGCAGACCGATCCCCCGGCGAGCGCGGCCGCGCGGGGGATGCCCGGGCGGGGAATGTCCGGGCCGAAGATGCCCCCGCGGCGGATGTCGGCGCAGGAGACGCCCGGGCGAGGGATGCGGGAACCGAGCACCCCGACGCCGACGAGATCTTCCTCGCCGTCGGGCACACGATGGCGGCGTTCGATCTGCCGCTCGCCTGGTTCGCCGACCTGCTGAGCGCGTTCCGGCAGGACGTCACCGTCAGGCGCTACGCCACCTGGGCCGATCTGCTCGACTACTGCCGCCGCTCCGCGAACCCTGTCGGGCGCATCGTGCTGCGCCTGTCCGGCTACCGCGACCCGGCGCTCGACCGGCGGTCCGACGCGGTCTGCTCCGCCCTGCAGGTCACGAACTTCCTGCAGGATCTGGGCCGCGACTGGCGCGCCGGCCGCCTCTACGTGCCGGCCGACGTGCAGGCGGCCTGCGGAGCCGACCTCGACGACCTCCGCCGGGAGCGCCTCACGCCCGCCTGGCGGCGGGCCGTCGCCTGCTGCGCCGGACGGACGCGGGAGCTCTTCCGCGAGGGGCGGCCCGTCTGCGACGGCGTGCGGGGACGCCTCCGCCTGGAGCTCCGCCTGACCTGGCTGGGCGGCATGCGGGTCCTCGAACGGGTCACCGGAGCTGGATATGATCCGTTCGCGAGCCGTCCGGTGCTGGGACCGCGGGACGTGCCGTCCCTCGTCTGGCGCGCGGTCGTGTGGACGTGAGTCGCGACACCAACTTCTACTACTCGTTCCTGGTGCTGCCGACGGCGAAGCGGCGCGCCATCGTCGCGGTGTGGGACTTCTGCCGCGCGGTGGACGACGCCGTCGATCTCGCCGAGGAGGGGGCCGGCGCCGAGGCCCACGCCCGGGAGCTGGCCCGCTGGCGGTCGGAGCTGGACTGCTGCTACGGTTCCGGCGACCCCGAGACGGACGAGGGGCGCCGCCTCGCGCCGGTCATCGGACGGTTCCACCTGCCGCGCGCCCCGTTCGACGATCTCATCGACGGCGTCGCCATGGACGCCACTCCCCGCCGCTACGAGACCTTCGAGGACCTGTACGGCTACTGCCTGCGCGTCGCGTCCTCGGTCGGGCTCACCTGCATCGAGATCTTCGGCTACCGCGATCCCGGAACCCGCGACTACGCGGTGGCGCTCGGCGTGGCGCTGCAGCTCACCAACATCATCCGCGACCTTCCGGCCGATCTGGCTCGCGGCCGGCTCTACCTGCCGCAGGAGGATCTGCG
>JAPOYG010000617.1:0-3071 GCA_026706755.1 Acidobacteriota bacterium
GACGCCCGCGGCTACTGGGAGGGCGACACCCTGGTCATCGAGAGCACGAACTTCACGCACCTGACGGCCAGCTTCAATCCCAACGCCATGGTGGCGATCGGGAGCGCCGACACGCTGCGGCTGACGGAGCGGTTGACGCGCGTCAGCGAGGAGGTGCTGCGCTACGAGTACACGGTCGACGACCCGAAGGCGTTCACCCGCCCCTTCACGGCCGCGATCCCGATGCGGAAGCTGGACGTGCCGATGTTCGAGTACGCGTGCCACGAGGGGAACTACGGCCTGCTGAACATCCTGCGGGGCGCCCGCGAGGACGAGCAGTCGGCCGCCGCGCAGAACCCGTAGGCGACGCCGCGACGCCGCCCGGCGCGACTCGGGGCCTGCTCTGCCGCACGCGGGGCAGGCCCCGGAATTCGGTTGCGTCGCTCGGTGATTGGCCCGGCGTTGCCCGCCGCGTCGGTGCCGCGCGCGGGGCACGCTCCGGAATTCGGTTGCGCCGCGTCGCGGCGGCCGGCAGAGAAGACCGTTCAGGGAGCCGTCGTGCCGGACCCGGCGGGCGCGAGGACAAGGAAAGTTGGTAGCGGTACGGGGATTCGAACCCCGGTCCCGTGGCTGAGAACCACGTATCCTAACCCCTAGACGATACCGCCACACACCCGGGCGAGCCTTCCCATCCTAGCAACCGGATCTCCCGCGCGTCAACGACCGGGGCGGACCGCGACGCGCTATGATCCGCGCGGGAGGGGATGATGACCCGCGCCTTTCTCGCCGCCATCGCCGTGACGGCGGTCGCCCTCGGCGGCTACGCCTGGATCTCGGCCGGGCAGGCCGCCGGACCCGGGATCGACATCCGTCAGCCGGTCCGCTTCGTCGGGCGGACGGCCGTCTTCGAAGCGACGGTCGACGCTCCGGACGGCCGGCTCACGGCGCTCGACGCCTTCATCGAGCAGGACGGCGCGCATCCGCTCTTCGCGCTCGACGACGCCGCGGGCACGGAGACGCGGCAGGAGAGCGCGACGGGCCTCCGGCTGGTCCGCCGCTTCGACCGCGAGAGCCATCCGGAGCTCCGCGCCGGTCCCGCCACGGTGGTGGTGCGGGCGACGCGTCCGGTGCTGTTCGGCCTGCGCGAGGCGTCGTCCGAAGCGACGGTCGAGGTCGAGGTGCGGCTCGATCCGCCGCGCCTCGCCCCCCTCTCCCGCTTCCACTACGTCAACCACGGGGGCGCCGAGTTCATCGTCTACCGGGTGTCGCCGGCCGACGCGGAGTCCGGCGTCGAGGTGGGGGACCGCTTCTACCCGGGCTACGACGCGGCCGGCGTCGGCAACGCGGGGGGCGCGCGGGGCGTCGGGTTCGAGGGCGCGGACGGACTGCGCGTTGCGTTCTTCGCCCTCGCGCACGACCAGGACCTCGGGACGCCCATGCGGCTGTACGCCCGCGATCCGGCGGGCAACGAGTCGCGGGCGCCGTTCGACCACCGCGTCTTCCATCGCGAGTTCCGCCGCTCGCGCATCCCGGTGGGCGAGCGCTTCCTGCGCCGCGTGGTGCCGCGCATCGCGGCGCGCGCCCCGGACCTGGCGGACGAGGACGTGACCGAGGCGAGCGACCTGGCCGAGCTGCTCGACGTCTACCTGTTCATCAACGGAGAGTTGCGGCGGCGCAACAGTGCGGCCGTAGCCGCCCTCGCGGCCGAGACCGGCCCCCGGTGGCTGTGGGAGGGCCCGTTCCGCCAGCTCGCCAACTCGCAGGTGGAGTCGGGCTTCGCCGACCACCGGACCTACTTCCACGCGGGCGACGAGGTCGACCAGCAGGTGCACCTGGGATTCGACCTGGCGTCGATCGCCAACGCCCCGATCCGCGCCGCCAACGCCGGCCGCGTGATCTTCGCCGATTACCTCGGCATCTTCGGCAACTGCGTCGTCATCGACCACGGCATGGGACTGCAGTCGCTGTACGCGCACCTGTCGTCCATCGACGCGGCGGTGGGCGACGAGGTGGCGCGCGAGGACGTGCTCGGCCTGAGCGGGCAGACCGGGCTGGCGGGAGGCGACCACCTCCATTTCGCCATGCTCCTCCACGGCCAGCCGGTGACGCCGATCGAGTGGTGGGACGAGAACTGGATCGAGGACCGCATCCTGCGCAAGCTGCGCGAGGCGTCGGCCGCCGCCCCCGGGTCCGCCGGGAGCCGTTGACCACGGGACCGTTAGCGGCAGTACGGGTGCCTCGCGTATAATGCGGGCAGTAGTTCACGGACCTGAGAGGGACCCTCGCTCCGTCCTGCAGGGTTCTCTCGTTCCCAAGCGTCGATTCAGGAGTAGCGCGATGCAACACCGAACCCTCTGGGCGTTTGCCTCCATCCTCATTCTGGCGGCCGCGGCGGCCTGCGGCGGCTCCGACGCGCCCGCGGAAGCCCCGGCGGAGCCCGCCGCGCCGGCCTTCGACCCGGCCACGGCCGGCAACGTGACCGGCTCGATCATGCTCGAGGGCGAGCCTCCGGCGGCCGAGATGATCCGGATGAACTCCGACCCGGTCTGCGTCAAGCAGGCGACGGACAACGAGACCAACTACTACGTGGTCGGCGAGGGCGGCGGTCTCGGCAACGTCTTCGTCTACGTCAAGGAAGGGCTGCAGGTTGATTTCCCGCCGGCGAGCGACACGGTGATCCTCGACCAGCAGGGGTGCCGCTACATGCCGCACGTCTTCGGCATCCAGGTGGGGCAGACGCTGCAGGTCGTCAACAGCGACCCGACGCTCCACAACATCCACGCGACCCCCGCGAACAATCCCGAGTTCAACACCGGGCAGCCGATCCAGGGCATGACGTTCGACCGGACCTTCGACAACGTCGAGGTGATGGTGCCCTTCAAGTGCGACGTGCACGGCTGGATGAACGCCTACCTCGGGGTGCTCGATCATCCGTTCTTCGCGGTGACGGCGCCCGACGGCAGCTTCGACCTCAGCGGGTTGCCGCCCGGCGACTACGTCATCGAGGCGTGGCACGAGGAGCTCGGCACGCAGACCCAGAACGTCACGGTGGCCGAGGGCGGCACCGCCGAGATGTCGCTGACCTTCACCGT
>JAPOYG010000617.1:3338-5553 GCA_026706755.1 Acidobacteriota bacterium
GGCCGCCGCCCTGCTGATCACGGCCGGCGGGCTGGTGACGAGCACGGGCTCCGGCCTCTCCGTGCCGGACTGGCCCAACACGTACGGCTACTCGATGATCACCTTCCCGCCGTCGATGATGGTGGGGGGGATCTTCTACGAGCACGGCCATCGGCTCATCGCCACCGCCGTCGGCCTGCTCACGATCGGCCTCGCCGTCTGGTTCGCGCGCGCCGAGCCGCGGGCCTGGGTCCGGCGGCTCGGCTGGATCGCCCTCGCCGCCGTCGTCGTGCAGGGCCTGCTGGGAGGCATCACGGTCCTCTACTTCCTTCCCGCCCCGGTCTCCATCGGCCACGCCGGCCTCGCCCACCTGTTCTTCACGCTGATAGTCGGCCTCGGGGTGCTCACCTCGCCGGGCTGGCGGGCCGCGTACCGCCCGGCGGAGCCGCTGCAGGATCCCACGCTGCTCAGACTGGCGCTGCTGACGCCGGCCGCCGTCTACGGCCAGATCCTGCTGGGCGCGGTGATGCGCCATACCGGAGCGGGACTGGCGATACCCGACTTCCCGCTCGCCTTCGGCCACCTCGTGCCGCCGACCTGGAGCGCCGCCATCGGCATCCACTTCGCCCACCGGGTAGGCGCCGCCGCCGTCACGGCGATCGTGTTCGCGACCGCGAGCCGCGTGCTGGCGCACCACTGGGGGCGGACGGAGCTGACCCGCCCCGCGATGCTCCTCGTCGGCCTGCTGCTGCTGCAGATCGGCCTCGGAGCGTGGACGGTCCTCAGCGGCAAGCACGTCGCCGTGAACACCGCCCACGTCACGGCCGGCAGCCTCGTGCTGGCCACCGCGGCCGTGCTGGCGCTGCGGGCCCATCGATGGCGGTTCCCGGATGCGGCGGAGGACCTGCGGCGGATGACGGCCTCGGAGGCGCTGCCGTGAAGAGCGTCGCCGCCTCCATCGCCGCCGCACCGCACCGCGCCGCGGACTTCGTCGCCCTCACCAAGCCTCGGCTGAACTCGCTCGTGGTGGTTTCGGCGGGGGTCGGCTACGTCCTCGGGGCCGGCGCCGCGCCGGACCTCGGCGTGGCCCTGCACGCGTTGATCGGATGCGGGCTGGTGGCGGGAAGCGCGGCGGCGTTCAACCAGGTAGCCGAGCGGGACGTCGACAAGGCGATGCGGCGCACCGAGCGGCGCCCCCTCGCGGCGGGCCGGATCACCCCGGCGGAGGGAACGGTGTTCGCCGGGCTGGTGGGCGCGGCCGGGCTGGCGGAGCTCGCCCTCGGCGCGAACGTCCTCGCGGCGCTCGTCGCGCTCGTGACGCTGGTCTGCTACGCCGGCATCTACACGCCGCTCAAGCGGCGCACGGCCTGGGCGACGCTGGTCGGCGCCGTGCCCGGCGCCCTGCCGCCCGTGATTGGCTGGGCGGCGGCCCGGGGAGCGCTGACGGTGGAAGCGGCGGTGCTGTTCGGCATCGTCTTCCTGTGGCAGCTCCCGCATTTCCACGCCCTGGCGTGGCTCTACCGTGACGACTATGCGCGGGCCGGCCTGCCGCTGGTCGCCACCGGCGACCCCGACGGCCGGCGCACCGCCGCTCACGCCGCGGCCTACGCGGCGGCGCTGGTGCCGATGAGCCTGACCCCGGCACTGGTGGGCCTCGTCGGGCCGGGCCACCTGGCCGTCGCGGGCGCGCTCGGGGCGTTGCTGCTCATCCCGGCCCTGCGCTTCCGGCGGCAGCGCGACGACCGCCGGGCGCGGGCGCTCTTCGTCGCCTCGCTGGCCTATCTGCCCCTGCTCTGGATCTCGCTCGTCCTGGGAAATGTTCGAGGTTAGCGACCTTCCGGCGGTGAATGCGACGCTGAACGGCGTGTCGGCCGCGCTGCTGACGGCGGGCTTCGTCCTCATCCGGCAGCGGCGCATCGACGCCCACCGCCGGTGCATGCTCGCCGCGCTCGCCACCTCCACCCTGTTCCTGGCGTCGTACCTCGTCTACCACTACCACGTCGGGTCGGTGCCGTTCACCCGCCAGGGGCCGATCCGCACCGTCTACTTCACCATTCTCGTCAGCCACATCGTGCTCGCCGCGGCCATCCTGCCGCTGGCCCTCGTGACGCTGTGGCGGGCCCTCGGCGGCCGTTTCGCGCGCCACGCGGCCATCGCGAGGTGGACCCTCCCCATCTGGCTCTACGTGTCCGTGACGGGAATCGCCGTGTACTGGATGCTGTACCGGATGGGATAG
>JAPOYG010000617.1:5798-8436 GCA_026706755.1 Acidobacteriota bacterium
GGGCGCGCGGCCGCCCAGGGAGGTCGACATGGCACTGTTCCGCCGCGCCGTTCTCGTCGTCGTCGCCGCGACGATCCTCGCGCCGCTCGTGGCGGGCGTCGCCGCCGCCCAGACCGGGTACGTCAACGGCATCGTCCGGGACCGGTCCGGAGAGGGCGTCGAGGACGCGCTGGTGGTCGCCTTCAGCGCTCCGTGGCAGCGCCGGGAGGAGACGACCACCAACGGCGCGGGGCGCTTCTCGTTCGTCGGCCTCCAGGCCGGCCAATGGCTCTTCCTCGCCCAACGGGCCGGATACAGCCCCGTCCAGGCCTTCGCCCCGGTGCGCGCCTCCGGACTCGGCCCGCGGGTCGTGCTGGTGATGGAGATCGATCCGCTGAGCGCGCCCACCCCGTCCACGGGCAGGCTCGCCAACGTGCACGCGGACGATCTGCACACGCTGATCGACGCCGCCGACGCGCTCTTCGACCTCGGGAACTACGACCGGGCCATCGACGCCTACGAAGCGGTGCTCGAGCGGGCCCCGCCGCTCACGAGCCTCAACCTGCAGATCGGCCACGCGTACCGCGAGAAGGAGGAACCGGAACGCGCCCTCGAGGCGTATCGCTCGGTCCCGCCCGACACGCCGGCCGGCGCCGAGGCGACGGCGGCCATCGAGGAACTGCTGGCCGCCGGCGGCTCGCGGTAGCGTTCCGGCCGGGAAACCGGCGCACGTGGGATATACTGCGGATTGCTTCCAGCTCATTCCGAGGAGTCTGCCATGAGGTTTGGTCCCATCGGTGTCGTTCGGGTACTCGTCAGCGCGGCCCTGGTGGTCGGTCTGGCGGCAGGCGTGGCCTTCGGCCAGCAGCAGGGACGGATCGCCGGGTTCGTCGTCGACCAGGACGGCAACCCGATGGAGGGGGTGTCGATCCACGCGGCGACGCCCGGTTGGCCACGGACGTTCGAGGACGTGACCCGCGCCGACGGGAGCTTCGCGTTCATCGGCCTGACCAGCGACGAGTGGACTTTCACCGCCGTCTGCGAGGGCGTCTGCGCCGACGATCACACGGACAAGATCAACGATACCGCCGTCGGGTACGAGCAGGCCGTCACGCCGTGGCGCATCACGCAGGGGCGGAATCCTCCCATCAGGATGACGTTGATCGGCATCCGGCATCCCTTCGAGATCGCCCTCGGCGAGACGGCGCTCGAGGGCCTCGATCCGGAGGAGCTCGAGGCGGAGATGAACCGGGCCGACGAGGCGTTCGCCGACGGTCGCTTCGACGAGGCGATCGCGGGCTACGAGTCGCTGCTCGGCAAGCTGCCGACGTTCCACATGCTGCACGTCCAGATCGGCGAGACCCTGGTGCGCCAGGGCGAGTATCAGGCCGCGATCGACGCCTTCGAGCGCGCCCTGGCGGAGGACTCCGAGAACCAGGACGCCCAGGCCGGCATCGCGCGCGCGAAGCTCTCGATGGGCGACTTCGACGGGGCCTCGGCGGAGCTCGAGGCGGCGGCCGGGAGCCTCAACGCGACCAAGGAAGACCTCTACAACCTCGGCGAGCTCGAGTTCGCGAAGGGCGCCGTCGACGTGGCGGCCGGCTGGTACGAGAGGGCGGCGGCCATCGACCCCAACTGGGAGAAGCCGCTCTTCAAGCTGGCCCTGGTCGCCCTCAACAAGGGCGACATCCCGGGCGCCAAGGAGTACTTCCAGCGGGTGGTCGACGTCGGGCCCAACTCCCCGGAGGGAGCGCAGGCCCAGGCGACGCTGAACGCGCTGCCGTAGCCGTTCACCGCTCCGCCCGGCACCGGGTGGCCGGCGCACCCCCGTCCCGGGGCTCGCCGGCCGCTCCCGTGCGGCCCGCCGCACCACCCCACCCCGCGGCCGACTCGCCGGCCCGTCCCGCAGCGCCATGAAGCAGATTCGATCCCTCGCGGTGCTCGGGGCTGGCCGGATGGGTGCCCAGATCGCCGCCCACGGGGTGAACGCCGGGCTCGACGTCCTGCTCCTCGACCTCGATCGGGAGACCGCGAAGGCGGGTCTCGAGCGCGCCCGGACCCTCTCCCCCGACCCGTTCTTCACCCGGGACGCGGCGACCCGCATCGCCGTCGGCGGCTTCGGCGCCGACCTGGACCACATCGGCGACCGCGACTGGATCGTCGAGGCGATCGTCGAGGATCTCGAACCCAAGCGGCAGCTCCTCGCCCGCGTGGACGACCTCCGGCGCGCGGACGCCGTCGTCAGCTCGAACACGTCCGGCCTGCCGATCGCGAGCCTCGCCGCGGGGCGCTCGGACGGGTTCCGGCGCCATTCGCTCGGCACCCACTTCTTCAACCCGCCGCGCTACCTGCCGCTCCTCGAGGTGATACCGACCGCGGACACGGACCCCGCCGTGGTCGACGCGATCGCGGCCTTCGCCGATCGCCGCCTCGGCAAGGGGGTGGTGATCGCGCGCGACAGCCCCGGCTTCATCGCCAATCGAATCGCCACCTATGCCGTGCTGCGCATCCTCCGCCTGCTGTCGGACGGCGCCTACGGCGTGGAGGAGGTCGACGCCCTGACCGGCCCCGCCATCGGCCGGCCGTCGTCGGCGACGTGCCGCACGCTCGACATCGCGGGGCTGGACATCCTGGGCCGCGTGGCGGCGACGCTGGCCGA
>JAPOYG010000037.1 GCA_026706755.1 Acidobacteriota bacterium
GCCCACGGACGACCGTCAGCGCCGCGTCGAGATCGTCCGGTCGTTCTGATCGAGGTCGCTCTGATGCACGGAAAGAATGACTACTGCCGAAGCGCGCCTCGACGTCAGCGCCCGCGAGATTCCTCTGCCGCTAGTGTCGACCCGAGGATCTGCCGCAAGGGATATTGCCTTCTGGCGGAAGGCTTGGTTCGGGTTGACTGACGAGTCCCAGACGGAAGCCGTGGGCCGCAGGGAGAGAGTCTTTCGATGAAACAAGGAAGTGTTTCGCTGCGGTGTCGCGCCCGCTATCGGTTGGTGGCTGTGCTGGCCGCCACGGCGTTCATCATCATCATCATCATCATCATCATCATCATCATCATCATCATCATCATCATCGTCGCCGGCGGTCGGGCGGAGCGGCTGGGGATAGCGGCGACGGCTAATGCAGTGGCCCCCGAGCAGTCGCCGTTCTATATCAGCGTGGTGCCGACGGTGGGAACGCCGATCCGGTTGGGTACCAAACTCGGCTTCAACGTGTCGGCGAACACCGCCGGATACGCGAGTCTCTATCTGATCAACCCGCAGGGTCAGGTAACGGTGCTGGGCGAGAACATGGTGGTGTCCGCGGCCCGCGACTTGGTGTATCCATCGCCGTCGGACGGGTTCACCCTCGCGGCCGCCGAACCGGTGGGCAACAATCAGGTAATTCTGCTCGTCACGCGGCAACCGTTCGTGAACGGCTTCTCCGGGTACGACACGCTAATGAGACCAGTGAGCCTGGCGCTGCGGGCGGCCGAGTTCCGCCGGCAACTCGTGCGCCGGGCCGGTGCGCTGCCGCGAACCTCCTGGGCGATGGACGAGATCCAGGTACGGGTGGTGGGGTAAAGAGCGTCGACGCCGCCCACTGAACGCGCCCAGCGCGTGGGAGGGAAGAAGGAGAATGAGCCACGCGCACGTCCGTGTGGTGGTGAGGGCTGCAATTGCGGCGTGCGGCGCTGTCGAAGCATCGGCGGCCCGGGTCCAGGCTGGCGCGCGGACACTCTCCGTGCAGCAGTTGACCATCAGGCACGTGGCTCCGCCGGTTCAGTCCTCGGTCGGCGGCGACCAGGGCCTCGAGGTTCTGGCGTGGCTCGACCGACCCGACTCCGCCTACGCCCGCGGGGAACGCGTCCGGGGGTGTTCGTGAGGATGTCCAAGGACGCCGACGTGACGGTCATCAACGTCGAGCGCGCTGGCAAGTCGACCGTGCTGTTTCCGAACCGGTATCAGGCGAACAACCGAGTTTGGGCGAAGGCGGGCGGTAGAGATTCCGGCTTGGGGCTACCGGCTCGCAGGTGGTGGTTCGCGGTTCTGTCGACACGGAGCTACTCAAGGGCGTCGCGTCGAAGGAACCGGCGCCGCTGTTCGAGGCAAGGGAGTTGGCGGCCGCCGGAGCGTTTCAGCCGGTGCGCGGGGAGCGGCAGGGCATCGCGCGCGGTCCGGTTCTTGCGCTCAATCAAATGCGCTTCGGGGGCCGGACGCAAGGCGGCGGGCGAGACGACGTCCGCCGAATGGGTCCTGTGTCATCAAAACGACCGCGCCATTTCCAACACCGACCGCGGCAGGGCAACGGTTGCGAAGCTCGCACGTGCTTCCGGACCGAGGGAGATGGCGACGCCGTGCAGTGCGACGAGGCGCAGTGAGATGCACGCAAAACCCTCCACGGTTAGCTGCCGGAGGGTTCGGTCGCGCGGAGATTGACCCCGCGGGGGTGGTCCTGGTGAAAGTCCCTGCCTCCGGGGGGATCTGCGGGAGCGCAGAGCGGCTGGCGCTCGCAATCGGCAGCGGCGCCCACCAGGGTATTGCCGAACTGCCCAACCCGAAGAACGGCGCCACGGATATCGGAACCGCGCTTGGTTCTCTGAGATTCGACGTGAACATCCTGATCGACGGCGACCGGGCGGCGATGGAGGGGGCTCCGGACGCTGGCCCGGCCGAGTTCGGGGCAGGCGTAGTGGTGGGGTTCTCCCCGGGTCACCTGATGGAGACAGACGCCACAGACCGGTTCGCGCCGGTGGACGCGCGGTTGGAACGCGAAACGGATGCAAAGTTCGAGGCGGGGGATCTCAACCAGGTGGTGCGGGCGACCGAACGCCGCGCGACAGGCGACGGTCCACAAGTGCCTTCGGAAGCGAAGCAACCGCCATCAAGAAGAATGAACGGGCACACTCCGTCGATCGGTAGCACCATTTGAGCCGCGGGGCCGCAGGATCCGCGGCGGAGTCGAGGATCCACGGGGCGACCTTACGGAGGCCACAATGAGAACCAACTTGACATCACGCACCACTCTCTTGGCCGGTAGTCTTCTTCTAGCGGTATTCACTCTTCACGGTTCCTCGGTCGCGCTAGCAACCACAAGAGTTGCGCTGGTCGTGGGCAACAGCGCGTACGACCACGTCTCGCGATTGCCCAATCCAACAAGTGACGCGACCGATGTGGCCGCCGCGCTCGGTCGTCTCGGATTCGATGTAACGCGGGTGTTTGACGGAACCCACGCCGAGTTGAACGCTGCACTCCGACGCTTCACTCGTGATAGCGCAAGAGCGACCGTGTCCCTGGTGTTCTATGCTGGCCACGGAATGGAAATGGACGGCGTGAACTACTTGGTACCGGTCGATGCGCGGCTTGAGCGGGACACCGACGTGCGCTACGAAACCGTGACCTTGGAGGACGTGCTCGCGGCCACCACAGGCGCCGCACTTCGTGTGGTGATTTTGGACGCGTGTCGGAACAACCCGCTGGCTCGCGCGATGCAACGAACAGTGGCGAGTCGGAGCGTTAGCCAAGGCAGCTTGGGCGCGATCAACGAAGATTTCCTGGGTGACGAGTCCCTCGTGGCCTACGCCGCTGCCGCGGGCACGACAGCGGACGACGGTGTCGGCCGGAATAGCCCATATACGACCGCGCTGCTAGCGTACCTGGAACAGCCGCTAGAGATCAGCATGCTGTTTCGCCGCGTGCGGGCACGAGTGCTCCAGTTGACGGGCCAACGACAGCGACCGCACGAATACCAATCGCTTCTGACGGAGCACTATCTCGCAGACCATACCGCGCAACCGGTCAACCTTGACGCTCCCCGCCCAGACGAAGCAGCGGTAGCTTTGCGACGCGAGGAGCTGTTCTGGCAGGCGATCGAAAACAGTGAAGACGCCACGGACTTCCGCGCGTATGTGCAGGAATACCCCGAGGGCGTCTATGTACGATTGGCTAGGAGCAGGCTGGCGACGCTGGCGACGTCGCTCCCGGGGCCGGAGGCACGAGGTGAGAGGGCGGATGTCATGCGAACGGAGACCGCCGCGTCACGAGCGGAACGACCGGCGAATCCGGGTTCCGGTCACGAACCGTTCGCACCGTCGGACCTGGTGGCGACTGGTGATGAGATGGGGCGATTAGAGACGCTTGTGGGCCGGAAGGCGTCCGGCGGCTGGCGAGACGAGAGTGGTTGGACGGATCTGCATTACGCCGCGGCATTTGGAGTGCCGGAGGCTGTCGGTCGGCTACTAGGTGAGGGTGCTGACGTGAACGCGCCTCTATTGAGAGACGGAGAGCCGTTGAGTCCCAGAGTGAGGCGGGTGTTGACCAGGGCGGGCACCGACTTCAGCGGTTGGACGCGGGATGGTGAGACACCCTTGCACGTGGCGGCGTCGGTGAATGCACGTGGCGTAGCAATGGCATTGCTGGAGAACGGAGCGGTTGTGGATGCGAAGACCGTTTTCGCGTGGACGCCGATGCACTATGCCGCGGCGGCCAACTCGGACGAGGTCATTACGGTGCTACGGCGGTTCGGTGCCAACGACGGGGTCAGGACCATTAGACCCCGACGACTCGGGGGCATCGTGGGGCGTACATCGTTGGAGATCGCGAGAGACGCTGGGCACAAGGAAGCGGTGCGGGCGCTGTTGGCGACCAACGGTGAGCGGTAGGTTGTGGAGGTGACCTCGAAAGAGGGTGACGTACTGGGCAGGAACTGGAGCCGAGAATAGGAGGGCTGCAAGAGATGAGAAGGATCGACATGACGGCGCTGACGGTGATCCTTGCGTTGTTCGCGCCTACAATCGGTGACGCGCAAGAGGCACCGGAGGTACAGGATCTGCGGCCGGTGGAAGCTGGCGGAGACGTACGGGCCGTTGACATCATGGCTTCGGCGGAGCGGGCAGCGGTTCGAATGGGGCTTCAGCCCAGCAGTGGGCAACAGCGGAGCGGACGGCGCCGGGCCTATTTGCTTTCCTTCGGGATACCGCTTATCGGTGGTGCACTCTGGGGCTTGGCGGACCGGGAGGAAGGCGAGGAGGTGAAGTTTGCGGTGGGGTTGCTGGTCGCGGGCGGGGTGCTGTCACTAGCTGCAGCGTTCGAGCGAGACCATGGAGTGCCTTGGCCAAGGGATACGGTGGTGTTCCCAACGCGGCGTGGCGGGGTAGTGCTGAGGCGCGTGGAGTTCTAGTTGAATCGCGAAGTGGCGACCATCGGTGAGAAGGGAGTGGGTGGGGAGTTGGGATGACTTGTGTTGTCTCGGTGAGGCAACCGCGCGCCAGAGAATGGCGTTTTGCACCCGAGTTTGCGGCGTGACGGCATCGAGGCCGGCCGGTGAACCGCAAACGTCCCCGGCAAGCCCTCAGGGAGCCGAAGGAGGTCCGGGACAGAGAGCTTGGGCTTCTCCAACTAAGCTGGTTGAGCAGGCCACACCGGGCAGTTGCGTCCTGAGCTGGGTGAACGCTCCGGAGGGCGGCGCGAGGGGAAGACCGCGACCCGGCGGGCTCGGGCGCGCGGGGAGGGCTCGCGGAGAAGGCCAAGGCGCGTAGCGTGAGTGTAGAGTTGGGGTCTGCGGATGCCCCCGGCTATGCGGAGTGCCGCATAGCCGGGGGCTTACTCGGCATCGGATTGCTTTCACACGGGCCGCCACGCCAGCTCCGCGCAACGGTAAGCGCGCCGGAGGGCGGTTCGTTCATGGCAAAGCGGCTTCGAGGTACCGGTGGGGTGGTGGCCGTGTCGTCAGGGCCGAGCCAGAAGGTCAATGACGCGGCAACTTGAGCCCGTGTTCTCGAATGTCCGCGTGGCTTGGATCTCTCCCATGGAGCAATCACTCGACCGGTGTTCAGCCAGGCGTGGGCCAGCTTCCGCGGCGTCTCGCGTTCGCGCGGTTGCCGTACACCCAGGCTACATCCCCGGCGGCGCGAACCGCCCATCAGCCGCCGTCCACCCCCCGTCGACGAACAACAGCGAACCCGTCACATAGCTGGAAGCGTCCGAGGCGAGAAACACCGTCGGGCCGACCATCTCCTCCGCGCTGGCCCACCGGCCGAGCACGCTCTTGTCGGCGTAGGCGGCGTGCCAGGCTGCGTCGTTGCGAATGGGCGCGGTGAGCGGCGTCTCGACGACCCCTGGGGCGACCGCGTTGACGCGGACACCGCTCGGGCCGAGCTCCGCCGCCGCAGTCCGCACCAGTTGCACGATGCCGGCTTTGGTGGCGGCGTAGACGGACTGGCCCGGCTCGACCACCTGGGCCCGGATGGAGGAGAAGAGGATGATGCTGCCGCGCCGGTGGGTCCGCATCACTCGGCCCGCCGCGCGGATGACGTGGAAGCTGCCCTTGAGGTTCAGGCCTACGACCCGGTCGAACTCGTCGTCGGCGTAATCGAGGAGCGGCTTGCGGACGTTGACGCCCGGGGTGGCGACCACGACATCGAGGCGCCCCCGCCGGTCGGCGAGGGAGGCGAGGGCGGCGTCTACGGCGGCGCCGTCCCGCACGTCGAGGGCGGCGGCGGTGGCCTCGCCGCCCGCCTCCACGATCCGCTCCGCCGTCGTGTGGGCGCCGACGGCGTCGAGGTCGAGGCAGTGCACGGCCGCCCCCTGGCGGGCGCAGCCGCGCGCGACCGCCTCGCCGATGCCGGCCGCGGCGCCGATGACGGCGGCTACCCGCCCGCCGAGATCGAACAGGCTACCCTGGTCCGTCGTCGTCATGGACGGGATTCTCCCTTCGGGCGGCGCGCCGCCCAGATGCCGCGGACCACGAGGCAGCCCGCGAGGGCCGCAGCGAGCCCGATCATCGCCGGCGTGAAGGCCCCGATGCCCTGCCCGCCCCGCGCCACCTGGAGGACGACGACCACCGACACGCCGGCCGCGATCGAGCCCAGGATCTCGGGCATCCCCACGCGCCGCAGGTAGAGCCCGGCCAGGACCGGGATGAAGAGGCTCACAGTCAGGATGGTGTAGAAGAAAGACAGGGCGCCGATGATGGTCTGGAAGACGAGCGCGAGGGCGATGCCCGCCGCCCCGCCGGCCACCGCGGCGCCCCGGGCCACGGCCAGCACCCGGGACTCGGAGGCCCCGGGGTCGAGCACGCGGCGGTAGAGGTCCTGCGAGAGCGACGTCGAGAGCATGAAGAGGATCGCGTCGGCGGAGCTCACCTCGGCCGAGAAGAGGGCGGCCAGCCCGATGCCGCCAAGGAGCGGCGGCAGGGCGTCGCGGAGCAGGGTCGGAAGCGCCTGCTCCGGCGCCTCCAGATCCGGGAAGGCGGTCCGCGCCATCATGCCGAGCAGCACCGGTACGATCGCGAACGCCAGCAGCGCCGCGGCGTTCAGGCCGACGCCGGTGCGGACGGCCGCGTCGTCGCGGGCCCCGTAGATCTTCTGCAGCAGGCCCGGCGACACGACGAACGCCGGGCCGAGCATCACCACGTAGAACCAGCCGGAGCCGCCGCCCTCCCAGAAGCTCCAGTAGCGGGGGACCTCGGCGGTGGCCTCGGTGATGGCGCCCCAGCCCCCGGCTGCCGCGAGGCCGAACGGCAGCGCGAGGCCGAAGCCCGCGAGCAGCACGACGAGCTGCACCACGTTCACCCAGGCCGCCGTGCGGAGGCCGCCGGCCGCGAAGTAGACGGTGACGACCACGCCTCCCACGAAGCAGCCGGCCCGGAAGTCGAGCCCCGTCACGGCGCCGAGGACGCGCGACATGCCGACGATCTGCCCGGCGAGGATCGACAGCGTGGCGATCCAGAACAGCGACGCGATGGTGACGCGCACCGGCTGGCCGTAGCGGAGCTCGAGGTAGTCGCCGACCGTTCGCAGGTCGTGCCGCGCCGCGATGCGGCGCACGGCCGGTCCGACCCAGAACGCCAGCACGAGCGATCCGATGCCGGCCGAGCCGACCCACCACCAGACGCTGAGCCCGTCGCGGTAGGCGAGCCCCGCCGCGCCGACCGTGGAGCCGGTCCCGATGTTGGCGGCGAGCAGCGTGGCGAAGAGCAGGAACGGGCCGAGGCGCCGGCCGGCCACGAAGAAGTCGGCCGAGTGCCGCACCCGGCGCCCGATCCAGACCCCCAGCGCCATGAGGGCGGCGGCGTAGATCAGCAGGATCGTCAGATGTGGCGTCACGTTCGGTCCCCTGCCGCAGGCCGTTCGGCTTCCGCGGTCGGATGGTAATCTCCTGCCGTGCATACCACCATCGACGCGGCTGGCCGGGTGGTCATCCCGAAATCGATGCGCGAGTCGCTCGGGCTGGCCAGCGGGCGGCAGATTGAGATACGCGAACGCGAAGGCGTCATCGAGATCGAGCCGGCAGCCACGCCGATGCGCCTCGAGAAGCGGAGGGGCCGCCTCGTGTCGTATCCGGATCGCGAGTTGCCGCCGATGACCGACGATCTGGTCCGCGCCACCCTGGAGAGAACGCGACGGTGATGCCGGCGGTCGACACCAGGGTCGTCGTTGGCGCCTTCGCCATGTCGCGTGAACTCATCCTGCAGGACGGCGGCGCAGCGGAGCGGGATCGTCAGGTGCCGCGTCACGATCGGTCCGGCCGAAGGCGATAGGATGGCTTCACCCCCGGCCGATGATAGCGGAGTGCGCGCCGTTCCTGTTGGAGACGCGCGGCGCCGCCGGGAAACCCGATGACCAGCGATCTCGACCGAGTCCTCGCGGCGGTCGACGCCCTCGCCGGCGAGCTGGTCTCGTTCACGGCCGACCTCATTGCCATCCCGACCGTCAATCCGCCGGGCGAGGCCTACGAGCCGTGCGCGCGCCTCATCGGCGACACGCTCCGCGACTTCGGCTTCGAGACGCAGTACTACGCGGTCGACGGGCTTCCCGAGCACCGGCCGGACTACCCGCGCGTCAACGTCGTCGGCGTCCGCCGGGGACGGCAGGCACGCCCCTGCGTGCACCTGAACGGGCACCTCGACGTCGTCCCCGCCGGCGACGGCTGGACGGTGGAGCCGTTCGGCCGCACGGTGCGCGGAGACCGCATCTACGGGCGCGGCAGCACCGACATGAAGGGCGGGCTCGCCGCCGCCATCTTCGCGGCCGAGGCGATCCGGCGGGCCGGAGTGGCGCTCGAGGGGACGGTCGAGGTCAGCGCCACCGTCGACGAGGAGAGCGGCG
>JAPOYG010000035.1:0-10442 GCA_026706755.1 Acidobacteriota bacterium
TCAGAAGCGCTGCAGCTCGACGAAGTTGGCGTCCGAGACGCCCAGATCGGAGTGGACGCGCGCGAAGACGACCGCATCCCCGGTCCGGAACACGCCGCGGCGGGCCAGCTCCGGCTTGAGCGCGCCGGTGGCCAGGGCGCCGGCGTCGACGGCCAGCGGCGCGACGCCCCGGCAGAGGGTCAGTTGGCGGGCGACGTCGACATCCGACGTCACCGCGTAGATCGGAATCGGAGGGCGCAGCGCGGCGAGCTGGCGCGCCGTCGCGCCGCTTCGCGTGACCGCCACGATGGCGCTGGCCCCGGCCGTCGCGCCCAGCGTCACCGCGGCGTCGCAGAGCGCCCGGTCGTGGCGCTCGGCGATGTCTCCCGGCACGATGCGATCGGGCGGCACCGACTCGGCGTCCCGCAGGATGGCGTCGAGGGTGCTCGCCGCGAGCACCGGATGCCCACCGACCGCGGTCTCCCCGGCCAGCATGATGGCATCGACGCCGTCGTCGACGGCGTTCGCGGCGTCGCTCACCTCCGCGCGCGTCGGGCGTGGCGCATGCCGCATCGTGTCGAGCACCTGCGTGGCGACGATGAGGGGAACGCCGGCGTCGCGGGCGCGCCGCGTCAGGTCTTTCTGCACCCGCGGCACGTGCTCGAGAGGGATCTCCAGGCCGAGGTCGCCGCGCGCCACCATGACCGCGTCGGCCGCGGACAGGATGTCGTCGAATCCCTCGACCGCGCCCGGCCGCTCGATCTTCGCCACCAACCCCACCCGCCCGCCGCCGCACCGGCGAGCCGCGGCGCGCGCCAGCCGCAGATCGTCGCCGCTCTGCACGAAGCTGACCCCGACGAAGTCGACCCCCGTCGCGACCGCGGCCTCGATCTCCTCGATGTCCTCGTCCGTCAACGCCGTCAGCGACAACTCGACGCCGGGTGCGTTGATTCCCTTGCGGGCGGTGAGCAAACCGCCGAACTCGACCTCGGTCACGATCTCGACGCCGTCGCTCTCGATGACGCGCAGTCCGATCGCCCCGTCGTCGAGCAGCAGCGCTTCGCCTCCACGCACGGCCGCGGCAAGCGGAGCGCAGGAGGTCGACACGCGGGTGGCGTCGCCGGCGAAGTCACCGACCGCGATACGCAGGCGCGCACCCGGCTCCAACGCAACGCCGGCCGGATCGGCCAGGGACCCGATGCGGATCTTGGGACCGGCCAGGTCCTGCAGCACTCCCACGACGCGGCCTGCTCGCTCCGCCCGTTCGCGGATGCGCTCGACCATGGCGCGCCGGTCGTCGCGCGTGCCGTGCGAGGAGTTGATGCGGAAGACGTCGACGCCGGCGGCGAGCAACGCGTCCAGGGTGTCCTGGGTACGGCTGGCCGGCCCGACCGTGGCGACGATCTTGGTTCGGCGCACGCGCGGCTCGCTCCCGGATCCGGGAAGGGTCGGGCTCGACCGGCGAGGCCCGGAAACCGTGCCATTCTACGCGTACGGAACCTGCCGGGGCACGGGAACGGGGCCCGGACGCAGAGCCGGCACCGCAGGCGGAAGGTCCTACGGCGCCGAACCCGGACAGGAGCGACCGCCGGCGAGCGGGCGCACGAGATTGCCGGCCGCATCGCGGCACATCAGATCGCGCGCGGACGTCCCGTTGTTGTTCTGGAGGTCGAGGTCCCCGCCGTGATCGACGAGGAGGTCGACGACGGTCGGGTACGCGAGCCGTACCGCGGCGTGCAGCGCCGTGTTCCCGTTGAAGTCCATCGCGTTGACGTCGCTGCCGAGCTCGAGCGCCAGCCGCGTGCCCTCCCACGTGGCGCGCTCGCCGGCCAGCACCAGCAGCCGGGCCGCGTCGACGCCGATGCCCTGGTCGCGACGGTTGCTGGACCTCGTGGTCCAGCCGGCGCCGGCCGCGGCCATCAGCGGCGTGATCCCGTTGCCGTACGGCGCCAGCAGCGGATCGGCCCCGACCTCGGCCAGGAACTCCATGATCTCGACCTCGGCGTACTTGGCCGCCAGCCAGAACGGCGTCGCCCCCGCCAGCGCCCCGGACAGGCCGTACCAGTTGAGGTTCCGCTGCTGCCGGCTCCCTCGTTCGAGACGGGCGTTCGGGTCGGCGCCGTGGGCGCTCAGCGCCCGCACCAGGTTCAGGTCGCCTCGCGATACCGCGGTGTGCAGCGCCGTGTATCCGGCCTCCGCATCGTTGGGGTTCGCGCCCCGCTTCAGGAGGAGCTCGGCCAGCTCCCCCTGCCCGCTGAAGCTGGCGATCACGAGCGCGGACTGCCCGTTGGGCGCCGCCTCGTCGACGTCGGCCCCCGCGTCGAGCAGCAGCCGCGCGTTCTCGACGCGGCCGTTCCGCGCCGCGAAGAGCAACGGCGTGGAGCCGCGCTGCGGCTCCAGGAAGTACTGCTCGAAGGGATTCCCGTCGCCGAGGCTCACCGGCAGCAGGTGGCTGTCGGATCGAGCGCCGGCGTCGGCACCGTGCGCCAGCAGCACCCGCACCGCGTCCGGGTTCTCCTGGGCCGCCGCCCACATCAGCGCGGTCTGCCCGTGCGACGTCTCCCTGGCGTCGACGTTGCCCACGCCATGGTCGAGCAGCGCCTCCAGCCCGTCCGCGGCCCCGGTGCGGGCGCACGTCATGAGCGGCGTCTCGCCCATCGACGTCGCCAGGTCGGGGTTCGCCCCTGCCTCCAGGAGCCTGCCGACCACCGCCGCGTTCCGATTGGTGCAGGCGAGCGTGAGCGGCGTCACGCCGTAGTCGTTCGCGGCGTCCACGTCGGCGCCGGCCCCGAGCAGCGCATCGACCACCTCGACGTCATCACGCACGACGGCCCAGTGCAGCGCCGTCGCGCCGTCGCCCTCGCGGGCGTTGACATCGATCTCGTGCGCCAGCAGCGTGCGCACGGCCTCGTGATCGCGATCCCGGATCGCCTCAATCAGCCGGAGGTCGGTGCTGCCGGCCGCGATGCCGGCGATCGCAAGCCACACCGCCACCGCCGTAGCCATCGCGCTGCTGCTCAGCCGCATACCGGTCCTCCCCGTGCCGCCTCTCCCGACCGGCATGCGCCGGCCGGCGCGGCCGGGCGACCGGGGGCGGCCGCCACGCGCGGCCGGCCGCCCCCGGTCGCAAGGTGCGGAAACTACGCGAGCTCCGAGATCTCGCGAATCGCGTCCGTGCTCCCGCTGAAGCTCTCCACCGGGACGCCCAGCTTCAGCAGCATCGTGTACTGCAGATCGGTCAGCGGGGTGCCCTTGGGATTGACCACGTGACGCCCACCCCGAATCTCCCCGCCGCCGCCACCGGCCACCAGGATCGGCAGATCCTCGGTCGTATGCCGGTTCGAGTTCCGCAGCGCGGAGCCGTACATGAGCATGACGTGGTCCAGCAGCGAGCCGTCGCCGTCCGGCGTGGCGCGCAGCTTGGCCAGGAAGTCGCTGAACAGGACCATGTGGTAGGCGTTGATCCGGGCCAGCTTCTCGATCTTCTCCGGGTTGTCCCGGTGGTGGCTGAGCGGGTGGTGCGGCTCGGTGACACCGATCTGCGGATACGTCGCGCCGCTCTCCTCGCGGCCGACCATGAACGAGATGACGCGCGTCATGTCGGTCTGATAGGCCAGCACGATCAGGTCGAACATGAGCCTGGCGTGCTCTTCCCACGACAGGGGAATCCCGGCCGGAGACTCGACCGCCGGCAACTCCCGGTCCGCCTGTTGCTCCGCCATCTCGAGGCGCCGCTCGATGCCCCGCACGGCTTCCAGGTACTCGTCGAGCTTGCGCCGGTCATAGGGCGCAAGTCCCTTCTCCATGCGGGCGACCTTGTCCATCACCGCGTCGAGAATGCTCTGCTGCCGCTGCGCACGCCCGAGTCGCGCCTCGGCGCTGGTGCTCCCCACGTCGCCGAACAGGCGCTCGAAGACGATGCGCGGATTCGTCTCCCGCGGCATCGGCGTCGACCGGTTGGCCCACGAGTTGTTGAGATAGGCGCAACTGAAGCCGCCGTCGCAGGTGGCCACGCCGTAGACGGTGTCGCCGCCCTCGAGCGACAGCTCCAGGGACGGGAGTTGCGTCGCGCGTCCCAGCCCCTCCGCGTTCGCGGCGACCTGGTCCATGGAGATGCCCAGCTCCAGCGCCGCGCCGGTCGTGCGCTTCGGACGGGCGCCGGTCAGGAAGGCCGAGGCGGCCTGGGAATGGGTGGTCCCGCGGCCCGGTTCGGCGCCGACGCTGTCGAGGTTCGACATCACGACCACGTGCTCTCGAACCGGCTCCAGCGCCTTCAGGCTCGGCGTCAACTCGAACCCGGCGCCCGCCGTCTTGGGGGTCCAGTACTCTGCCGGGGCCCCGTTCGGCACGATCACCACGCCCAGTCGCTTCGTCGGCACCGCCGGCGTCTTGGCCAGGGCGGTCAGCGCGGGCACCATTCCGTCGAGGAGCGGGAGGGCCAACGCCGTTCCCACGCCCCGCAGTATCGTCCGACGCGGGATCGCGTTCTTCGTCACGAGCATCAGCCTATCCTCCTCGTCTGAAACGGTTCGCTGTTCACGATGGCCAGAATCAGGGCCGACCAGCGGGACTCCCCCGCCGCCGCCTCCCGCTGGATCCGCCGAACGGCCGGCATGTCGACCGCCTCCAGCCGGCGCCCCGTGGCGTAGGTCAGGAGTCTCTCCGTCAGCGTCGCCGTGAATTCCTCCCCGTGCGCCAGGATCTGCCGCAGGCCGCTGGCCCCCTCGAAGGGGCTGCCGTCCGGGGCCAGGCCGGAGGGATCGATGGCCGGCCCGAGCTCGCCCGGAACCCCCGTGTCCTCGGCGGCGCGCCAGCGCCCGATTCCGTCGAAGTTCTCCAGCGCGAAGCCGAGCGGATCCATCGTGCGGTGACAGGTGGCGCAGGCCGGGTTCCTCCGATGGACCTCCATGAGCGCCCGCACCGAGGTCGGCGGCTCGCCTTCCTCACGGGTCCCGAGGTCCGGAACGTCCGCCGGCGGCTCCGCGGGCGGCGCCCCGAGCAGGCTCTCCAGCACCCACTTGCCGCGCGTCACCGGCGAGGTTCGGTTCGCGTAGGAGGTCAGCGTCAGGATGCTCGCCTGCCCCAGGATCCCGGCCCGCCGGTCATCCGGCAGCGTGATCCGCCGGAAGTGGTTCCCGTGGACGTCCGGAATCCCGTAGTGCTCGGCCAGGCGGTCGTTCACGAAGGTGTAGTCGGCCGTCAACAGCTCCGACACCGGCCGGTCGTCGAGGAGCTGCGTCTCCAGGAAGAGCTGCGTCTCCCGACCCATTGCGACACGCAGGTTCTCGTCGAACTCCGGAAAGACGGTCGGGTCCGGAGATGCGTTCCGGAGCCGGTGCAGCCCCAGCCACTGCCCGGCGAAGCGCTCCGTCAAGGACCGCCGTGCACGGGGCTGGGCCAGCATCCGCCGCACCTGCTGCTCGAGCACCGCAGGCTCGGCAAGCGTCCCCCGCGCAGCCACATCGAGCAGCTCGTCGTCGGGGACGCTCCCCCAGAGGAAGAACGACAGCCTCGAGGCGAGCTCCAGGTCGCTCACCGCATAGGCGATTCCCGGCTCGGCGTCGACCGGCGCCCGCTCCGCCCGGAACACGAACTCGGGATCGGTCAGCAGGAACTCCAGCGCCGTCTGGATCCCGGTCTCGAAGTCGCCCTCGCGCCGCCCCATTTCGTAGAAGCTCAGCAGCGCCGTGAGGTCCCCGGGGGTCACGGGGCGCCGATACGCGCGCTGCGCGAGCCGCCCCAGGATCTGCTCCGCGCACGTCGTCTCGTCATCGGCGGTCTCCGGCCGGCAGACGAGGACCCTCTGCCGGCTCGGCGTCTCGATCGGCGCCTCGCCGTCGAACGGCCCGGTGATGGTGAGGCTCGCGACGGCCGGATTCCCGTCCTGCCGATCGTCGGTGCTGTAGCCGAACGTGGCGGGACTCGGCCGCGGCTGCAGGACCCCTTCGTCCAGGGCCGGCCGCCGCAGGAACGCCAGGCCCACGAGCCGCATGCCGGCCTCCACCGTCATCCGGAACTGCAGGCCCTCGTCCGCGGTGACCGAGTAGTTGCCCCATTCGGGGAACCCGCCGCTCCCGGAGCCGCAGTAGCTCGTCGCGCACCGCGCCCCCTCGAACGCCCCGCCCACCAGGAACGTGTGGACCCGGGCCTTGTCCACCCGCAGGTCGAGCTGGTGCGGCACGTTCCCGAGGCCGCGGATGTAGTTGTAGAAGTTGCGCCGCAGGCCGACCTTGAAGAGGTACTCTCCGTCGAGCGGGAAGTAGTGGCGGACGGCGAGGCCGCCCCGCGACCCGAACGGCAGGTCTTCGCTCGTGCGGTCGTCCTGCACCTGCAACTCGGGCACCGGGTAGGACGACGACCGGGACGCGAGTTCCGGGTCGCCCAGTGCGAGCTGACTGATCCGGCGCGCCGCGGTCAGGTAGCGCTCCATGAGCGTGGTCGAGACCGACAGGACCTCGGCGTTGTTGTCGAAGCCCTCGGCGTCCGCGTCGTCCGGCGGCAGCAGGGCCTCGATGTCCACGTCGAGCCCGAGCAGGTCCTGCACGGCGTTGCGGTACTCGAAGCGGTTGAGGCGATGCACCGTCATCGGCCGCCCGCGCGGGGGACGGGCGTCGGCCGCGCGGTCGAGCTCCGTCTCCAGCCAGTCGACCCAGGCGACGCGGGTCGCGTCGTCCGGCCGCCGACCCGCGGGCGGCATCATCCCGCTCCGCACCTTCCGGAGCACGTTCTCCCAGAGCTCCGCGTGGGCCCCCACGTCCTCGAAGTCGAGCCCCTGCAGCGAGATCGGCACCGCGCCGCGCTCGAAGCCCCGGTCGTTGTGGCAGGCGACACAGTACCGTTGCACGAAGTCACCCGGCGGGGCTGCGCCGGGCGGCGACTGGGCATGGCTCGCGTGCGGGGTGAGCCACAACACTGCCACGAGCCCCGCGCCGGCCGCCTTGAACGGCGTCGACATGGTCACAACCCTCCCATCCTCAAGGCGCGAGCGAGCGCGCCCCCACGGGCGCGCCGGGAGTCCGCACGGACGCAACGTCCTGCACCGCACGTCGTGCGGCGCAGACTCCCGGACCGATCGGCGGAACAGGGCCGGGGGAGCGGCGGGCGTCCGGCCGGGGGGCATCGGGTGGATCTCTCGGGTAGGCGCGGCGCTGCATGCGAGGCTCCGCACACAACTCGGGGCAGGCCGCAACGTCGGCCCGGTGCCCGTAGCGCGGAGCGGTTGATCGCCGTCCGACCCTTCCCTCGGGCATGGTCGCCCCAGCCTGCCGCCGGGATCGTAGGGTCTGACCTTACCACAACGGCAGCGCTGGTGCGTAGCGCGGCGGCAATCGGGCGGGCCGGACCTTGACCCGGCCTGGCGGCCGGCGATGTCGATCGCAGCGTGCGCACGAGTCACTTGCCCATGAGCATCTTGCTTGTGAGTACGTTACTCACGAGTCGGTACGGGTTCGTAGCGACCTCGATGAGCCCGCCGGGGACCGAACCGGGAGGGATCCGCAGGACGAGCGCCCGCATTGGACGCCTGCTCGTCGCATGTCTATGATGGCGTCACTTTTCATGGATTTATGACGGCATGCCTTCCACCTACCGCCGCCTGCTCGACGTGCCGGCCCAGAGTTTCTTCCTCTTCGGCATGCGAGGCGTCGGCAAGAGCACGTGGGCCCGGGCGGCGTTGCCGGACGCCGTCTACCTCGACCTCCTCGATGAGCGGCTGCACCTCGACCTGCTGGCGGATCCGGGGCTCTTCTACCAGTCGGTAGCGGAACGGCCGCCCGGCACGTGGGTGGTCGTCGACGAAGTGCAGCGGCTGCCCGCGCTGCTGAACGAGATCCACCGGTGCATAGCCACGCTGCGCCTGCGCTTCGCCCTGCTCGGATCGAGCGCGCGCAAGCTCAAGGCGGCGGGCACGAACCTGCTGGCGGGCCGCGCGCTCCGGAAGTCCATGTTCCCGCTGACCGCCGCGGAGCTCGGCGCGGACTTCGATCTCGACCGGGTGCTGCGCCACGGGTCGATTCCGCTCGTCTGGACGAGCGACGCGCCGGACGAAGTGCTCGGAGCCTACGCGCAGCTCTATCTCCGGGAGGAGATCCGGGCCGAGGCGCTGGTGCGCAACCTGCCCGGTTTCGTCCGCTTCCTGCCGGTGGCGGCGCTGTTCAACGGACAGGTCATCAACGTGGCCGGCATCGCCCGCGACGCCGGCGTCGCCCGCACGACGGTGCAGGGGTACCTCGACATCCTCGAGGACACGCTGCTGGTCTACCGGCTGCCGGCCTACGAAGCTCGGGCGCGCGTGCGGGAGCGCCGGCTGCCGAAGCTGTACTGGGTCGATCCCGGCGTCGTCCGCGCGACCAAGCGCCACCTCGGAGCACTGTCAGCCGAAGAGCGTGGCCCGTTGTTCGAGAGCTGGGTCCTGACGACGCTGCGCGCCCATGCCGAGACGCAGGAGCACTTCGAGGAGATCGGCTACTGGTCGCCGCACCAGACGCGAACGGAGGTCGACTTCCTCCTGCGGCGGGGGCGCGAGCGGCTGGCCATCGAGGTGAAGGCCGCGAGCCGCTATCACACCGGCCTGCTGGCCGGCCTGCGCGCCCTCGGGGCACGTCCCGATGTCGCACGCCGCCTGCTCGTCTACACGGGCCCCCGCTCGTTCCGCTCCGAAGACGGGATCGACGTCTGGCCGGCGCAGCGCTTCGCGTCGGCGGTCGCCTCGGGGGAGCTCTGGCCGTGATCGAATGCCGCGATCCCCCGGCGACTGCGGCCAAGCCCGCCTGGAGTGCGGCTACGATTCGGTCCAGACCAGACTTCGAACCGGGAGGTGACCATGCGCTGCTCACGATGTCTCGTAGCACTGACCCTGCTGGCGCTGCCTGCCGCCGCGGCGGCGGCGCAGGATCCGTTCGCGGACGTTCCCAACGAGCCTCGACCGGAGGAATTCCTCCACTGGGACGCCGAGGCCGTCGCCGGGTTCCAGGATGAGCTCGATGCGACTCTCCGCAACGGCGAGGGCATCTGGGGCACGCCGTTCGCGGTCGAGACCGCTCTGCCCCGCGCCGACCACCGGCCGCACAGCGTGCAGATCATTCACCGCGCGGGCTACACGCAGCCGGAGATCCACACCACGAAGTGGGACCTCTACGTCGTCCTGAAGGGCGCCGGCACCGTTCTGGTCGGCGGCGAGCGCGTCGACTGGATCGAGGGCCGGCCCCCGGAGGGCCAGCGGCCGCGGCTCGAGGGCGCGCACGAGTTCGAGGTCGCCGAGGGCGACATGCTG
The DNA here is from genome assembly GCA_026706755.1 of Acidobacteriota bacterium. Classification (GTDB taxonomy): domain Bacteria; phylum Acidobacteriota; class Vicinamibacteria; order Vicinamibacterales; family UBA8438; genus JAGWAJ01. The sequence continues at coordinate 9,251 of JAPOYG010000035.1, forward strand.
CACGTGCCCGCCCGCTCGTGGCACCAGGTGGTCGTGCCCGAGGGCGGCTCGATCACGTACGCCCTGATCAACGTGTTCGAGTGACCGCCGTGCCCGCGGGGTCGCTCCGGGACCTCGATTTCGGGGCCTCGCGGAGCCGATCCCCGAGGGCCGCCGCCACGCGCTTGACGGCCTCCGCCCGGGCCTGACCGGGCACCCCGCGCGGGCGCGGCCGGGAGAGCTCGCTCCAGGACGGACGCCCGCGCGCGGGAGCCCAGGAGGCCCGCCAGGCCGGGCCGGCGTCGCGCTCGAGGCTCTCCTTCACGGCCGACTCGATCGGGACCGGCTCGACGGCGGCGTGGCCGCGCGCGAGCATGGCCCGGATGGTGGCGACCGCGCGGGCGGCGAGCAGCTCCACCCCGGCATCCGCGAGGCGCACCTCGTCCTGCCCGCGGAGCCGGCGGAGCACCTTGCGCCCGCTGGCCCCCGCCGCGCCGAGTGCCGTTCCAACCGCGCCCAGGACCGCGAAGCCGCCCAGCGACACGCCGCCCGTGGCGATGTCGACCATCGCCCCGGCCGCCACGAGGCCGGCCCCCGCGCCGGCGGCCCAGAGGCCGGCGCGCTCCAGGCTGGCGGGGCTCAGGAAGTCCACGCCGCCGAGGGCCTCCGCGACGTCGAACGTCACCGCGCGGGCCTCGTCTCCGAAGAACCCGAGCGTCGCCGCGATGCGGTCGCGGGTGACGGTCTCGCGCCGCCGCAGGCCGTCGAGGAGCCGGGCCGTCGCCGCCTCGACCGCCGCCCGGCGTGCCGCCTTGTCCCGTTCCTTGGGGGCGGTCACGACCACGGCGGCGGCGGCGCTGACGAGGAGATCGGCCGCGGCCTCGGTCGCGGCCACCTTCGCTTCGCGGCGCTCGCGCGCGCGCAGCGCCGTCCAGCGATCGACCGCCTTCTCGTGGCCGGGCGCGAGCGCCTTGACCGCGGCCAGCAGCCGCCGCTCGCCGGCATCGTCGTAGACGACGGCGTCGAAGGCCACCGTGGCGTGCAGGCCCTGCCGGGCGCAGGCGCTCCGCCAACGAGCCGGGTGGGCGTCGGGGCGGGCCGTGTAGTTCAGGATCGGCACCAGGGGCCGCGCCGTCGCGGCCAGCACCGCCAGCTCGTCCAGGTGCCTCGGCTTCGCGTCGCCGCGCGCGTCGATGGCGTACAGCAGGACGTC
>JAPOYG010000035.1:10677-12630 GCA_026706755.1 Acidobacteriota bacterium
GTGCCGCCGCTCGCGCTGACCTCGCCGAAGTCGCGGCGCCGCAGCAGGGTCTGGAGCAGCGACGTCTTCCCGGTGTTGGTGTGTCCGACGACGGCCAGCCGCAGCGGCTTCCGGCGCTTCCTCACGCCTCCCCCCGAGCCGCGGCCACCACGCGGAGGCGCGCGGTGGCGAGCCAGCGCCGGGCCCCGTCCGGATCGTCGAACGCCGGCAGCGCGTCGCCGGGCGCGAGCGCCTCGAGGGCGCGCGTCGTCCGGGCCTCGTCGGCGCCCTGCGACCACCAGAGCACCGCGCTCGCCGCGGCCGCAAGGACGGCCTCCCCCAGGCGGCGGGGAGATCCGGGGTCCGCTTCCGTGGCGGGCGCCGGTCGCGCGGCACCGGTCTCGCCGCCCCCGCGGCGGGCCAGCGACAGAAGGCCGGCCACCCCCGCTCCGGTCGCCGCCCACCCCGGCAAGGCCAGGAGCGCTCCGGGAGCGACGGTCGCGGCCGCGGCGCAGGCGGCCACCCCGAGCAGCCCCCCCAGCCCTGCCCAGACGGCACGGGTGCGCAGTGCCGCCGGCAGCAACCCGATCCCCGTGCGCGCGAGCGACGCCGCGCGGCTGGAGACGTCCGGCCGGTCGAGCGCGGCGAGCCCCGCGAGCCGCGCGCGCCAGGCATCCGTGGACGAGCCGCCGTCCCCCTCGGCCTGGAACGTGCGGGCGACCTCGCCGAGGCACGACGCCAGCGCGGCGTCGGACGGCAGCGGATCGTCTCCTTCGAGGTGTCGCCCGATCACGTCGAAGGCGGCATCGAGCGGAGCCGGATCGAGCTCGGCCCGCGCCGGCCCTCCCCCCGCGGGCACCGGTCCCGCGGGCACCGGTCCGGATCCGGGACGGGGTCGCGGCGGGCCCGCGCGGCCGTCCCCGCCGGGCTCCCCGTACCCGGCCGCGCGGGCGAGGCCCTCTCGGCTGGCGGCGGTGAGTGCGGCCAGGTCGCATTCGAACGGGACGACGCCGGTCTCCCGGGCGAGCGCGCGCCAGTCCTCCAGGCGGACGGCAGCCGTGCGGGGCGGTTCGGCGCGCCGCAACGCCTCGCCGCCGTCGAGGACGAGCAGAGGAGGCTCCGTGGTGACTCCGGCCAGCGTCCGGAGCCTCCGCCGGACCGCGCGGTCCGGGGTGGCCGGCAGCCAAACCACGACCGCAACCCGGGCAGGATCGGTACGGAGAGTCTCCCGCGCGCGCTCCAGATCGGCGGCGGCATCGACGTCACCGAGGTCGACGAGCCGGTCGAGCGGCGCCGGAAGGTCAGTCGCCTCCGAGGGCCGCTCCAGCCGGGCGACGTGCGTGCAGGCACCGCCGCCCTCGGGCGGCAGGCCGGGAGGCGTTGCCGCCGGCTTGCGGCGACGCGCGGCGACGCTCGCGGCGGCCCTCGCACGCCTGGGGACCGCCGGCCGCCAGCGCTCCGCCCGCCGGTGCCCCAGCGCGGCCTGCAGCAGCGTCCATCCCGCCATCGGCACCAGCAGGTAGATGGCGACGCCGGCCGTGAGGAACCGGATCCACGCGCGGCGGGCCGCGAGCGCGGCGGGGTCGTCGGCGGGCGCCACCGGCGGGGCCGCGATGGGCGTCAGCTCGTCGCTTCCGACCAGGCTCCCGAGCGGCGCGGCGGCGAGCTCGACCACCGCCCGGCCGAAGCTGGGCGGGATCCACGAGCTCTCCCAGCCGAAGCCGAGGGCGACGCGGGCCGTGACGATCCAGATGGTCGCGACCGCTACGAGGGCGTAGGACGTCCAGAACGTGCCGCTCCCCGCGGCGGCCAGCCGGCGGCCGCTTCCCGCCGCCAGCATGCTGCCGATCCGCCGGGCGGTCGCGGCGGCCAGGTCCCGGGACCCTGCATCCCGCTCCGCGGATCGGGCCGCGGCGCGGAGCAGGCCGGTCGTGACGAGGCGGCCCAGCAGCGGTGCGGCGCGGCGGCGCAACA
>JAPOYG010000035.1:12854-45309 GCA_026706755.1 Acidobacteriota bacterium
TCGGCCCGCCCGACGTCGGCCGCCGCCGCCCGGGCCGCGCGCTCGCGCCAGTTCCGGGCGTCGGGGAGGTCACGGGCGGCGGGTCGGGTCACGGTGTCGGTCGCCGCGTCGCGGAGGCTGGCCGGGACAGGAAGGCGGCGCCTGCCACGCACCGATTATCGCGCATCGCCGAGCAAGCGTCGAACCGACTTCGAGGACAGCCGGGGGCAGGCTCCACCTGTTGGACGACGCGCCACCCGCCGATCCTGAAGTCGAAGCCCGGCCGACCGGGCGTGCCAGCTCCCGGGCAATCAGCCGGCGGTGTGATAGCGTGAGGAGCGACCTCCACCACGGCGGTCACCCCGGTCGGCCATCCGGACTTGGGGGTCGGAGGACTGGCAGGGACGGAGGAAGTCCATGGCGGAGCCGCACTACGTGACACGCGATGAGTTGCGTGCAGAGCTCGCGGAGATGAAGGTCGACTTGATCAAGTGGATGGTCGGCACAGGGCTGGCGATCGCGGCCGTGACGGCGACCTTGGCTGGCATCGTCCTTCGCGCGCTCCAGTGAATCGACCACGAGCGCGGCGTGACCAACGGACGGCGCAACAGGCTCGCCGATGCGCATAGGCCGACGAGACAGCCTTCGACTCTAGCGCGGGGGCGGCGCCGGCTCCTGCCCGCCGAGGGCGCGCAGGAGGTCGCCGGTGGGGGTGCGCACGGTGACGTTGCCGCTGCCGGCGCGGAAGCGGTCGGCGATCAGGACCGGTGTCTCGCCGCGAGCGTTCGCGACGTCGATGGCCGCCCCGCGCTCGGCGAGCAGTAGCACGACGGCCTCGGACTTGACGTGGGCGGCCGCGTGCAGGGCCGTGTTGCCGACGTCGTTGACGGCGTTGACGTCCGCGCCGAACGCCAGCGCCGTCCGGACGGCCTCGAGCGTCCGCGCCTCGGTCACCAGGTTCTCGGCCTCGTAGCGCCCCAGCCCCGCCGCCACCATCAGCAGGGTCGTGCCGTCGTCGGTCGCCAGGGCCGGATCGGCGCCGCCCGCGGCGAGGCGCCGCATGACCTCGGCATCCCCGGCCATGGCGGCCAGCATGAGGGGCGTGGCGCCGCCGAACACGTTGACGCCCTGCTTGTTGTGCTCGTAGGAGATCTGGCTGTAGCCGAATCGGGGAGGCGTCCTCCGCATCCGTGCGTTCGGATCCGCTCCGAAGGCGAGCAGGGCATCGACGAGGGCCGGCTTGCCGGCCGGCGGCAGGCCCCGGATCGCCTCCCACTCGCGGTCGCGCTCCACCGCGATCCCGTTCGGTCCGGCGAGCTCGGTCTGCCAGGCGCCCGAGGCCCAGTGGAGCGCGGTGTAGTCCGGCCGGCGGGCATCGGGGTCGGCGCTTGCCGTTGCCTCCGCGGCGGCGGGCCGCCGGCCGGGCGCGATCGGTCCGGCGTTGGGGTCGGCGCCCGCCTCGAGCAGAAACCGCGCCACCTCGACCTGCCCGCGCACCGCGGCCACGATGAGCGCGCTGGTGCCGTCGGGCATTGCGGCATCGACGTCTGCCCCCGCCGCCACCAAGCGCCGGGCGGTCGCCAGATCCCCCTCGCGTGCCGCGAACAGGAGCGGCGTGAAGCCGAGCCGCGAGCGGGCCTCGAGGTCGGCCCCGCGGGCGAGCAACACCGCCACGACGTCCGGGTGGCGGCCCGAGGCGGCCAGCATCAACGCCGTCTGCGCGCCGGTCGGATCGGCGGCGTCGATGTCCGCCCCGGCGGCGAGGAGCGCCCGCACGGCGGCCACGCTGCCGTTGCTCGCGGCCCGCATGAGAGGCGTCTCGCCGCTGTCGCGGGCCGTGTTCGGGTCGGCCCCTGCCCCCAGCAGCAGCTCGACCAGGACGGCGCTGGCGTTGGCCGCGGCCAGCGACAGCGGCGTCACGCCGTAGGCCCCCGCCGCGTCGACGTCCGCGCCGGCGCGCACGAGGCGGCGCGCCATCCCGGCATCGTCCCAGTGCGCCGCCCAATGGAGCGCCGTCGCACCGTCCGGCTGCCGGGCGTTCACGTCCGCCCCCGCGTCGAGCAGCGCCCGCACCGCGTTCCCGTCGCGGTCTCGGGCCGCATCGACGAGCGTCCGGTCGTCGCGGCCGCCGGCGCCGAGCGCGGCGGCGCCGGCGAGGCAGAGCGCCACGCTCCAGCAGACCGCGCCGCGACGAGCCGCCGGGCTGACATCGATGGCCATCGATACTCTCCTCCGAACGGGGACGCAGGGACCGCGCGTCTCCTCCCCCCGGGCCTGCTCCGCCAGCGGGTGCGGGCGGACGCGGGGCGGGGCGGGGCGGCGCCTCCCCGGCTTACTCCGCGAGCGGGTGCGGGCGGATCTGGAACCGGACGATCTCGCTCGTCTTCCCGCGGCCTCCCTCGCTGTGCCAGTTCGCCATCGTGTCGTAGCTGCCCCAGAGGCCCCGGCCCTTCCAGCCGGCCTCGGGATCGTCGATGCGCCCGTTGAGGCCGCGCGTGTAGAAGCCCAGCGGATACGGGACGCGCATCACGACCCACTCGCGGGTCTCCGGGAGCAGGGCCAGCAGCGAGTCCGAACCGCTGCCGCTCGCCATCGGCACGTTCGGGCCGAGGCCGAGCGTGTCGAACTGGTCGACCCAGTTGTAGTAGTGGAAGTCGGCATTGGCGGAGCCGGTCACCCCGCGCATGCGGGGTCCGGGCGTCGAGTGCAGCGTCCAGCCTTCCGGGCAGTGCTGCCCCGTGGCGGTCGGTCCGTTCAGGACGGCGCACTTCCGCCGGTCGAAGCTGGCCAGGTGGCCGCTGCCGCTGAGCGCCGTCCAGAGCACGCCGTGCCGGTCGACGTCGATCCCGCGGGGACCGTAGCCCCAGCCCTCGCGTGCGACGGCAGGGTTCTCGAACGGCGGCTCGTAGACCTCGGCGCTGCAGGTCTCGGGCGGGCTCGCGCCCGGATCGAGGCGCAGGATCGAGCCCGGGAACTCCGTCGCCGGCCCCGACATCGATCCCCGCGTGATCCAGATCGATCCGTCGACCGGGTTGGGAATGATGCCGTAGGCGAACCCGTCGAGCCGCGTGTCGCGCGCCGGGTCCGGCGCCTCGCCGGGCTCGTTCCAGGGCTTCGTGACGGCGCCGTCGCCGTTGGTGTCGATGACGGTCGGGCACCAGCCCTGGGCGGCCTGCTCGTCGCCGGTCCGGTCGTAGAGGCGGGTGTTCAGCCAGCCCACGACGTCGATGTCGCCGCTGAACCAGAGCGTGTCGTCGGCGTCCTCCGCGAACTGCAGGTGGTGCGTGGTGTAGCAACTGTCGATGAAGACGAACTCGTCCGCCTCCGGGTCGTAGTAGGACACCTGCCGCGTGCTTCGCTCCACCGGGAAGTAGGCGGCCGAGGGGTGCGACCCGTCCCGGCACCAGTCGGGGTTCCCGGAAGGGCGAATGGCGGAGGTGAGCCAGACGCGGCCCTCGGCGTCCATCATCGGGTTGTGCCCGCTCGCCGCGCCGTAGCCGGGCGCCTCGTCCCAGTAGAGCGAGGGCAGGGCCCGACCCCCCGCCGACCTCGAGTCGCGCATCGGCAGCACCCACTCGCGGGCCTCATGGGCGACAGGATCGACGGCGACGAAGTTGTCGCCGAGGACGCCGTACACGGGGCCGTTCGCGTTGAGGCGCGGGTTGCGCTTGTCGGTGGCGATGTTGTCGTGGACGTGCTTGCGGGGGGACGACCACTTCCACATCGTCAGCACCAGGTTCCGCTCGACGCCCTGCGGGCGCGGCGGCGTCGGCGGCACCTCGCCGGCCAGGATGCGGTCCGTCCAGTCGGCGTAGACGTCCAGCGTCCGCTGCCGTCCCATCTCGTTGAGCTGGCGGATCATCGACGACCCGGTGGCCCCCGTGCCGAGCCGGAACGCCCAGGCCGCCGCGGTCGAGTCGAACTCGTCGAGATCGACCATCGGCATCTCGCGCGTCGCCTCGTTGCCGAGCTGGTGGCAGAGCTGGCAGCCGTCCTTCAGGCCGTCGATGAAGTGCTCCTGCGTCCGCATCGCGGGGTTGATGCCGTTGTCGCCGGTGCCCGGGAAGTCGGCGGCCGGCGGCACCTCGATCAGCGAGTACCAGTAGTTGGCCGGGTAGACGGCCGCAGCCTCCCGCGGCGTCGCCGCGGCAGCGGCGGTCAACTCCAGCGTGTCGCCGGGCCGTGCCGATTGCGGTTCCGAGTCCGCGAGGCCGTAGCCCCGCACCCACACGGAGTACGTCGCCGTGGCGAGCTCCGGAATCAGGAAGCGCCCGTCGTCGCCGGTGACGACGATCTTCCGGAAGCCGGTCTCGAGATCGTCCGTCTCGGCAATCACCCAGACGCCCGCCTCCGGCCCGTCCGCGCTCCGCACGACGCCGGCGACCGACGTCTCGCCCGCCGCCGCTGTCTGGGCCGCCGCCACGCCTGCGAAAGCGGCCACCGCGCCCGCCGCGACGATCACCATGGACCCGCGAATGGCCATCCTCGTCTCCTTCGATGTCCTGCGCCTTGCCTCAGACGCCCGAGCCAGCACGCCCTGACGGGCGCGTGGCAGTCTTGCTACCCAATGGAGCCCTGGCACCGGCGCGCAGGTTCCTACAGGTCGACCAGCTCCTTCAGGCGCCCGTCGCTGTTGCCGATCCGCTCGGCGGGCACGCCCAGCTTGTGCAGCATGGTCAAGTAGAGATTGGCCAGCGGCGTCTCGTCCGGGTAGCGCAGGTGGCGGCCCCCCTTGAGACGCCCCGCCGCGCCGCCGACGACCAGGGCCGGCAGGTCGTAGGGCACGTGCTGGTCGCTCTCGCTCATGCCGCTGCCGTAGAAGATCATCGTCTGGTCGAGCAGCGACCCGTCGCCGTCCGGCGTGGCGGCGAGCCTCTCCAGGTAGTACGCGAAGAGCTGCACGTGGTACGTGTTGATCCGCACCAGCTTGGCGACGCGCTCGGGGTCGGCGGTCGAGTGCGTGACCTGGTGATGGCCCTCGGCCACGCCGATCTCGGGGTAGGTTCGGCCGCTGATCTCCTTGCCGATCATGAACGTGCCGACGCGCGTCAGGTCCGCCTGGAACGCCAGCACCATCAGGTCGAACATCAGCCGCGCGTAATCGTCGAACGCCTCCGGGATGCCGCCCATGGGCCGCTCCAGCGTCGGCAGCTCGCGATCGCCCTGCGCCTCGGCGCGCTGGATCCGGAGCTCGACGTCGCGGATGGCGTCGAGGTATTCAGTCAGCTTGACCCGGTCGCGCGCCCCGAGCACCGCCCTCCGGTCGGCGACGATGTCGGACACCGAGTCGAGGATGCTGCGATTCTTGCGCAGGCGGGCCGCCCGGGCCGCGGGGTCGGTCGTGGCGGCGTCGCCGAACAGCCGCTCGAAGACCGCGCGCGGGTTGTTCTCCACCGGGAGCGGCGTCGTCGGCGTCCGCCAGGAGAGCGTGTTGATGTAGGCGCAGCTGTAGCCGACATCGCACGCGCCGGCCAGGTCCGTCGCCTCGAGGCCGACCTCCAGCGACGGAAGCTCCGTCTCGCGGCCGAGCTCGGTCGCCGCGAGCTGGTCGACCGAGACGCCGGCCTGGAAATCGGCGCCCTCCGTCGGCTTTCCGTGCACGCCGGTCAGGAAGGCCGCGCCGATGCGCCCGTGCCCCCCGGCCGGCTCCCCCGGCAGCGCGACGGCCGGCTCGTTGTCGAGCCCGGAGACGACCACCAGCCGGTCGTGCACCGGGGCCAGCGGCTGGAGGATGGGCGGCAGCTCGAATCCGGCCCCCTCGGCGGCCGGCGTGAACTCGTCCATGATGGCGCCCATCGGCACGTACACGACGCCGAAGCGCGCCCTCGGCCGCGCCGCGGAGTTCCGCACGGCCGCGAACGCGGGCACCATGCAGTCGAGCAACGGAAGCGCGATCCCCGCTCCGAGGCCGCGCAGCACGGTCCGCCGCGGGAGCGCCTTGCCGGTGACGATCATGACGCCGCCCTCCTCATCTGAAACGGGGTGCTCCGGACGATGCCCAGCACGATGGCCGACCAGCGGTGGTCGTCGGCCTCCGCCTCCCGCACGATGCGCCGGATGGCGGGCATGTCCGCGGTCTCCACGCCCCGGCCGAGCGCATAGGTCATCAGCTTCGCGGTGACCGCCTCAACCACCTCCGCCCTGCGCTCCACCAGCATCCGCCGCAGCCCCGCGGGGCCGTCGAACGCGGCGCCGTCGGGCAGCGTGCCCGAGGCGTCGATCGCGCTCCCCCCGTCGGCCGTGCGCCACTTGCCGATCGCGTCGAAATTCTCGAGCGCGAAGCCGAGCGGGTCCATCCGCGCGTGGCAGGCCGCGCAGACGGGGTTGGCCCGATGCTGCTCCATCCGTTCCCGCATCGAGCGCGGGCGCTCGCTGGCGGCGCGCTCCTCGAGCTCCGGCACGTCGGGCGGCGGGGGCGGCGGCGGGGCGCCGAGGATGTTCTCGAGCAGCCACTTCCCGCGCAGGACCGGCGAGGTCCGCGTGGCGTAGGACGTCACGGTCAGGATGCTGCCCTGGCCGAGGAGCCCGCGGCGTGCCTCTCCGGGGAGCTGCACCCTTCGGAAGTGGCTGCCGTGAACGCCGGGGATGCCGTAGTGCCGTGCGAGCCGCTCGTTGAGGAACGAGTAGTCAGCGGTCAGCAGCTCGACCGCGCTCCGGTCCTCGCGCACCTGGTGCTCGAAGAAGAGCTCGGTCTCGCGCGTGAACGCGGCGCGCAGGTTGTCGTCGAACTCGGGAAACGCGTTCACGTCGGGGGCCAGCGCCCGCATGTTCCGCAGGTGCAGCCACTGACCCGCGAAGTTGCCGGCCAGCGTCGCGGCCCGCGGATCGGCCAGCATCCGCCGCACCTGCCGCTCCAGCTCGCCCGGATCGGCGAGACGGCCCGCCTCTGCGGCGGACAGCAGCTCCTCGTCCGGGATCGAGTTCCACAGGAAGAACGACAGCCGGGACGCGATCTGGAGCTCGGTGAGGGCGTACGCCGCGCCCGCCGCGACGTCGACCGGATCCGGCTCCATGCGGTACAGGAAGTCCGGATCGATCAGCATGCGCTCCAGCGCCCACCGGAGGCCGACCTCGAAGCTCTGGCCCTCGTCCCGCCCGGCGCGGAAGATGCCGAGCAGCTCGTCGAGATCCTCGCCCGTGACCGGCCGCCGGTAGGCCCGGCGGGCGAGCGGCGCGAGAATCTCGCGGGCGCACGGTTCTTCGTCCTCGCGGCTCGCGGGCCGGCACGTCAGGATGCGCCTGCGGCTCGGCGTCTCGCCCAGCCCCGCCGCCCCGAACGGGCCCTCGATGTCGATGCGGCCGACGCGCGTCTCCGCGCCGCGCTCCCCGCGGAAGAGCACGTTGCTCACGGGCAGGCGCGCCGGAGCCACCCCTTCGGGGGCCGCGAGGCGCTCGGCGAACGTCACCGCGAGCTCGTGCGGCCCCGCCGCGGCCGCGAAGCGGACGGTGGGAATCGGGGGCGGCTCGGGCCGTCGGGGCTCCCCGGGGGCGGGGCGCGGCGGCGCCTCCAGCGTGAAGCCGCGCAACCGCACGCCGTCGAGACGAACGTCGAGCCGCTCCGGCTCCGACGGGGGGCGCACGCCGCCGCCGATGGAGTTCTGCGAATGGACCCGGACGACGTACTCGCCGTCGACCGGGAAGTGGTGACGGATTACGGTGCCGCCCCGCGAGCCGAACGGCAGCGCCTCCCCCGCCCGCGCGGCCTGAGCGTCCATGCGCGGGACCCGGTAGCTCCGGATGCCGGGGCGGACGTCCGGGTCGCCGATCGCCAGCCGGGAGACGCGGGCCGCGGCCGACAGGTAGCGCTCGAGCAGGCCGGCCGACAGCCGCTGCATGTCGGCGTTGTTGTCGAAGCCGAAGGCCATGTCGTCGGCGGGCAGGAGCGCGTCGCCGTCCACCTCCACGGCCAGCAGGTCGCGGACCGCGTTGGCGTACTCCGTGCGGTTGAGGCGGCGCACGGTCGGGCGGCCCGGATCGGGCGCGGACTCGGCCGCGCGGTCGATCGCCGTCTCGAGCCACGTGGCGAAGGCCACGTAGGTCGCTCCGTCCGGCCGCGGCCGCGGGGGCGGCGGCATCGTCTGCGCCCGCAACTTGACGAGCACCTTCTCCCACGTCGCCGCGTCCGGACCCACGTGGTCGAGGTCCACGGACTCGAGCGTCAGGTCCGCCACGCGTGTGCGATCGTTGTGGCAGGTCAGACAGTAGCGGCCGATGACGGCGCGGAAGGTGTCGGCCCCCGGCGGTTCGGAGGCGATCGTCGCGGGCTGCGCGCCCGCCGCGGCGGGCGGCGTACCGCCATTGGTGGGTGGCGCCGCGTGGAGAGCCGCTCCCCCCGCCAGCAGCCACGCGATGGCGCCCAGGCCGGCCTTCGTGAGCGTCGGTGACATCCCGATAATGAGGCGCCCTGGGCGCCCCGGCACGCGTCGTCTCCGAGCCGCGGATTCCGAACGCCCCAGCATACGCGCCCCGGTGCCGGCTGTCCATCGGGGACCGGACCCTGCGGCATAATGGAACGCTCCGGGAAGTTCCCACGTCCGACTCGATCCTGCGGCACGTCGATGGACCAGATCGCGGCGGGCGTGCTCGGGGCGGACAGCGTGCTGCCGTCCCTCGAGCTGGGGCCTCGCGCTGGGACCGCGAAGCCGGCGAAGCGCATGAACCATCCAGCAACGCGCAGGAGAACACGCCGCCAGGCCCGCGCGCCGCACGCGGCCCCCGTATCCGCCGTCGCAGCCGGCGCGGCATCGCGGCCGGGGCCGGCCCTCGCCGCGTCGGTCGTGGTGCTGACCCTCGCCGCCGCTTGCGATGCACCGGCCGGCGCTCCCGAAGACGCTGCGCCGGACGCCGGGGCGGTCGGGGAGTGGTTCGTCGACCGCGCGGCCGAGAGCGGCCTGGACTTCGTACACACGAGCGGCATGAGCGGCCGCTTCTACCAGCCGGAGATCAGCGGCGGCGGCGCGGCCCTGTTCGACTACGACAACGACGGCGACCTCGACGTCCTGCTCGTGCAGGGCGGCGTCCTCGGGGCCGACGCACCGGCTCCGCGATCGGGCGCCGAGCCGCCCCGGGACCGGCTGTACCGCAACGACCTCGAGATCCGTTCGGACGGGACCCGCGCGCTCCGGTTCACCGACGTCACCGACGCGAGCGGCATCGCGACCCGCGGCTACGGCCAGGGCGTGGCGAGCGGCGACATCGACAACGACGGCTGGCCGGACCTCTACCTGACCGGGTTCGGGCGCAACCAGATGCTCCGCAACGACGGCGACGGAACCTTCACGGATGTCTCCGCCGCGACGGGCACCGGGAGCCCCGACACCTGGGGCGTCTCCGCCGCCTTCTTCGACGCGGACGGCGACGGCTGGCTGGACCTGTTCGTCGGCAACTACCTGATCTACACAGTCCCCACCCACATCCGCTGCTTCCGCGACTCGGGGCAGGAGGACTACTGCACCCCGGAGCGCTACCCGCCCCAGCGGGACCGCTTCTACCGCAACCGCGGCGACGGCACCTTCGAGGAGGCGACCGTCGCGGCCGGGTTGGCGGACGAGTTCGGGCCGGCCCTCGGCGTCGCGACGGCGGACTTCGACGGCGACGGCCGGATCGACCTGTTCGTGGCGAACGACCAGCAGGAGAACCAGCTCTGGATGAACCGGGGCGACGGCACGTTCGACAACCGGGCCCTGCTCGCCGGCGTGGCGGTCGACGCGGCAGGGGTCGCGAAGGCCGACATGGGGGTCGACGCCGGCGACTTCGACAACGACGGCGACGAGGATCTCTTCACGACGGTGCTGACCGGCGAGGGGAGCACCCTCTACGTGAACGGCGGCACGGGCGCGTTCGAGGACCGGAGCGCCGGCTCGGGCGTCCGGGCCGCCAGCCTCCCCTACACCGGCTGGGGCGCGGGCTGGATCGACGCCGACAACGACGGGTGGCTCGATCTCCTGTCCGTGAACGGGCTCGTCTGGCAGGACCTCGACGCGCTCGGGCCCGACAACCCCTATCCCTACCAGCAGCGCAACCAGCTCCTCCGCAACCTCGGCGACGGGCGCTTCGAGGACGTCACGGCGCGGGCGGGAGCGGCCTTCGACCTTTCCGCCATCAGCCGCGGCGCGGCCTTCGGAGACGTCGACAACGACGGCGACATCGACGTCCTGGTAGCCAATGCGGACGGCCGGCCGCGCCTGCTCATCAACGCCATCGGCGCCCGCAACCACTGGCTGGGGCTGCGGCTCGTCGGCCGCGACGCCCCGCGCGACATGGTGGGGGCGCGTGTCGCGATCATCCGCGGCGACGGGGCCACGCTGTGGCGCCGGGCGCGCGCCGACGGCAGCTATGCGTCGGCGAACGACCCCCGCGTGGTCGCCGGCCTCGGCAGTTCGGACACGGCGCCGCGCGTCCGCGTCCTCTGGCCGAGCGGTCGGATCGAGGAATGGACCGACCTGCCGATCGATCGCTACACGACGCTTACCGAGGGCGGCGGGCAGGCGGCGCCACCGGGCGGTTGAGCGGAGCGCGCTCCGGCTCGCCCCGGGAGTCTGCGCCGCAGTACCGGCGACACCGGACCTCGCGCGAGCGCAGACTCCCAGCGCGACTGCAAGGTCGCGCTCGCTCGGGGCGGGTCGCGGCCCGTCCAGCGCCCGCCGCGGGCGGGCATGGCCAACTTGACTACGATCGATGCTACGATTTGGCGATGGCGATCAACATCGCGCACAGGCGCGATCTCGACGAGCGAGTCGAGCGCCTCGCGTCCCGGCTGGGCCTCCGCGGGCGCGGGCGAAAGACGGCGGTCATAGAGCGGGCTCTGACCGCGTTGGAGAGGCAGGAGGAGGGTGCTGCGCCGGACCGGGCGGCCATTCGTTCGTCCCTCGAGCGTTACGCGAAGGATGGCCCCCGCCTGCGCGCGCGCCTGGGGCATCTCGATCCCGGCGACGGCCGGCCCCTGTCGCAGATTCTGCAGGATTCCCTCTACGACGAACGGGGGCTGCCGCGGTGATCGTCCTCGACACGTCGGCCATCGTCGCGATCCTTCTGGAAGAGGAGGAGGCGCCGGCTTTCCGGGCGGAGATCGAGAACGCCCGCCGCGCGCTCGTATCGGCGGTGTCGACGGTCGAGTTGACCGCGGTCGCGGGCCACGACGAGGCGCTGTCCGCAGCAGCTCGCTCGTTCCTGCGCGAACCCTTCGTCACCGTGGAACCGGTCGATCGGGGTCAGGCCACCATCGCCATCGACGCCTACCGCCGGTTCGGCAAGGGACGCCACCCGGCCGCCCTCAACCTCGGCGACGTCTTCTCGTACGCCCTCGCTCGACGGCGGGGGCTACCGCTGCTCTTCAAGGGCGACGACTTCTCGCGGACCGACATCCCGAGCGCGACGGACGATTGACCCGGCCTCGAGGAGAGGCACTGGACGGAGTACGGCATCATGAGGCGCGGGCGACTTGCGGGCAGGACCGTGAGCCGCGCGATGAACCCGGATTGGAAGGGAGCGAATGCCATGCTGAGGGCACTGACGCCGGCGTGTGTAGGCATCGTCGTCGTGCTCCTGTGGCTGTCCGGAGGCGGTCCGGCCGGATCGGGCCTGGAGCTCGAGCTGACCGCAGCCGGGCAGGACCAGGAATTCGTACCGGTCACCGACGCGATGCTCCGCGATCCGGACCCCGCGGACTGGCTGATGGCGTACCGCACCTACGACTTCCAGGCCTTCAGTCCGCTCGACCAGATCTCACGCGAGAACGTCGGCCGGCTCCAGCTCGCCTGGATGCGCGCGATGGAAGAGGGAGCGGTGCAGATCCGGCCGCTGGTCTACGACGGCGTGATGTACGTCGCCCAGCCCGGCTACGACCACCTGCAGGCGATCGACGCCACCACCGGCGACCTGATCTGGGACCACCAGCGGGAGCAGCCGGACGACATCCGCCAGTACGGTCAGTTCGGCAACCGCACGCGGCACCTCGCCCTGTACGGCGAGCACCTCTACCACCTGACGGCCGACGCCCAGATCGCAGCCATCGACGCGCGCACCGGCGAGCTCGCCTGGGAATCCCGCACGGCGGACTACCGGCAGGGCATCAGCCACTCGTCCGGCGCCGTGATCGTCAACGGCAACGTGGTCAGCGGACGCACCTGCAGCCCCTCGAGCCTGGAGGCGCGCTGCTACGTGGCGGCTCACGACGCGGACAACGGAACCGAGCGCTGGCGCACCTACACCGCGGCCGGGGCCGACGATCCCGGCGGCGAGACCTGGGGCACGCTGCCCACCGCCAACCGCGTCCACGTCTCTCCGTGGGGCGTCCCCGGCAGCTTCGACCCCGCGCTGAACCGCATCTTCTGGGGCGTCGCGGTGCCGCTGCCCTATCCCCGGCTGGTCCGGCGCGGGACCTGGGACGTGGGCGACCGCTCGCCGTGCGAGCTGTACTCCAACTCGACGATCGCCATGAACGCCGACACCGGCGCCATCGACTGGTACTACCAGTACCTGCCGTGCGACGACTGGGACCAGGACTTCGTGCAGGAGCGCACGCTCATCGACACCGTGGTCAATCCTGATCCGGAAGCGGTGCGCTGGATCAACCCGAAGCTCACCGGCACGGCGGAGGAGCGCAAGGTCGTGGTCGTGCTGGGCGAGCCGGGGGGCCTGTTCGTCAACGACCGTGAGACCGGCGAGTTCCTGTGGGGCGACCCGTTCCCGTTCGACAGCACCGAGCGGTTCGTGATCTCGGACGTCGACGTGGAGACCGGGACGACCTTCATCAACATGGACCTGGTGGCGCGCGAGGAGGGCGACCAGTTCATCATCTGCGGCCACAACGTGAAGGGCTGGTGGTCGTGGTCGTACAGCCCGGTGACCGGGATGCTCTACGTCCCGATCAACCGCTCCTGCCTGAACCAGACGACCAACTCCCGCACGGTCTCGGGGGCCAGCCCGCGGTTCACGATTCCCGATCCGGACATCGGTCCGGACGGCGACCTGACCGAGGTGCGGGCGCTCGACATCTCGACGGGCCGCGAGGTGTGGCGCTACAGCCAGCGGGCCCCGAACGCCGGCACGACGCTGGCGACGGCGGGGAACGTGGTCTTCTTCGGCGACTCCAACCGGCGGTTCCGGGCCTTCGACGCGGAGACGGGCGAGGTGCTCTGGGAGACGATCCTGGGCAGCCAGATCAGCGGCTATCCGGTGACCTACGCGGTCGACGGCCGGCAGTACCTGACGGTGCCGGTCGGCGGGACCGGCAACCGTCTGCAGACCTACGCGCCGGAGATGGAGGCGCCGACCGGGAGCAACATGCTGGTGACGTTCGCGTTGCCATAGAGCCCCCTTGGGAGTCTGCGCGGGCACGGAGTACCCGTGACGCGTTCTACGGCGCAGACTCCCCGCCTCCTATAATCGCGCCCAAGCTGGGGGAGACCGCCGGCAAGACCGGGAAGCCAGGGAGACGTACCGATGCCGAGACTGACGAGCGCGGGACATGCTATCGGAACCGGCGCCGGCCGGGCGTCGCCAGGAGCACGGCGCTCGGCGGGCGTCGCAAGCCTGGCCCGCCAATCGTCGCCTGAAGGCTCCACTCGGCGCCCGGCCAAGCCTGCAGGAGTCCGCGCCGTTCTACGGAGCGGACTCCTGGCCGCCGTCGCGGTAGCCCTCGGTATCGCCGCGCCGGCCGAGGGCCAGCCCGGGGAGGGCGGCGCCTTCCTCGATGCGCAGGCCGCCAGCGGACGGACCGCCTACGGGCGCTCCTGCGCCTCCTGCCACGGCGCGGCGCTGCGGGGCGCCGCGCACGGGCCGGAGCTGACGGGGCGCGGCTTCCTGAGCAACTGGGGATCGCAGAACGCGGCGGCGCTGTACGAGTACGTGCGGGCCGAGATGCCGCCGGGCCTCGGCGGATCGCTCTCGAACAGCGCCTATCTGAACATCGTCGCCTACCTGCTGCAGCAGAACGGGCACGCGGCGGGACCGCAAGCCCTCACTGCGGATGCCACGGCCATCGTCGGCGAGCCCGGCGCCGCCCCGGCCGCCGGTGCGCCCGTCGCGGCCGATGCCTCCGGCGCGGCGGCCGATGCGTCCGACGCGGCGGCGGCCGACGAGCCCCGCGACGTGGACGCGGTGCCGCCCCTCCGGGCCTTCGTCAACCGCGAGGTCTCCCACTTCACGCCGGTCACCGACGAGCTACTCCGGAATCCACCCCCGGAGGACTGGCTGACCTGGCGGCGGACGCGCGATAACCAGGGCTACACCCCGCTGGACCAGATCGGGCCGGGCAACGTGGCCGGCCTGCGGCTGGCCTGGGCCCTGGCGCTGCCCGAGGGCACGAACCAGACCGCGCCGCTCGTGCACGACGGCGTGATGTTCCTGGCCAGCCCCGGCAACATCGTCCAGGCCCTCGACGCAGCCTCCGGCGAGCTGATCTGGGAATTCCGGCACCAGTACCCCGAGGACGCGGAGAGCAGGCGTGCGACCCGCAGCATCGCTCTCTACCAGGACAAGGTCTACCTGGCCACCTACGACGCGGCAATCGTCGCCCTCGACGCGCGGACCGGCGAGCCCGTCTGGCAGACGACCCGGGCCGACTACCGGAAGGGCTTCGCGCAGACCGCCGGCCCGGTCATCGCGAACGGCGTCGTCGTCAGCGGCATCAACGGCTGCGAGCGCTTCGAGGACGAAGGCTGCTTCATCACCGGCCACGACCCGGACACCGGCGAGGAGCTGTGGCGCACGTCGACCATCGCCCAGCCCGGCGACGTCAACAACGGCACGTGGGGCGACATCCCGCCGCACCTCCGCGGCGGCGGCGACAGCTGGATTCCCGGCGCCTACGACCCGGACCTCGACCTCTTCTTCGTCGGAACGGCGCAGGCGAAGCCGTGGGTGGCCGCGAGCCGCGGCATGTCGACCTACAACGACGCCCTCTACACCAACTCGACGCTCGCCCTGAATCCGCGCACGGGGCAGATGGCGTGGTACTTCCAGCACGTGCCGGGCGAGACGCTGGACATGGACATCGTCTTCGAGCGCGTGCTGGTCGACGTCGACGACGAGCGGTGGCTGTTCACGGCCGGCAAGGACGCCATCCTCTGGAAGCTCGACCGGCGCACCGGGGCGTTCGTCGACCTGGCGGAGATGCTGCACCAGGACATCTTCGACTCGATCGACATGGAGACCGGCCGCGTGAGCTACCGGCAGGACATCCGCGACGCCGGCATCGACGACGCGGTGGATGCCTGCCCGAGCCTGTACGGGGGCCACAACTGGCAGGCGTCGGGGTACAGCCCCGAGGCGAAGGTCATCATCTACCCGTTGCACCAGGCGTGCATGACGCTGACCGCCCGTGAGGTCGCGCTCGTGGAGGGCGGCGGCGGGCTCGGCGTCTCGGCCATCGAGCTCCACGAGATGCCGGGCACGAACGGCATGCTCGGGCGGCTTGCGGCCTACGACGTCCGCACCATGGAGGAAGTCTGGAGCCGCGAGCAGCGCGCCATCTTCCTGACCTCGGTGCTGACGACGGCCTCCGGCCTGGCCTTCGTCGGGGACGTCGACCGCTACTTCCGCGCCCTCGACGTCCATACGGGCGAGGTGCACTGGGAGACGCGCCTCGGCCAGTCCGGCCACGGGTTCCCGATCTCGTACGCCGCCGGCGGCAGGCAGTACATCGCGGTCCCGACCGGCGTCGGCATCTTCCGCGGCCTGAGCGGGGTGCTCAGCCCGGACATCTACCAGCCTCCATCCGGGAACGGGCTGTATGTCTTCGCCCTCCCGGAGTAGCCAGCGGGTCTCGACGAGAGTCCCAAGGCCGTGCGGGTCGTCGCGTAGCCACGGCGGTCGCGCGGTACGTTGACGGATTCGGCACGCTGACGGGAGGACCGCGGTCGGAGTCGGAAAGCATGGTCTTCGTATACTGGGACAATTCCAACATCTACCACGAGGCGCAACGGCTCGCCGACGAGCGGGAAGGCACGCCGGGAGCCCGCTACCTCGTACGAGTACATTTCGACAACCTGTTGCGCCTGGCCCACGCAGACCGGCCCGTGACGAGAGCCGTGGCGGCCGGGTCCATTCCTCCGGAAATGCAGCAGCTCTGGAACCGGACGGAGAACCGCGGGATCGAGGTCAATCTGTTCGACCGAGGCGCGCGCGACCAGGGCGAACAGGGCGTACCCGATCAGTGGCTGCAGTTACGCATGTTGGAGGACGGTCTGGATCACAACGGCGATCCGGGGGTCGTCGTGCTGCTGACCGGCGACGGAGCCGGGTATGCGCACGGCCGGGGTTTCCACCGGACTCTGGAACGGATGCACGGACGAGGCTGGGGCGTCGAAGTACTGTCGTGGGCCCACTCCTGCAACCGCGGCATGCGCGAATGGGCGGAAAGCAACGGTGTCTTCGTCCCGCTCGACGACTACTACGACGCGATCACGTTCCGCGAACCGTCCCGGCCCGGTTACGAATTCGCGCCACCGCGGGATCAGGCGGCTCTCGACCTCGCGGATAGACCGATGTCTCGTGGAGCACAGAATGACTGAGTGCGTCCGAAGACGCCCGACTCTTTGAGGATTCGGGCAGACTCGTCGCGCTGACGCTGCCGGAGTAGTGGGTGTTGCCGGACTGATCGGGCGGCATTGCGGACCGCCTTCGGCCTGCACCGCCGCCAGAACCGTCGAAGGGAGACGCACCGATGCGGAGACAGAGCAGCGGGGTCGACGCCACCGGGTTCGGCAGCGATCGGGCATCGTGGGCGACGGAGCGTTTGTCGGCCGCTGCGGCGGCTGCCTTCGCGACGGCGGCCCTCGCGGCAACCATCGGGATCTCCGCACCGGTCCAGGCCCAACCGGCGGCGTCGGGCGGCGCGTTCCTCGAGGCCCAGGCCACGAGCGGGCGGACGGCGTACGGCCGCTCCTGCGCCTCGTGCCACGGGGCGACGCTGCGGGGCGCGGCGCACGGGCCGGAGCTGACCGGCCGCGGCTTCCTGAACAACTGGGGGTCGAGCACCGCGGCGGAGCTGCTCGACTACGTGCGGGTCGAGATGCCGCCCGGGCTCGGCGGATCGCTGCCCGAGGGCACCTACCTCAGCATCGTCGCCTACCTCCTGCAGGAGAACGGGCACCCCGCCGGGGCCACCGCCCTCACCGCCGACGCTGCGGCCATCGTCGGCGACCCCGGGGCCGTCCCGGTCGGCGAACCCGCCGGTGCCATCGCGGACGCGTCGGCCGCAGCCGATCCGCCGGCCGATGCCGACGTTCTGGAGCTCCCCCGTTCGTTCGTCAACCGCGAGGTCTCCGGCTTCACGCCGGTCACCGACGAGCTGCTCCGCAATCCCCCCGCCGAGGACTGGCTGACCTGGCGGCGGACCCGCGACAACCAGGGCTACAGCCCCCTGGACCAGATCGGCCCCGACAACGTCGCCGGGCTGCGGCTGGCGTGGGCCCTGGCGATGCCGGAAGGCAACAACCAGGCGACGCCCATCGTGCATGACGGCGTGATGTTCCTGGCGAGCCCCGGGAACGTCGTTCAGGCCCTCGACGCCGCCACGGGCGAGGTGATCTGGGAGCACCGGCACCAGTACCCCGAGGACGCCGCGAGCTGGGGCGCAACCCGCAGCATCGCCCTGTATCGGGACAAGGTCTACCTGGCCACCTACGACGCCGCGATCCTCGCCCTTGACGCGCGCACCGGGGAGCCGGTGTGGAAGACAACCAAGGCCGACTACCGCAAGGGCTTCGCCCAGACGGCCGGGCCGGCCATCGCCAACGGCGTCGTTGTCAGCGGCATCAACGGCTGCGAGCGGTTCGAGGACGAGGGCTGCTTCATCACCGGCCACGACCCCGACACCGGCGAGGAGCTGTGGCGCACGTCGAGCATCGCGCAGCCGGGCGACGTCAACAGCGGCACCTGGGGCGACATCGCCCCACACCTGCGCGGCGGCGGCGACAGCTGGATCCCCGGGGCCTACGACCCGGGCCTGGACCTCTTCTACATCGGCACCGCGCAGGCGAAGCCGTGGGTCGCGGCGAGCCGGGGGATGTCGACCTACAACGACGCCCTCTACACCAACTCGACGCTGGCGCTGAGCCCGACGACCGGCCAGGTCGCCTGGTACTTCCAGCACGTGCCGGGCGAGACGCTCGACATGGACATCGTCTTCGAGCGGGTGCTGGTCGACGTCGACGGCGAGCAGTGGCTGTTCACGGCCGGCAAGGACGCCATCCTCTGGAAGCTCGACCGGCGCACGGGAGCGTTCCTCGAGCTGGCGGAGATGCTACCCCAGGACGTCTTCGAGTCGATCGACCGCGAGACGGGGCGCCTGACCTACCGCCAGGACATCCGCGACGCCGGCATCGACGACCCGGTGGATGCCTGCCCCGGCCTGTTCGGCGGCCACAACTGGCAGGCGTCGGCCTACAGCCCGGAGGCCGGCGTGCTCGTGTTCCCGTTGCACCAGGTGTGCATGACGCTCACCGGCCGCGACGTCGAGCTCATCGAGGGCGGCGGAGGCGTCGGCGCCTCGGTCGAGCTGCACGAGATGCCGGGCACGAACGGGATGCTCGGGCGGCTCGCGGCATTCGACGTCCGCACGATGGAGGAGGTCTGGAGCCGCGAGCAGCGCGCCATCTTCCTGACCTCGGTGCTGACGACGGCCACCGGCCTGGCCTTCGTCGGCGACGTCGACCGCTACTTCCGCGCCCTCGACGTCCGCACCGGCGAGGTTCTCTGGGAGACGCGCCTCGGCCACGCCGCCCAAGGATTCCCGATCACGTACGAGGCGGGCGGCCGGCAATACGTCGCGGTCCCGGCCGGGCTCGGCATCTTCCGCGGCCTGAGCGGGGTGCTCAGCCCGGAGATCTACCAGGCCCAGACCGGAAACGGCCTGTACGTCTTCGCGCTGCCGGAGTAGCATGCGCGACGGAGCGCAGCTTCGAGGCTACGGATCGATGCGCCGGTTGCCGTGCAGCCGCACCTGGAGACCGGGACGCAGCACGCTCACCGAGATGCGGGTGCCCGGCTCGTAGGGAGCCTCGTAGAGCACGCGGTACCGTTTCGAGACGGCGCGGTGGTGGGCGGTCATGTCGGCGGCGAGCTGCCGCAGGATCTGGCCGTACGCCGTGGCGGTGGCGATCGCGACGTAGCGCCCTCCCGTGTTGTGGACCAGGTTGAGCGCGAGGCCGGTCGAGACCAGCGAGGCCGTGGTCCGCCGGGCACGGGAGGTCCAGAGGACCGCGTGGACCATGACGCCGGCGGCCCGCAGGTTGGCGACGAAGCCGTTGAATCGGTTCTCGTTCATGAACGCGCTGGTCTCGTTCGCGTCCGTGAGAATCGCGACGAACACCGGCCACGCCTCGTCGCCGTCGAAGCGCCGGTCCCACGTCTCGCGGATGCCGTCGAGGAAGCGGACACTTCCGGAATCGCTGTGCATCTCCAGCGCCGATGCAAGGAGCGCCGCCCGGTCGGTAGTGAAGTCGACGCGCCATCCGATGTGCCCACCGATCGTCGAGAGGCTGACGGGGTGCTCCGGCGCCAGCGTCTCGAGGAAGCCGGCCACGCCGTCGCGGAGCGGGCCCATCGCCTGCCTCCGGCCGATGATCACGCCGTTGTCCACGAGCAGCGCCACCCGCATCGGCGCCGTGCCGAGTTGCGCCGCGACGACCTCCAGGACCCGTCCGTCCTCGGTGACCCGGAACTCTTCCGGGCGGAGGTCGGTCACCGGCACGCCACTCCCGTCGATCACCTCCGCGTAGATCACGTCGTGATCCTGGGCCCAGGCGGTGGCGGCCAGGCAACTTCCCGCCAGAACGGCCGCCCCCATCACCAGCGGGCGCATGCTTCCCTTCATGGCGTCAGTTCCCCTCCGCGGCGACTCGTTGCGTCCGACCCGCCCCTGGATCGGCTCCGGCGCGTCAGGCGCCGTCGCCGGCCGGCCCCGCCCGCCGTTCCGCATCGTAGCTCACCGGCACCCGCGCGCCCCCGCAGGCGCGGTTCGGTAGCCCGCCGGGCGCGGGAGTTCTCCAGGGCACGTTCTACGGCCTACGGGGCAGACGGCTGGCGGCCGCTGCCCTCGACCAGCGTGGTGTAGCGACCGAGCGGCACGTCCGTCCACACCTCGACCGCGCCGCCCGGCCACGTCACGCGGACGAGCGCCGGCGGGGCGGCATCGGTCCCCAGGCCCACGAGCACGCGCGGGTCGTTCGCGGAGGCGTAGCTCCCGTCCGCTCGCGCCCGGCGCCACAGCGTCGGAGAGCCGTCTCGCACGACTTCCACCCGCGCGCCCGGCATGTCTCGCACCCCGCTCCGGCCGCCTCCCCCTCCGCCGCCGGCGCTCGGCCCGCCGGGCGGGTCCCCGACCAGGCGCAGCCCGAGCCAGGGGCGCTCGTTCCCCACCTCGTTGACCAGCAGGCGGACGGGGCCCTCGGCGTTGGCCACCACGACGTCGGTGTCGCCGTCGTTGTCGACGTCGCCGAACGCGGCGCCGCGGCTCACCTCGGAGAGCGCGAGGGCCGGGCCGGCCTGCGACGTGACGTCCTCGAAGCGGCCGTCGCCGAGGTTGCGCAGCAACTGGTTGGGCTGCTGCAGCGGGAAGGGGTTCTCGGGGCCGAGCGCGTCGAGGTTCTGCGTCACGAGACCGTTGACGGCCAGCAGGTCCAGCCAACCGTCGTTGTCGTAGTCGAACCAGCCGGCGCCGAAGCCGGTGTAGGGCAGGCTGACGACGCGGATCCCCGCCCGCGCGCTCTGCTCCTCGAAGCTTGCCGATCCGTCGTTCACGTAGAACGTGCTCCCCTGGGTCGTGAGATCGGTCATGAAGAGGTCTTCGTCGCCGTCGTTGTCGAAGTCGCCGGCGTCGACCCCCATGTCGGCCTTGAGGGCCCCCGACGCGCCGAGCGCGGTGCCCGACATCAGCCCCACGTCCTCGAAGCGCTCGCCGCCGCGGTTCAGCCAGAGCTGGTTCTCCTGCTGGTCGTTGGCGACGAACACGTCGATCCAGCCGTCGCCGTCGAAGTCGGCCGTCGCCACGCCGAGCGCCGGCCCGAACGCTCCGGCCAGGCCCCGGTCGACGGTGACGTCGGCGAACGTGCCGTCTCCCCGGTTGCGGTAGAGCCGGTCGGGCGCGGCGCGGTAGCGCTCCGGCGGGCAGTAGTCGGGCAGCCCCGACTCGCTGGCGCACGTGACGCGCCGCTCCGGGTCGTAGACCAGGTAGTTGCCGACGAAGAGGTCGAGCCGGCCGTCCCGGTCGACGTCGACGAACGAGGCCGGCACGCTCCAGGCCGGGTCGTCGGTCCCGCTCGCGCGCGACACGTCCGTGAACGTCCCGTCGCAGTCGTTGCGGTAGAGCTGGTTGGGTCCGTAGTGGGTCAGGTAGAGGTCGACGCAGCCGTCGTTGTCGTAGTCCCCCGCCGCCACCCCCATGCCGTAGGCACGGGCGTCGATGCCGCTCTCGTCGGTGACGTCCGTGAAGCGGAGCGTGCGCGACCCGTCCGGTGCCACCTCGAGGTCGTTGCGGTAGAGGCGGCCGCGGAGGTCCCCGGCTTCGGCCGGCGGCGGCGTCCCGGTGCCCTCCAGGTAGCCGCTCTGCACCAGGTAGACGTCGAGGTCGCCGTCGTTGTCGTAGTCCACGAGCCCGGCCCCGGGGCCCATGATCTCCGGCTGGTGGAATTCGCCAGCGTGCCCGGTGACGTGCACGAAGTCGAGCCCCGCTTCCGCCGCGCGGTCGACGAACCACGGCGAGCCCGCAGCGGAGGCGGGTGCGCCCCCCGGAGGTCGGTCGGGTGGCGGCGCGTCCGCGGGGGAGTCGCCGCAACCGGCCAGCCCCGTCGCCAATGCCGCCGCAGCGCACAGCCGGCGCAGCCGGGCGCGGTACAGACGCCGGTCCGCCGCGGCGAGAGGAGCGTCGCCGGCCGCTCGCGGCGTGGTCGTCGCGAGCCGGCCGGCCTCGAACGGAACGCGCCCCGACGTGCTGCCGGGGGACGGACTACGGGGCGCCAGGGAGCTCCACCTCCGCCGGGGTCCGGAACTGCAGGCGGGCGACGCGGCTGGTGCGCGCACACGGGACCCAGATGTCGCCCCGGATGTCGTCGACCGCGATGTTGCGTGTCTCGCACCCGATGCTCGGCAACTGGTAGATGGTCCACTCGCCCGTCGCCGGATCGAGCTTCACCACCCGGTCGTCGCTCAGCAGGTTCGCCCAGACGTTGTGGTCCTTGTCGACGACGACGAAGTACGGGTTCCCGTTGATCGGCAGCGCGTGGTAGGTCACCTCGTGCGTCCGGATGTCGATGCGCGCGAGGTTCATGCCCAGGTAGTTCGGCACCCAGACCGTGTGGCCGGCCCGGTCCGCACCCAGCCGCCGCGGGGCCTGCGCGCCGGGGACGGAGTTGATGCCGCCCCAGAGGAGCGCGCCGACCGACTCGTAGAAGGCGCGATCGTCCGGCGTCATCAGGCTCTCGCGGTCGGCCATCCACGGGGGCCGCATGATGAACTCCGTGCTCTCGCCGGTGCGCGGGTCGCCCTTCACCACCCGCTCCGCGTTGAACTGCGTCCACCAGCCGTTGCCGTCGGCGTCCCCGGTCATGCCGTAGGTGAAGCCGTCGGCCGGGGTGACGTTCTGCAGGTGCTTCCAGTCCTCGGTGTCGGGATCGAACCAGATGGAGCCGTAGCGCGTGCCGCCCCAGATCTTCCCGTGTCCGTCGGCGTCGACGGTCACGCTCACCCCGCTTCCCATTCCGCGCGGCGGCGTGAAGAGGTCGATCGAGTCGGTCGCCGCGTCGATCCGGCCGAGGCTGCCGTTGGTGTCGAACCACAGCGTGCCGTCCTGGTCCCGCCCGATGCCGTGGGACGACCGCGTGCGCATGCGGGGGCCGGCGCCGCGCGTCAGCTTGAAGTCCGTCACCTGCCCCGTGCGCGTCTCGAGCTTGGTGACGGTGCGGTGCAGGTTGCCGGCCGACTCGGTCATCCACGCGTTCCCGTCGTTGTCGACGATGACGTCGTGGAGGCCGCCCATGGCGCCGTGCATCCCGGTGCCCGGCCCCTCGGACCAGTCGCTGCCGTCGTGCCAGGCGAGCTCGCCGAGCCGGTCCACGGGGACGTCGTACTCGGTGACGACCACGCGCGCCGCATCGCCGGTGGGACGCGGCTGGAGCGCGAAGTCGAGCTCGGAGTCCGGGCCGCGCACCCGCGCCAGGTACGCCGCCAGCTCTTCCTTGTGGTAGCCGATCGTCCGGTCGCGGTAGATGCCGCCGCCCGCCTCGTAGTCGCCCGGAGGCGGCCGCCGGTCGCCCAGCCAGCCGGTGTACGTCGAGTGCTCCATCAGGTCGAGGATGGCCAGCCAGCCCGCCTCGTCGAACGTGTTGTGGAGCGCCACGCTCGGCGAGTGGCACTCCGTGCAGTTGACGCGGAAGATCTCCTTCAGCCGCCGGTCCTCGAACGTGTCCTCGGGCAGCGAGTCGAGCCATTCCGCGCCCGAGAGCTGCGGCGTGAAGTCGTCGATGGCGCGCAGGTGGAAGGTGTGCGCGGCGGGGCGCTCCGCGGCCAGCGCCGCCTCGGCGCGTGCGGTCTCGAAGCCGACGCCCTGCGCCCACAGGCGGTAGTCGCCGTCGTCGAGGGCCGGGAAGACGAATCTGCCCCGCTCGTCGGTGAAGACGGTCGTCGTGAAGGTCCGGTCCGTGGCGCGGGCGGATACCGCGATGCCCGCCAAAGGCCCGCCGTCGGTCTCCCCGCTCAGCACCTCGCCGCTCAGCCCGGCGCGCGGCTCCGGAAGGCCCGCCGCCCCGCCGGCCGGCCCGGCCGCAGCCGACAGGGTCGTACCGGCCGCGCCGGCCGGCGCGGTCGCCGCATCGTCGGACACCGTCCGCAGGTAGGCGACGATGCGATCCACCTGCGCCGGGCGCAGCGCGTGGCGGAAGCCGGGCATGCGCGGCGAGCCGTCGGCGATCAGGCGCCGCGCCGCCGCCTCGCGCTCCCCGGCCACCGTGCGCCGGTCGAGCTCCGGACCGGGCGTCTCGCCGAGCGGCTGCCCCACCGGGTCGTGACAGATCGCGCAGCGCTGGGTGAAGAGGCGCCTTCCCGCAAGCTCCTCGTCCGACAGCGCGGGCGGCGCGGCGAGCCGCCGCATGTCGTAGACCGTCCGCTCCACGGTCGGAGCCGTGTGCGTTTCCTGCTGTGCGGCGAGGGCCGCGGGTGCCACTGCCGCCACACACGCCACCGCGAGCCACGCAACGATCCTGCCTGCGCGCCTGCCCATCGTCCCCTCCTGGCCAATGTGGCCGTCGGCCGCTCCGAGCGCCCGGCAGCGGCCGTGAACCGATCATGGGGCAAGCCCGTGGGAAGCGCAACCGGGACGTCCGTCCGGTGCCGGCGATCGACAGCGTAGGGCCAAAACTATACTTGGAGGAGGGTCAGGCGCTCGCGGTGGGGCCGGGACGATTCGTGTGGCAGCCCTCGGCGGGGCCGCCCGTCCAGGAACCTGGCAACCGCGCGCGGAGAGCGCGACTTCGATCGCCAGCCCGCGCGCGGAGGGACGGCCTGGGCCGACCGAGAGCCATCGTCCGGAGACGAGCGTCCCGGCAACGAATTCACGACACGAGGAAGACGATGCGGGGGCAGAACACTACGACAGCGACACGGATGCTCAGCGCCGCGATCCTGTTGGCGACGGGCGCAGCACTCGCGGCCTGCGGAGGGGGCGCGCCGGCCGACCCGATTCCCGACACGACCGTGGAGACCCTGCCGACAGCGCGAGAGCTGCTGGAAGCCGGCGCCGTGCTGGAGGTCCCCTCCTTTTCCCTGACCGATCAGACCGGCGAGCCGTTCGGTTCGGCGCACCTCGAGGACCGCGTCTGGATCGCGCACCTCACGTCGACCGCATGCACCGACATCTGCCCGGACGTCACGGCTGGGCTGCGGGAGCTGGAGGGCGAGCTCAGCGGCGCGCCGGGCTGGGACGACATCCGCTTCGTGAGCTTCAGCGCCGACCCGGAGGCCGACACGCCGGCCGTGCTCGCGGACCACGCGCGCGAGGTCGGCGCGGACGGCGAGCACTGGAAGTTCCTCACCGGCCGGCGCAACCAAGTCCGGCAGCTCAGCCGCCACGGGCTGCGACTCCCGGTCGGCGGTTCCGCGGACGACGCCGAGCCGGGCTTCCCGGCCGGCGACGTCCTGCTCGTCGACCGCCTGCAGCGCATTCGCGCCGTGTTCGACGGAACGAGCGCGGAGGGGCGCGGGGATCTGGCTCGCGAGCTCCGGGAGCTCGCCGGCGCCCCACCGCGCCGCGTCGTCGCGCACCCCGAGGAGGTGCTCGACCCGCCGTGGCTGGACGGTCGCGCCCAAGCGCAGCTCGCGACGGCCGACGATCTCGACGTCGTCCACGACTTCCGCTTCACCGACCGCCTGCACGAGAGCGGCATCACCTTCGTCAACCGCGTCACGGACGACTCGGGCAAGGCCTACAAGCCGGTCCACTACGACCACGGGAACGGCATCGCGGTGGCCGACGTCGACGGCGACGGGCGGCTCGACATCTACTTCACCAACCAGGTGGGCCCGAACGAGCTGTGGCGCAACCTCGGCGCCGGCGAGTTCGACAACGTCACGCGCGCGGCGGGCGTCGGCCTGCCGGACGCGATCAGCGTCACCGCCTCGTTCGCCGACACCGACAACGACGGGGACGCGGACCTGTTCGTGACGACGGTCCGAGGCGGCAACCACCTCTTCGTCAACGACGGGGGGGGCCGCTTCACGGACGCCACCGAGGCGGCGGGGTTGGGTCACGTCGCGCACTCGTCGGCGGGGGTGTTCTTCGACTACAACCGGGACGGCCTGCTCGACCTCTTCCTCTGCAACGTCGGCGTCTACTCGTCGGACGACCTCGGTCCCGGGGGCTACTACATCGGGTTCGCGGACGCCTTCGAGGGACACCTGCAGCCCGAGCGGCGGAACGAGCGGAGCATCCTCTACGAGAACCGGGGCGACAACCGCTTCGCCGACGTCACCGAGGAGCGCGGGCTGGCCGACGAGAGCTGGACCGGCGACGCGAGCCCCCTCGACGCCAACGGCGACGGCTGGCCGGACCTGTACGTGCTCAACATGCAGGGCCACGACGAGTACTTCGAGAACGTGGGCGGCGAGCGCTTCGAGCGGCGCAGCCGGGAGCTCTTCCCGCGCACGCCGTGGGGGTCGATGAGCATCAAGGTGTTCGACTTCGACAACGACGCCGACATGGACATCATCCTCACCGACATGCACTCGGACATGAGCGAGGACGTCGGGCCTCCGCGCGAGAAGCTGAAGGCGCGCATGCAGTGGCCGGAGTCGACGCTCCGTTCCGGGGGCAACAGCATCTACGGCAACGCCTTCTTCCGAAACGACGGCGGCACCTTCACGGAGGCCTCGGACGCGCTCGGCACCGAGAACTACTGGCCGTGGGGCCTCAGCGTCGGCGACCTGAACGCCGACGGCTTCGACGACGTCTTCGTCGCCTCGAGCATGAACTTCCCGTTCCGCTACGGCGTCAACACCGTGCTGCTGAACGACGCGGGCCGTGGATTCGTCGACAGCGAGTTCATCCTGGGCGTCGAGCCGCGCCGGGATCGCCGGACGGCGCGCCCCTGGTTCACGCTCGACTGCGCGGGAGCGGACGCCGGGAACACCTACTGCGAGGAGTTCGGCCTGCTCGACGAGGCGGTGGTCTGGGCCTCCGTCGGGTCGCGCTCGGCCGCCATCTTCGACCTCGACGGCGACGGCGACCTCGACATCGTCACCAACGAGTTCCACGACGGCCCGCTCGTGCTCGTGAGCGATCTCGCAGAACGAGGGCCGGTCCGTGCCGTGACCGTCAACCTGACCGGGTCGGAGTCGAACCGCGACGGCCTCGGCGCCGCGGTCACGGTGCGCGCCGGCGGCCGCTCGTACGTGAAGGTCCACGACGGGCAGTCGGGCTACCTCTCGCAGAGCCTGATTCCGCTCTACTTCGGACTGGGCGACGCCGAGACGGTCGACGAGATCACCGTAGTCTGGCCATCCGGGGCCGAGCAGACCGTGCCCGGCCCCATCGCAGCCGGAAGCACCGTGGACGTGCGCGAGGGTGAATAGCGCCGCCCGTCGGGGCGGAGGCGCGCGTCCGCGGCCAGGCCACCCGCGGCCGCGGCCACGGCACCGGGTAGCGTCAGAACACCGCGATCACGTTCAAGGGCGAACCGGTACCCCCACTCACCGGAATTGGTGCCGCGGTGATCAGGAACTCCCAGCGCCCCTCGTCGGCCGCCGCGGCAGCCAGCGCCTCCAGGTCCATGTTGTCGAAGATGTTGGTCCCGAGGCCGGCGATGAGCAGCGTGTGCACGGGAAGCCGGACCCCCTCGACGCCGGATGGCTGGACGTCGGTGGCCGCGTCGCTCCCGAAGAACGCCACGTCGCTCGCGCGGATCCAGCGGACGACCGACGCGTGGATGCCGGCCGAGTTGCCGGAGAGCTGCCACGGGCCCTCAGCAGCCCGGCGCGCCCAGCGGCCGGTACGCAGGAAGACCGCGTCGCCCGGCTGCATCGTGACCCCCGCCTGCTCCAGCCACGCCTCGACGTCCTCGGTGTAGATGGCGGTCCCGGGCTCCAGGAAGTCGACGCCCTTCAGCCGCGGGATGTCGAGCAGCACACCGCGCGTCACGATGCCCTGCTTCAGGTTCTGGATGCCGAGCTTGCCGCAGCCCTCCTCGACGGAGCTCGCCTCGGGCGGGACGCCGTTGTACATCGCACCGTTGTGGAGGAAATGGCAGAGCGCGTCGATGTGGCTGACGCCGTAGCCGTGGTAGGAGAACTCGATCGTGTCCGAGCGCAGGGACTCGGCCATCGTGTGGTTGAACGCGGAGTCGGGGTTGTCCGGCGCCTCGTCCGGCATCGGGTTGTGCGAGAGCGACACCGTTCGGCCACGCGTCGCGAGCGACAGCGCCTGACGGCGCTTCTCCTCGGTCACCAGATTCGCGGTCCCGAGCTCGTCGTCCGCCCCCCAACGCCCCCAGTTCTTCAGCTCCTCGAAGAGGGCGTCGAACTCCGCCGCGTCGTGCGGCCCCGGCCCGTCCTGCGCCGCGGCGAGACCGAAACCGCCCAGAGCGATCCCGACCGCCCCGGCGGCGATCGCCGCCAACCGCCATCGACTCCGTCGCTTCGTCATGGTTCTTCCCTCCGTGTCTCCGTCATGCTCCGTTCCACGACGCCAACGCCTTGACGCCTCGTTCGCTGCCTCCAGGCGACATCCCTCCACGACCGGACAGGGACAACCGGGCCAGCGTCATGCAGGAGGTCGACGCCACCGGGCGAGCATCCGCCGGGCTCACCGGGCGGCGAGGGTGGCTTCGACGGTGCCGGCCAGCTCACTGAGCCTCGCGTGCTCGGGGTGCCGCTCGCGCGCCTCTGCCAGCCACGCGCGAGCGTCGTCGTAGCGCTCCAGTCGGACGAGGGCCATGGCGCCCTCCAGCCAGGAGGCAGCGTCGGTGGGGTCGAGGGTCACGACCTGCCGCCAGTGAACCACCGACGCGGCGAGGTCGCCCAGATTGCGGAGCATCTCGGCCTGTCCGACGTGGGCGTCGACCTGCGCCGGGTCGTGCTCGGCGGCGGCCGCGAAGTGCGTGAGGGCGTCGCGGAAGCGCCGCTGCTGCGCGAGGAAGATGGCGAGGCTGAGGTGGGTCGGGGCGTGGTCGGGAGTCCGGCGCAGGGCCTCCTGGAACTCGGCCACCGCCGCGTTGCCGTCCCCAATCCAGTAGAGAGCAAGGCCGAGGCCGTGGCGGAGCTCGGCGCTGTCCGGGTCGAGCTCGAGCCCGCGGCGGTACATCTCCACCGCCCCCTCGTAGTCCTCCGCCTCCATGGCGAGCCGGCCGCGGTTGTTGTAGGCGTCGGCGCTCTCGAGCAGCCAGAAATAGTCCTGCATCAGCGGGTCGTGGAGGCGCGGACGACCGTCGCCCCGCTGCCCCAGATGCCGCTCCGCCCGCTCCTGGTCGCCGAGGCCGCGGTAGGCCAGGGCCAGGCGGTAGTGGACGCGCGTCGCCTGCGGGTCGAGGGCCAGCACCCGCTCGAGAAGCTCGACGGCGGCCGCCGGATCGTCGAGGGCCAGTCGGGCGCGGCCCAGGCCCTCGAGGACCGCGGCCGATTCGGGTGCAATCTCCCTCCCGTGCGTGAAGACGCGCTCCGCGTCCGCGGCCCGGTCGCGATCGAGGTAGGCCTCGCCGAGCCGCACGATGGTCGGCAGATCCGTCGGCCGCAGGTCGAGCGCGCGCTCGAACGGCTCCACCGCGCGCGCGGGGTCGCCCGTGAGCAGAAACAGCTGCCCCAGGTAGTACGGCCACCGCGGGTCGCGGGGCATCAGCGCCTCGGCGTTCCGCAGGCTCGCCTCGGCGCCGGTGTGGAAGCGGGTCGCCATCAGGATGAGCCCGATGTCGCCGTGCGCCTGCGCCAGCTCGCGGGCGGGGGCGTTCGGGCGCCCGGACACCGCGGCGAGCGTCGCGAAGCGGGTGCGTACCTGCGCCTGGACGGATTCCGGCAGCAGCGACAGGTCGGGCATCTCCACCGGCCGGACCTGCCAGGCGGTCGGCTCGGCGTCAGCCGGTGCGGTGGAGGCGGGGTCGGCCGTGTCGCCGGCAGAGCCGCAGGCGGCCGCCGACAGGGCCAAGGTCAGTGCGCAGGCTGCCAGCGCGACGCGCTGCGACATGGTCGCGCGAGCATAGCACGCGGGCGGAGCCTCGCCGGTTCCAACCTATAATCGAACGCCCAAAAACCGAACGTTCGCCCCGGGCAAGACGAGTCGTTACGGAAGCAACGCGACCCCGCACCATGCGCACTAGCGATCTTCGCCGCACGACCGCCATCGCGACGGTCTGTCTCGCGGCCGGGCTGGCGGGCTGCGGCTCCGAGGCGCCGCCGCCGTCGGCCGAGGCCGCCGACGCCCTCGCCCCCGTCCCGGCCGAGAGCCCGAACGACTGGTTCGTCGACCGGGCCGCCGCGGCCGGGATCGACTTCGTGCACTTCAACGGCATGTCCGGGGAGTACTACTTCCCCGAGATCATGCCGGCCGGCGTGGGCCTCGTCGACTACGACGCCGACGGCGACCTCGACGCCTACTTCGTCCAGGGCCAGATGATGGGCGAGGGCAAGACGTTCGCCGACGCCCTGTTCGAGCCGGTCGGCCCGCTGCCGCTCCGCGGCCGGCTGTACCGCAACGACCTGGAGGTCGCGGCGGACGGCACGCGGACGCTGCGCTTCACGGACGTCACCGAGGCGAGCGGCATCGACGCCCGCGGCCACGGCATGGGGATCGCGACCGGCGACGTCGACAACGACGGCTGGGTGGACCTCTACCTCACGTTCCTCGGCCCCAACCGCCTCTACCGCAACAACGGCGACGGAACGTTCACCGACGTCTCGGCGGCGAGCGGCGCGGACGACGCGGGCTGGGGGGTCTCGGCGTCGTTCGTCGACATCGACGGCGACGGCTGGCTCGACCTCTACGTCGGCAACTACGTGCACTACGACTTCAGCGGCGAGCGCGTCTGCACGGTCCTGTCCGACCGCCGCAGCCACTGCGGGCCCGAGCACTTCGAGCCGGAGACCGATCGCCTGTTCCGCAACCGCGGGGACGGCACCTTCGAGGACGTCACCGCCACCGCGTTCGTCGTCACCGAGCCGTTCGGGCCGGCCCTCGGCGTGTCGACGGCGGACTTCGACAGCGACGGCTGGATGGACATCTACGTCGCCAACGACGGCCGCGACAACCTGCTCTGGATGAACCGCGGCGACGGGACGTTCGGCAACCTGGGACTGATGAGCGGGGCCGCGCTCAGCGAGGACGGCAAGCCGGAAGCGAGCATGGGAGTGGACGCGGGCGACTTCGACAACGACGGCGACGAGGACCTGTTCATGACGCACCTGCCCACCGAGGGGCACAACCTGTACGTCAACGACGGGTCCGCGACGTTCGAGGACGGGAGCGCCGCCTCGCGGGTGCACGGCCTGAGCCTCGGCTACACCGGCTGGGGCACGGCCTGGATCGACGTCGACAACGACGGCTGGCTCGACCTGCTGCTGGCGCACGGCGCGCTCGACGCCAAGCCGGGCCGGCCCGACCATCCGATGCCCTTCGAAGAACGGAACCTGCTGCTGCGCAACACCGGCGACGGGCGGTTCGAGGACGCTACCGATGCAGCCGGAGCGGCGCTCGCGCTGGTGGAGGTAAGCCGGGGCGCCGCGTTCGGCGATATCGACAACGACGGCGACCCCGATGCCCTGCTCGGCAACCTCAACGGGCGCGTCCGTCTCCTCCTCAACACCGTCGGCAACCGCGCCCACTGGCTCGGCCTGCGGCTCGTCAGCGAGGCCCCGGTCGCAGGCGGGGGTGCCGCGGCCACCGGCCGCGACATGCTCGGCGCCCGCGTCGAGATCCTCCGGGACGGCGAGACCACCCTGCGGCGCCGGGTGCGGGCCGACGGCAGCTACGCCTCGGCCAGCGACCCACGCGTTCTCGCAGGGCTCGGCGATTCGACCGCCGCGCCGACGGTGCGCGTCCACTGGCCCGACGGTCGCACGGAGGAGTGGGCCGACGTCCCGATCGACCGCTGGACCACTCTGGTCCGGGGCGAGGGGCGAACGCGATGAACGGCCGTCGCCTGGCCGCCGCCGCACTGGCCGCGCTCCTCTCGGCGGGCTGTGCGGGATCCGCGGGCCCGACCGGCGGGGACGGCCCGGGGATGCTCGCTCCGCCCGAGGGCCTGGGCCTCGAAGAGGTCATCCGACCCGACTTCTCCGCGATGGGAGAGTCGGCGGCGCGGCAGATGCGCGAGCGCTACGACACGCTCGCCCGTACCGTGGGCGACGGAAGCGCGACGGCCGCCGAGCTCGCCGCCGCCTACGGCGGGATGGGCGACCTGCTGCTGGCGGCCCGCGAGCTCGAGACGGCCGAGGCCTACTACCGCAACGCGCAGGCCCTCGCCCCGGGCGAATGGCGCTGGGCGCACCTGCTCGGCCACCTGTACCGCAATCAGGGCCCGCTCGACGAGGCGGTGACCTTCCTGGAGCATGCGGCCGAGATTACGCCCCGGGCCGTGGCCACGCTGGTCCGCCTGGGCGAGGTCTACCTCGCGCTCGGGCGTCCCGAGGCGGCCGCGCCGCGCTTCGAGCAGGCGCTGGCGGTCGATCGCGGCTCGGCCGCCGCGTGGTACGGCGCCGGGCGGGCCGCACTGGCCCGCAGGGACGACGCAGCCGCCGTGAACGCGCTGGAGGAGGCCCTCGCGCTGGCCCCGGAGGCGAACGGGATCCACTACCCGCTCGCGATGGCCTACCGGCGCCTGGGCGACTCGGAACGGGCGCGCGCCCACATGGCGCGGCAGGGAGAGATCGAGCCGCGGCCCGACGACCCCGTGCTGCAGGAGATCGAGCAGCGCTTCGAGAGCGCCCTGCTCCTCGACTTCCGGGGCGGCGAGGCCCTGGCCGCGGGCAACTGGGCCGCCGCAGCCGACTTCTTCGACCGGGC